>NZ_JAQTPQ010000004.1 GCF_028712645.1 Flavobacterium sp. | reverse complement strand
TGCTGGAGCTGTCAATTGTGAACTTGCATAAGTACAAACAGCTTCATCTGCATTTACGCTAATTGGGACTAATGTAACAATTGTTGGATTTTGAGCATCAATAACTGTTACTGTTTGAGTAGAAGTTTCCGTATTTCCGCTACCATCAGCTACAGTCCAAGTTACAGTTGTATTTCCCAAAGGAAAAGTAGTTGGCGCATCATTTGAAGTGCTTGCAACAGAACAATTGTCAGTTGTAACCGGAATTCCTAAATCTACACCTGTTGCCTCACAAGAAGCATTGGCTGAAACTATAACATTTGATAATGCAATTGTTGGTTTCTGAGTGTCAATAACTGTTACGGTTTGAGTAGAGGTTGCTGTGTTTCCACTTCCATCAGTTGCAGTCCAAGTTACTGTATTATCACCTAAACTTAAAACAGCTGGGGTAGACACAACACTTGCTATACTGCAATTATCTGTAGCTGTTGGTGCTGTCAATTGAGAACTTGCATAGGTACAAACTCCAGCATCAGCATTGACACTAATTGGGTCTAATGTAGCTACGGTTGGATTTTGAGTATCTGTTACGGTTACAATTTGTGAAGCCGTTGCATTGTTTCCATTACGATCTGTTACCGTCCAAGTTACTGTTGTAGCTCCTAGTGGGAAAGTAGCTGGAGCATTATTTACCGCTGGTGTATCTATATAACAATTATCGGCAGTAATTGGTGTTCCTAAAACAACACCTGTTGCACCACAAGAGGCATTGGCTATAGCCGATACCGCTGCTGGGGCTGTTATTGTAGGTGGTAGATTATCTACAACGGTTACAAATGCAGGTCTAATGGTTTGGTTTCCACTAGCATCTGTTGCTATAAGAATCACATTATTTACACCCACATTTCCACAAACGAAGTTGTTAGGCGAAACGATAAGTGAAAAATCGCAATTGTCAGTCGTTCCATTATCTATCATTGCTGGTGTTACTAACGCTTGACCTAAATCATTAAGATAAACAGTAGCATTTTTTGTTTTGACAATAGGATAAATCACATCACCGACAGATACTAATTGTGTCGCTGTTGCGGTATTACCATTGCCATCAGTTACGGTCCAAGTTACAGTTGTAACACCTAATGGGAAAGTTGATGGCGCATCATTTGTTACACTCGAAACAGAACAGTTGTCGGTCGCTACTGGTGTTCCTAAAACTACTGATGATGACACACAAGAACCATTTACATCTGAAGAAACGTCAGCAGGAGCTGTTATTGTTGGGTTCACATTATCAGTAACATTTACCGTTTGAGTAGCTGTAGCTGTTCTTCCTGAACCATCAGTTACGGTCCAAGTTACGGTTGTCACTCCCAATGGATAGGTGGTTGATGCGTGATTGTTTGTTACACTTGCAACAGAACAATTATCAGCTGTTACTGGAGTTCCAAGTGAAACACCTGTTGCAGTACATCCTGAATTTGTTGTTGCATTTACTGTTGCAGGAGCTGTAATCGTTGGATTTACATTGTCTGTTACTGTTACTGTTTGGGTCGCTGTGGCAGTTCTTCCTGCTCCATCTGTTACTGTCCAAGTTACGGTTGTTGCTCCTAAAGGAAAAGCTATTGGAGCATTGTTAGTAACGGATGCAACAGTACAATTATCAGCTGTTACTGGAGTTCCAAGTGAAACACCTGTTGCAGTACACCCTGAATTTGTAGTTGCAGAAACGGCCGAAGGAGCTGTAATTGTTGGATTTTGGGTATCTACCACGGTTACTGTTTGCGTAGAAGTTGCTGTTAATCCCGAACTATCAGTTACTGTCCAAGTTACGGTATTTGCACCTAGCACTAAACTTGCGGGAGAAGCTATCACACTTGCAACACTACAATTATCTGCAGTTGTAGGTGGGGTTAATAGTGAACTGTCATAGCTACAAACTCCAGCACTAGCATTGACACTTATTGCTGTCAATGTTGCTATTGTTGGATTTTGTGCATCTAAAATAGTTACTATTTGTGATGCGGTTGCGGTATTTCCTCCAATGTCAGTAACAGTCCATATAACTGTGTTTACTCCTTTTGGGAAAGCTACAGGCGCATTGTTTGTTACGGATACCACTGCGCAATTATCTGCTGTTACTGGAGTTCCAAGTGAAACACCTGTAGCTGTACAACCAACATTTGTGTTTGCCGAAACTGCTGAAGGTGCTGTAATTGTTGGTGCTATAATATCATTAAAAGTCACATTAAAGGTTCGTGTTCCTATTGCCCCTAAACTATCAGTCATTAAAATTGTAATAGTACTTGTGCCGCTTATCCCGGCACTTGGTGTTATAGCGATAGATCTTGAGCTACCTGTGCCTGTAATAACAATATTACTGTTAGGAACTAAACTAGTATTAGAAGAACTTCCGGTAACAGTATAGGTATTATCGCCAGGGTATGCATCTGTAATGTTTAAAGAAAGGTCGCTAATAGAACCATTGATACAAGTTGTTTGATTAGCAATTGCTGAACCAACAGGTAAGTCATTAGCAAGAGTTGCAAAATTTGTAGCCTGTACCGAAGTGAATACATTGCTAACTCCGTTAAAAAATTTTGTAACTGCATATACACTATAATTTGAATCATAGGTAAGCCCTGTAAAATTATAGATATGAGCCACATTGGCAACACTAGGGATAGAGCTGCTAGAAATCACGGTGCCTCCAGAATAGTTTACTCCAGCTTCAATTTGCACATCAGTAGGCACGGTTGATCCAGCAGGAACTAAAAGATAACTTGTCGTTCCAGTTTGTGAAGCAGAATAAGAATAATCTGCCGAAGTATAAGAAATATTACTTACTGCAGATGCAGCTTCTGCTACTTTAAGAATGATGTCGGCAATTTCAACTAATGTTCCTGAAGCATAATACCAATCTAGTTCATCACTTTGCCCTGACAATAAATCATTAAATCGAACATACGTAGCGTAAGAACCATCGCCTGTTTGGGTTATGGTATTTGTTGCGGGATCTTGGTTTGTAGCATTTGTAAAGGAACAGCAACTATTTATAGTTGAATATGCCCTAGGAGAATTACTAAAAAACAAAATAGCCTCTGTTCCAGAAGACACCTTAATTGCTTTTGCTTGGGTTGCCATAGTTGGTATTAATGTAAATACACCATTAACTAAATTACCCCTCTCTTTAGTTGGTCCATCTGAACCTCCAACCCAATCGTCACGGGTGCCCACCCAAAGCCTAACATTACTAGCAGTTGTGCCGCTTAAATTAGTGATTTTTACTTTTATTCTAAAAAACCCATCGGGTTGTAAAAGGGTATAGGTGTTTTCTAAAAGAAATAACTGAGAATTGATTGTTATATTTCCAGAAAATTTAATGACGCCATAACCATCACCAGTGACAGCATTTGTAGTTGTAAACCCTGTGTAGTCATATACAGGATTAGACACTATTGGGTTATCTTGCATACTTCCGTTAATATTCCAATTATTGGTGCCGTCTCCGCCAACTCCCCATCTAATATCTAATGGGTAAGTACTATAAGTTAACTGTCTCCAAGTACTTAAAGCACTGTTGTAATAAAACGGTTGTTGCATATTTCCGGAAGAGTTTATTGAATTTTCTGCTCCGTTTCCAATTCTTCTTTGTCCGTTATTTAAAATCTTAAACTGTGCGTTTATTTGCAAAGAAAATAGCAAAAAAACAAATATCATTTTTAAAACAATATTGGTTGATGTAATTTTTCGTATCATAATCTATTTCTTTTAAATGGTATAATTAAACACTTGCCATACTGAGTTTATTTTTACAAAATCTATAGTTATAGGAATTGTAGTTTCCTTTCCATTATTAGTGTAAATAAAATAATATCTAACGAATGCCTTATCATTTTCAATATTCAATGTGTGGAAAAGAAAATAAGGTTTTGTGGGGGTTAATTCGCCTTTGGTCAGAAAGGAAACTCCCTTACCATTCACTTTAAGAACTTGAGAAAAAGTAATCTCCATTCCGTGATTTAGAATATAATAATCCGAAATTCTTGCTTGAACTTCGACTGGTATTTTATCTACTAAAGGTTGAAATACTAAACATTTTTGAATTAGCTGATCTTTATCTGGGGATGAAAAATTAGAATTAGCTGATGTTTGCGATTGTACGTGGAATATAATACCACATAACAGAAATAAATAAATTTTTTTCATTATTTGTTATTTGTTAATTCGTATTGTCTCATCCTAATATGATGGTGCGTAAAATGCAGTCATTCATTTAGAACAAGTAGTTTTTATTTGGAACTGAGGGAGGCGGTAATTTAATCTAACACAATGTTACAAATTGAATTACCTCATTGCTTAAGACGAAGTTTAGACAGAAATTTGATATGTATAAAATTTACACAATAAGTACAGTAAGCACATATAAAAAAAAGGGGATAGTTTTTCATAGCTAGGGGCTTTGACTAATAATATGTAACAATTTTTAAATTCTATTTATCTTCAGTATTGCGTATGTAATATTTACTAACCAAATCTGAATTAAAAGAACAATACTTGCTGTTTATCCGATAAAATTACCGTTTATCTGATATTTAAAGTATGATTTAAATCATACTTTTTAAAACCGTATGATTTTTACCTTAATTTAGAATGAGATTAATTAAAATTTTACGGTTTATTTATAATCAAAAAACCAAAAAGTAGATGAAAATAAAGCTAGGTTTTTATTTGCATATTTGGCCATTAACTTTATAGAGTGATTGAGAAGAAGAGTATGGTTTTAGTAATAAAATAGTTTGTTGTTTTCAGGAGTATAAATAGACTATAAATATAATAACTCAGTACATTACTTTAAAACCTAAAGAACTGTTTTCTCTTTGGCAATAAATAACGTTAAGTTAATTGTTATTATAAAAGTGACTATTTTATTCCTGTAAACATAAAGAAGCAGCACCCAAAATGGCAATTCCCTCATAGTTTGAAGTTTCTATTTTTAGATTCTGAATTTGTTTTTGGTAAGCAAATGATTGAAGAGACAATTCCATTGTTTTTTTGAAATAGGGAAATGCTTTACTAATAGAACCCCCTAAAATAATGGCTTCGGGCGCGTAAGTGTATAAAATAGCTTTTAAACACTCGCCTAAATGGAATCCAAATTCATTGAAGGATTTTAGAGCAGTTTCGTTTCCTTCGGCAGCATTTTGACTCAATTCCTTAGCACTCGATTTGTAAATAGATGTAAAGAAATGGCCGCTGGAATAATCTTCCATAATACCATCTTTGTAGTTCAGCATACCTATTTCACCAGCACCACAAAGAACGCCATTGTATAAACGTCCGTTGATTATTATTCCCATTCCTATTCCAGTTCCTATGGAAAGACCTATGAAATTCTCATAATGCTTTCCTTTTCCATATATTTTTTCGCCCAAGGCAAAACAGTTAGCGTCGTTATTGATGAAAACTGGTAGCTTATAGCGTTGCTCGACTAGTTCTTTCAGTTCCACTTCTTTCCAAGAAGGGATGTTTTGTACATCATATACAATCCCAGTAACAGGATCAACAACTGCTGGAACCCCAATTCCAATGGCAGTTACCTCTGAATTAATTGTGCTATCTATTGCTTCAAAAAGAGAAGAAAGCGTTTCCTCTTTTGTCGCTTTTGTATCAACGGTTCTAAAAATTTGTTCTACAATTAAACCATTCTCAACTCTTCCAATTTTTAATTCGGTACCTCCAATGTCAATCCCTAATACTATACTATTCATAATTATGAATCCGATTTTTTTAAACTTATTGTTTTATTATTTACTAATGGTGACGCCCAAAATCCTATAGATAAAACAAAACCCATTGGAATTAAAAGGAAAAACATCCCCATTTTTAGTGTTGTCAATTCTCCTATCCAACCCACAATAAAAGGAATTATGGCAGCACCAGCAATCCCAGTACATAAAATTCCGGATAAAGAGCCGTGATGGCTGCTAACAGAATTTAAGGCCAAAGAGAAAATGATCGACCACATAACGGATATAAAAAAACCAACCATTGGAAAGCAAATCAAAGCGACTTCTGCACTTCCGTTTAATGCAAAGAGCAAGGCCGTGATTGCAGCAATTGACGCTATTATTAAAAGCTTTCGACTATCTATTATCTTCAACAAGACTAATCCTAATAAACAACCAATGGTAAGCATTGCCCAAAAATAGGCTACAGTATTTGCGCCAATGATTTTTTCGTCGAAGCCGTGATATTCTTTTAAAAATTGTGAAATCCAATTTCCTATTCCTTGTTCTATTCCTGTATAGCAAAAGATGGAAATGAAAAAAAGAAGTGTCCATTTGTTTTTCAAAAGACTCCAATAAGAACCTGAATCACCGGCTCTTTCGTCCTCATTCTTTTCAAAATCGGGATATTTAGTTAAGAGTACAACCAGAAACAACACCAGACAGATTAAGGAAAAAACAACATATAAAGAGGCCCAAGGCAGATTTTCGGGAACTAAACTTCTTAATAACTTGCTTATATAATTATCATTCGTAACCGTGCCTCCCAAATTTTGATATAAATAAGGACTGGCGAATGAGGCCAAACCAAAAACTACTTGTGCTAATACGGAGTTAAATGCAAAATGTTCCTCACCTCCCGCAACTCGCAACATTGGATTAATGACTACTTGCAGCACCGCCATACAACATCCCAAACTAAAAAGCGTCAAGCTAAAGACTGCATACCCTGGGAAAACAACAAAAAGTAACGACGCTAGCATCATTACAAAGAAAGCAACAGCTAATAATTTTTTATCACTATATTTTTCGGACAAAAATCCCGCAGGAATTGACATTACACCATAAGCAATAAAGAATGAGAATGGCAACAAACCAGTAAGTGTCAAGCTCAGGTCAAAACTTGTTTTAACATCTACTATGATAGAGTTAAGGATATTAGTAATAAATGAGATTACAAAAAATATCAGCATTATCAGTGCAATAATTGAGTAATAAATTTTATGTTGGGAAGTATTTTTTTCCATATTTTTTTGAATTTATGGTTTTCCACAAATTACTTTTTTTTCACAAATTATTCATTAGGAATACACCATCAGACTGTGCAATAATACCATAACTTCTCGATTTTAAATACTTGTTCTGCGTATTTTTATATGCAAATTGCGCAATAAAACAAAGGGTTTATTTTTAGAGTATTACTATTTATCCAATCATTGTTGTCCGATAAAATTTTATGAATAATCAACAGGTCGCTCCTTCGGAGCTTTATTCAACAAAAATTACTGTTTTCTACAAACAGTTCACTCCTAACGGAGCTATTTCAGTCCCATCGGGACAGACTGTTTGTAGAAAAAGTGAGTCTCGCCCAAAACAAGCTCCAGAGGAGCGAACTGTCAGTATGTGCCACAAACATTGAGTTCGGAATTTTATTTATTTTTTTTGAACAACAATGTTATCCAATACAAAAACGACTTTTTTTATAAGTTTATCTAAAATTGCGGGACTTGCACTTGGGATTCCTTATTCGAAAATTACAGTTGCGGTACAAAAAGGGATTGGTGATAGGATGGCTCAATAGTAATTGTTATTTGTATTGGCGAAATGATAGGAAAGTTAGTAGCAAAAAGTGCCGCGGCAAAGGTAATTGCGGATTGTATAATTCAGCTTTTTGGAAGAAAATATAGTCAGTAGGGAAAGTTGCTTACGGGATTTATAATTAGGTGTTCCTCTTTTTTATAACATTGGATTTATTCTTGTGATTCCAATATTTTTTTCTTGATGTACCAATATAAAATTTCGCCAATGCTGGTTAGACTTCCTATGTTGGCATACTTTTTTGCCACCACATCCATCACATATTGCATTGATTGCTATTTTTGACGTGTCCTCAAATAGTGCTTAACTTTTTGGGGACGGCACATTTAAAAAAGTCTTTTCCTTAATTTTTATCTATTCCTTTTTTACATACAAATGACGGATGATTTCTGAAATAAGTCCTGTCCATCCAGTTTGGTGATTGGCACCGAGACCTTTTCCGGTATCACCATCAAAATATTCGAAGAATAAATGATTTTGATTAAACATAGGGTCTTTTTGAAACTTATCATAGTCTCCATACATTGGAATTTTTTTATCTGAATTTGGGACAAAAATACTCAACAATCGTTTAGAAACTTCTTTTGCAGCAGCATCAATAGTCATTACATTTCCAGAGTTAGTTGGATATTCTACCTCATATTCAGGACCATAATAGTTATAAAACTTCTCTAATGAGTCTAAAATCAAAAAGTTCATTGGGAACCATATAGGGCCTCTCCAGTTGGAGTTTCCTCCAAACATATCACCAGTAGCTTCAGCAGGGGTGTAATCTACTTGAATGGTTCCGCCTTCATAACTAAACTTGTATGGATTTTCTTTATGATATTTAGAAAGGGAACGAATGCCATAATCGGATAAAAATTCGGTTTCATCAAACATCCGTTTCATAATCATTTTCATTCGATGTCCTCTCAAAATAGCTAGTAATCGGGTTTCTCCTGTTCCTGTATTATGCCAAGTTGACACTAAACTCGCTAAGTCTGGTCGGTTATTTAAAACCCATTCTACACGGCGTTTAAAATCAGGTAATTTTTCTAACAATTCTGGTGTTAATACTTCAACGGCAAATAAAGGAATTAACCCTACCATCGAACGAACTTTGAGTAATTCGGCATCCCCATTTTCTTTATGAAGCATATCATAATAAAATTGATCATCTTCGTCCCAAAGATTTAATTTGCTTCCGCCGATAGACTGCATAGCTCCTGCAATGTGCAAATAATGTTCGAAAAATTTAGAAGCCATATCTTGATAAACCGGATTTTCGATGGCAATTTCACAGGCTATACGCAACATATTTAAGCTGTACATCGCCATCCAGCCTGTTCCGTCAGCTTGTTCTAAATGACCCCCTGTTGGCAAATCAGCCGAACGATCAAATACTCCAATATTGTCCATCCCGAGGAATCCGCCTCCAAAAATATTGTTACCTCCTTCATCTTTTAAATTAACCCACCAAGTGAAATTGAGTAACAATTTATGAAAAATGCGTTCTAAGAAAGCAGTATCTCCTTTTCCTCCATTCATTTCTTTGTCAATCTCATAGACTTTCCATGTTGCCCAAGCATGTACGGGAGGATTTACATCCGAAAAAGACCATTCGTAGGCAGGAATTTGACCATTAGGATGCATGTAATATTCTCTTAAAATAACCGACAATTGTCTTTTGGCAAAATCGGGATCTAATCGTGCCAAAGGCAAGGTGTGGAAAGCTAAATCCCAAGCAGCAAACCAGGGATATTCCCATTTGTCTGGCATCGAGATAATATTGGCCGTATAAAGGTGTTTCCAAGTGTTGTTTCTTCCTCTTTTTCTGTCTTTGTGTGGTTTGGGCATCGATGGATCCCCTTTTATCCATTCGAAAACATTGTAATAATACCACTGTTTTGTCCAAAGCATTCCTGCATAAGATTGACGTTGAATTGATTTTAAATTTTCGTCTTCAATCCCTTTTTGTAAAGCAGCATAAAATTCGTCGGCTTCGATCTTGCGTTGTTCAAAAACATCGTCAAAATCTTCAAAAGCATTTGCTGAAGTTTTATTGGTAAAACGAAGTCTAAATACTTTTTTTCCGTTACCGGGAATGGTTTTAGTATATTTTGCAGAAGCTTTAGTCCCGATATGATTTAGGTTTACTGCTTCATTAACTTTATTTACAACGTAGTTATTGATACCGTCTTTGGTATAATTCGTTAGATTAGGAGAATGGTATAATTTTTCGAAATTTGTTTCGTTATCGCAAAACAGAAATTCATCTGCATTTTCAGCATACAATTTGAAACGACCCACCACTTGGTGATTTACCTCAATATGTGAATTGCCAACACCTTTTAAATTTGGTTTGTATTTGTATTTTTCATAGCCCCAACACCAAGTGTTCCTGAACCAAACGGTTGGTAAAACAGTAATTGGCGCAGCAATTTTTGAGCGATTTTCAACGGTAACTTTAATTAAAAGATCTTGCTCATCCGCTTTAGCATATTCCATAGAAATGTCAAAATAGGCATCTTTATCAAAAATTCCAGTATCAAGCAATTCATATTCGGGTTCTAATCGAAAGCGTTTTCTGCTTTCATCAACCAATTTTTTATACGGAAAAGCACCTTGCGGATACTTGTAGAGCATTTTTTGGTAGGAATGAGTGGGAGTGGAATCTTGGTAAAAATAGATTTCTTTTACATCTTCCCCGTGATTCGATTCGCTTCCGGTTAAACCAAAAAAGCGTTCTTTTAGAATATGATCTTTATGATTCCAGAAAGCAAAAGCAAAACAAATATGTTGTTTATTATCTGAAATTCCTCCAATGCCTTCTTCTCCCCAGCGATAGGCTTTAGAGCGTGCCATATCGTGTGTTATATGATTCCAAGCATCGCCATTATTTGAGTAGTCTTCTCTAACCGTTCCCCATTGACGTTCGGTTAAGTAGGGTCCCCATTTTTTCCAACCCTTATTATCTTTCCTTAATTTTAAACGTAATCTTTCTGCATTTATATTTGACATGTCGACTTTAATTCTAAATATTCTGTGTCGCAATTTATACAAATACGCTTTAAAACAACGTAAATATTCTGTAAAAATCTACTTCATTTAATACTAATAACCCAATTTATCGACAATTTTTAGTCTAACTATTATGAATTTTAAAGGGAATTATAGTCTATGAGATGTTTTGTTTTTTGTTTAAACATAAGAGGCTCCGAATTCTTCCTTTTCAGGCTAACTAATATTTATGCTTAAATTTTGCTACTCCATAGGTTTTAGGGGATCCGTCAAGCTTTTAAAAAAACAAAAGGCATTCTCAAAACAAAAGTAAGATGAGAACTTATAAAACAAAAAACAGTAGCAAAAACGTTTTTGCTACTGTTTAATAGTTAATTTATATCTAATAATCTGTATCGTTTTTTTAGGACGAGACAAATTTAAAAACTATTTAGTTTTTGATAACTCTAACAGATTTAGTAATGTTCCCTTGTTTTAAAACAACTATATAAACTCCTGGAGCATATCCATTACCTATTTCTTGATTGTTGATATTAGTATATTCTACATTACGAGATTCTAATAATCTACCTGTAAGATCATAAGCATCAACTTTTACCTTTTCATTACTAGATGAGATATAGTTTAGTTTGAAAGTACTTGCAGATGGATTTGGATAAACCACTAAAGAAAATTCAGAACTTGCTATGAAATTATCAGTTCCAAGACTAACTCCAGTAAAATCAGCACCAGTTGCAGCAATTGAACTTGTTGATGGTCTGTAATCTAATCCTGTGTAAACTTGAGCATCTGTCAAATCGTAAGGTTTAATAAGTATTCCATCGCTTAAAGCTACTGCTGTATTGTTGCTTGTTGTGAACCAAGAAGCAATATCAAAACTTGCATTATTTGGCGCTGCTGCTTTGTAATAAGTTTTACCTGTAACAGTTGCTGCTATAATGTTGTTTTTGAATTTTAACTCATTATTAAACGCATTTGTTTCAGTAGTTTCACCATCAACGTTAATACCGTTGTTGTAATCCATAAAGATAGTGTTGAATATTTTTTGTTTAGTGTTTCTTCTCAACTGCGCATCTCTACCAAAACCAACTGCTAAAGTTCCTCCATTTGGCAAAGTAACTCTCTTATGTGGCCCAACTATCGTTACATTTGAAAATAATGCACTTGTGTATGGTGATACAGCATCACTTGTTGCATTATTGTCTGATTCAAATCCATTTGATGTTGAAATTGCTGGAACATCAGAAATTTGTGGATCTCTTACTCCTAAACAAAATTGAACGTTTCCGCTGAATCCATTATCCGTATCAAAATCATCATCTAATCCTCTAAAAGCTACCAAGTGTTTACAGTTTACTGTTCCTCCAAACCATTCGAACGAATCATCATTAGCAAAAGAAACCTGAACATAATCAACTGTCGTTCCTCTTCCTACTGCTCCAAATGTCAATCCATTGATTTCAGAATTTACTGCATAAACATATCCTGCAAATTCTATACGAACATATTTTAATGTTCCTGAATTGTCATTGTCATCTGGTGTTGAACCTCCACCGTATTGTGTATCTGCTGAGGCTGTAATACCTTCAATATTGTTTACACCTCCATTGATATTAAATGATCCTTTTCCTAACAATATTATTCCTCCCCAATCTCCTGCTGCTCTATTTCCTGGAGCTTGATCTGAAGTAAATACAATTGGATTAGTTGCTGTTCCTATGGCATTAACTTTTGACCCTTTAGTAACAAATAAACCTGCTCCTGTTGCAAGATGATCTCCTTTGATAACTACTCCTGCATCAATGGTTAAAGTCGCGTTGTTTTTTACATAAATTTGATTTTTCAAATAGTATGTGTTTCCTGCTGTCCAGTGTGTGTCTACTGTAATATTTGCTGTTACATCAACATTTGTTGCTGGATAAACTGTATTTTGTGGGTCGAAGTTAGTCCAAGTGTCTGTCCACATTGGAATTGGAGCTGGTGCAAATGCTCCTCTGTAAGGAACCGTTGTAATTGTAGGACAATTAGCGTGTATAGCTGAATTTGTATCATCACAATCCGAACCCAATGTAGTAAGTGAATACCCAGTTGGCGGAGTTGCATCGCTTAGTACTGCAGTACCTGAATCGTATCCATCACCATCTACATCTACGTAGTAGAAAGTAGATTGAATATTTCCTACTAGACTTGCATCAGTAAAATCAGCACCAGTTGCAGCAATTGAACTTGTTGATGGTCTGTAATCTAATCCTGTGTAAACTTGAGCATCTGTCAAATCGTAAGGTTTAATAAGTATTCCATCGCTTAAAGCTACTGCTGTATTGTTGCTTGTTGTGAACCAAGAAGCAATATCAAAACTTGCATTATTTGGCGCTGCTGCTTTGTAATAAGTTTTACCTGTAACAGTTGCTGCTATAATGTTGTTTTTGAATTTTAACTCATTATTAAACGCATTTGTTTCAGTAGTTTCACCATCAACGTTAATACCGTTGTTGTAATCCATAAAGATAGTGTTGAATATTTTTTGTTTAGTGTTTCTTCTCAACTGCGCATCTCTACCAAAACCAACTGCTAAAGTTCCTCCATTTGGCAAAGTAACTCTCTTATGTGGCCCAACTATCGTTACATTTGAAAATAATGCACTTGTGTATGGTGATACAGCATCACTTGTTGCATTATTGTCTGATTCAAATCCATTTGATGTTGAAATTGCTGGAACATCAGAAATTTGTGGATCTCTTACTCCTAAACAAAATTGAACGTTTCCGCTGAATCCATTATCCGTATCAAAATCATCATCTAATCCTCTAAAAGCTACCAAGTGTTTACAGTTTACTGTTCCTCCAAACCATTCGAACGAATCATCATTAGCAAAAGAAACCTGAACATAATCAACTGTCGTTCCTCTTCCTACTGCTCCAAATGTCAATCCATTGATTTCAGAATTTACTGCATAAACATATCCTGCAAATTCTATACGAACATATTTTAATGTTCCTGAATTGTCATTGTCATCTGGTGTTGAACCTCCACCGTATTGTGTATCTGCTGAGGCTGTAATACCTTCAATATTGTTTACACCTCCATTGATATTAAATGATCCTTTTCCTAACAATATTATTCCTCCCCAATCTCCTGCTGCTCTATTTCCTGGAGCTTGATCTGAAGTAAATACAATTGGATTAGTTGCTGTTCCTATGGCATTAACTTTTGACCCTTTAGTAACAAATAAACCTGCTCCTGTTGCAAGATGATCTCCTTTGATAACTACTCCTGCATCAATGGTTAAAGTCGCGTTGTTTTTTACATAAATTTGATTTTTCAAATAGTATGTGTTTCCTACTGTCCAGTGTGTGTCTACTGTAATATTTGCTGTTACATCAACATTTGTTGCTGGATAAACTGCATTTTGTGGGTCGAAGTTAGTCCAAGTGTCTGTCCACATTGGAGTTGGTGCTGGTGCAAATGCTCCTCGATAAGTTGTTGAGGTGAATTGTGCAAAACCAACGCAACTTACTAATAAAAGCATTGATAAAACGTAAATTTTTTTCATTGTGTTTTTTTGTTATGTTATAAAGCAAAAATAGAGTCGATATGTAAAATCAGGGTTATCTTAATAATATAGAAACATCATTATTAAGTTATTTAATTGTTAAGTTGACTAATAAAGCAAAAACCTCGAAGCATAACTTCAAGGTTTTTTATAATTAAATTTTTAAAACTTTTTCTGTTTTTAAAAACTATAGTTTAATGTAAGTGAAAAAGATTGTCCAAATTTTGTACTAAAGTTCAAATCGTCTTCCTTGCTATTATACCCATTTTTATTTTGAGAGTCTCCCGTAAAAACTGAATTCATAACTGATTTGAATCCTTTTATTTTTGGGGTGCTTTCTAAATCATTATTTTGATAAATAATTAAATCTTGAGCCAAGATATTTTGAATATTAAGTTTCAATTCTAATTTATTTTTCAAGAAACTTTTAGCTAATTGAAAATCTAAAAAAGCTCTGCTTTTTTCCCAATAAGCTGGTGTTGAACTACCTGTTGTTTGGTTTCCGTGGATATTAATTCTATTTCCAATTTTGTTAAGATTTAAAGCCGAAGACCAACCTTTTTCTTTATTCATATATTGTAATCCTGCATTAAAAACATAAGGTGATTGTCCTTGCATTGGAATATCTACCAGTGTAGGAGAATTCACTAAATTAGAAATATCTACTTTAGAACGTATAACAGCCAAGTTGGTAAAAAACGTTAAATCATCTAATATTTTTGTTTCTTTAGATCCAAATATGGAACTGAATAAAGTCCTATATTCAAGCTCTACTCCAAAATTTCGTCCTGATTTTGCATTTTCATACTTATCAGTATTATTCGCTTTGGCTTGAATTTCTATAGGATTTGTAAAACGTTTATAAAAAGTAGAAACAGAAAATACTTGCCCTTTCCCCGGGAAAAGTTCATATCGCAAATCAGCATTTTCAATAGTAGCAATTTTCAAATTTGGATTTCCCTCAGTATTATGTGCGGTCTCAGGATTATAAAAAACAAATGGTGCTAATTCTCTAAACTCTGGACGGTTTAAAGTTTTTGAACCACTTAATCTAATATTTTGTTTTTTGTTAAGACTATAAATTATATTTATAGACGGCAAGATATCAAGTTTAGACTTGTCAACTAAAATTGGTTTTCCAGAGTCTTCTTTTGAATTTAACTTTTGAGAATAATTTTCTAATCTTGCTCCCCAAATAACCCTAAATTTATTAAAAGCATTATCTACCATAACATAGGCAGCGTCTAATTTAGATTCTGCTGTATAGGCATCTGTTCCTTTTGTACCATCATAAAGTACTAATCCACTAGATTTTGGTCCAAGAATTCCCATATTCGAAGCGTTAAAAATAGTTTCGTTTCCTTGAGTAGAAATTGGAGATAAAAATGTGCTATTACCATAATTTACATTCCCTATTCTACCATTGAACTTCACATATCCCAATTGTCTAGCTTGAAAGTCTCTATTTCTTGCTTGAGTTAAACCACCAATTTTTATATCAGCGCTAAAAGAATCTGAAAAATTTATTTTTTTGCTTACATCAACTTTAGTACTAAAAATAGATTCTACATTTTTTGAACTAAAGATTGAACCTGGATATTCACTTCCTATGGCATTTAATGAAAATGAAGCAGAGGGTGTTGTAAATGTTCCGTCATCATTTTTTACATAGATATAGGAATTTCTGCGCTCATTAGGAACCTCTCTATTTACAGCATTATAAGAACCAACCCAGTTTATTTTTATTTTACTTACTGGCAAGAAATGTTCGCCAATTAATTGTCCAGAATAAATCTTATTAATTGAATAAAATCGAGTAGTTGTACTAGCATAAATAGGATCATTTTGAGACAAGCGTCCATCTTCGTCTATCACTTTGTTTAAACTATTTACACTATACAAGTTTTTAAAACTAAATGAATTTCTTGTGTTTAATTTTAAAGAAACGTTGGCAATAGCAGCAAAAAGCTTTTGTGTGTTATATTTATTTAACACCAAGTCTTTGTTTAGTGCTCCTGGAGTTTCATAAGTTCTTTTAATTATTACATTATAATCATTAGAAACATTATTGGTTACAGAAAGTAACATCCCTACTCTTTCGTCTCCTTTTAATTTAAAATACCTACCCAATGTGTATTGAAAACTAGTATTAGGACTAAAAGTTTTATATTTCAAGCTCCAATCCGTTTGATAGGTTTTGGATAAATCAGCAATATTCAAAAGATTGCTCTCTGTACGATTCTTTTGAATGCTTTGAAATGCTTCAGTTGATGGAAAATCGGAAGGTAATCTTGTTTTTGTGTCTTGAGAATATAATCGGTTTTTACCTGTAGTAATGGTATTATAAGAACCTCCAATTGAAACTGTTTGAAAATTTTTATCTGGAGTTGCCTTTGTATTAATTTCAATTACACCACCTGCAAATTCTCCAGGTAAATCTGGAGATGCTGTTTTATAAATAACTAAGTTATCTATCATATTAGCCGGAAAAATATCAAATGCAAAAGCTTTTCTATCTGGTTCAGAACTAGGAAGAGGAGCTCCATTTAAATACGACGTATTATAACGCTCATTCAAACCTCTAACAATAACAAATTTGTTGTCTTGAACACTAGCACCACTAATACGTTTTAAAACATCAGAAGTAGTTTTATCTGGGGTTCTTTTTATACTTTCGGCCGAAATTCCATCAGAAACTCGAATACTGTTTTTTTGCATTGTCAAAAGTGAATTGATTGATTCTGCTTTTGCCTTAACAGTTTTTATTACAACTTCATCAAGAACTCCATTCATTTCCGATAAAGAAACAGTCAATACTGTTGCTTCGTTATTAATAACTTCTACATCTGAAATAATTTTGGTTGAAAAAGAAAATAACGAAAATTGCAAGTTGTATTTACCTGCTTCCATTTTTCTCAAGTTAAAGCTCCCGTCAGAATCTGTAACAGTAAACAACTTTGTTCCCACTACTATAACTTGAACACCTGGTAATGGTTTTCCAGTAGCTTCTTCAATCACTGTACCTTTTATTATTGAGCCATCGTTAGTATTAGTTAAAGTTCTTGAAAATTCTTTTTTCTCCTCTTTAAATGAGTTTTGAGAAAACACAGAAGAAACAAGAAATAAAAAAGGAATAAGGAAAGATAGTTTCATTGAAATAATATTGATTAAAAAACTCTTAAAATATGGTACAAAAGTACTTTTAATGAAAATCGTGAATGTTAATTGTACATTAACAAATTCTCAATAAAAACCTTAAAGGTTAATTTATTGTGAGCTTAACAATAATTATTTGTTGAATTTGAGTTAAATTCAATTTTATGTAAATTTTATATCCTTAATAAAATACAAAAAGCAAAAAAAGTCCCGCAATTGCGGGACTTTTTAATATATATTCTAAAAAAAATATTATCCTTTCAAAGCTTCCGCTCCACCAACGATTTCAAGAATCTCATTAGTAATCGCAGCTTGACGTGCTTTGTTGTATGTTAATTTCAATTGATCTCTCAATTCGGTTGCGTTGTCTGTTGCTTTGTGCATTGCAGTCATACGCGCTCCGTGTTCAGATGCAAATGAATCTCTAACTCCTTTGTACAATTGTGTTTTCAATGATTTTGGAATCAAAGTCAAAACAATTTCTTCTTTTGAAGGTTCGAAGATATAATCACCTGTTGAAGCTGGCTTATCAGATTGTATTGGAGCCAAAGGCAAAAATTGTTCTACTTGAACGATTTGAGTTGCAGCATTTTTAAATTGATTGTATACCAATTCTATTTTGTCATACTCACCAGTAACAAATTTCTGAGTCAATGTCTCAGCAATTACAGTAACATTTTCAAAAGTTAATGCATCAAAAACGTGACTTTGATTGTCTACAACCGTAAGCGTTTTAGTCAAAATATCATTTCCTTTTTTTCCGATAGCAAAAACATCAACTTGCTTTCCTGCGTAATAATCAGCACGGTTTTTAACTTCTTTGATAACATTGGTATTGAAAGCACCACACAAACCTCTATTCGAAGTGATGGCAACAACCAATACTTTCTTGATTTCACGTTGTTTTGTGAATTCTCCCCCAACATCTCCGTCAAGAGTAGCTGAAAGATTTTGTAGTAATTCCGTTAATTTTTCGGCATAAGGCCGCATTGCTGTGATGGCATCTTGTGCCTTCTTTAGCTTTGCTGCAGAAACCATTTTCATCGCAGCAGTAATCTGCATCGTCGATGAAACGGAAGTAATTCTATTACGGATTTCCTTTAAATTTGCCATTTATATGCTGTTTGTTGTTTGTTGTTTTCCGTTTATTGTTGGGCGAACCACAAACAATAAACTAAAAACAATAAACTATATTTAGTTATATTTCGCCGAAACTTCTTTTGCTACTGTTTCAAGAACATCTGTGATTTCGTCAGTCAGTTTTCCTGCTTTCAAAGCATCAAGTGTTGCTCTGTTTTTGTTGTTCAAGAATTCCAAGTAATCTTTTTCGAATTCTTTTACTTTATTCACAGGAACATTACGCAACAAGTTTTTAGAACCTGCATAGATAATGGCAGTTTGGTTTTCAACAGTATAAGGGTCGTTAAGATTTTGTTTCAAAATCTCAACGTTTCTTTTTCCTTTTTCAATTACGTTCAAAGTAACAGCATCCAAATCAGAACCAAATTTTGCAAACGCCTCTAATTCGCGGTATTGTGCTTGGTCTAATTTTAATGTACCCGCTACTTTTTTCATTGATTTAATCTGAGCGTTACCTCCAACACGAGATACAGAAATACCTACGTTAATCGCTGGACGAACCCCTGAGTTAAACAAATCACCATCCAAGAAAATCTGACCATCTGTGATCGAAATTACGTTAGTTGGGATGTATGCAGAAACGTCACCAGCTTGAGTTTCGATAATTGGCAAAGCAGTCAATGAACCACCACCTTTTACGATACCTTTTAAAGTATCTGGCAAGTCATTCATATTTTTAGCAATATCATCATCAGCAATTACTTTACAAGCTCTTTCTAATAAACGAGAGTGTAAGTAGAAAACGTCTCCAGGATATGCTTCACGTCCCGGTGGTCTTCTTAATAAAAGAGAAACCTCACGGTAAGCAACAGCTTGTTTAGATAAATCATCATAAACAATTAAAGCTGGACGACCTGAATCTCTAAAATATTCTCCAATTGCAGCACCTGCCATAGGAGCATATACTTGCATCGGAGCTGGATCAGAAGCATTTGCAGCAACAATAACTGTATAAGCCATTGCACCTTTTTCTTCCAACATTTTAGCGATTCCTGCTACAGTTGACGCTTTTTGTCCAATTGCAACATATATACAGAATACAGGTTTTCCTGCATCGTAAAATTCTTTTTGATTTAAGATAGTATCGATACAAACAGTTGATTTACCTGTTTGACGGTCACCAATAACTAGCTCACGTTGTCCACGACCTACTGGAATCATTGCATCTACTGCTTTGATACCTGTTTGTAATGGCTCAGTTACTGGCTGACGGAAGATAACTCCAGGAGCTTTTCTTTCTAATGGCATTTCGAATAATTCACCAGCAATTGGTCCTTTACCATCAATTGGTTGACCAAGTGTGTTAACTACACGACCTACAATTCCTTCTCCTGTTTTTAGAGATGCAATACGTTGTGTTCTTTTTACAGTAGAACCTTCTTTGATTCCTGTTGATGGTCCTAAAAGTACAACCCCAACATTGTCTTCTTCAAGATTCAATACAATAGCCTCAAGACCATTGTCAAATTCTACAAGCTCACCGTATTGAACATTAGAAAGTCCGTAAACACGAGCAATTCCATCCCCAACTTGAAGTACAGAACCTACTTCTTCTAATGTAGCACCAGATTCAAAACCTTCTACTTGCTTTTTTAATATTGCTGAAATCTCAGCAGGTTTAATTTCCGCCATAATTATTTATAAATAACTAGTTACTTAATTCTCTCTTTAATACTTGTAATCTGTCGGCAATGGAAGCGTTGTATTGCTTGTCGCCTATTCTTAAAATAAATCCTCCAATGATTGAAGGGTCTACCGTGTTTTCAATTGTAATTTTTTTGCTTGATGAAAATGTTGCTATTTTAGCCAAAACTTTAGCTTCCAAAGCTGCATCCATTGGAATAGCTGTAGTAACTTTCGCTACTTCCACACCATTCATAATATCAAACAATTTGTTATATTCTACTGCAATGCCGTCCAAAATTTCAAATCTTTTGTTTTCCAATAGTAATTGGAAAAGACTTTTAGTTACAACATTTACTGAAACAAAAACCTCTGAAACAACATCCTTTTTAGTTTCCGTTACGATTAGCGGATTTTGGATGAAAGAACTCAATTCTGAATTCGATGTTATAGTTGATGCAATCAATGCCATATCAGCACTCACTTCAGAAGCGACTTTTTTAGAGTCTGCTATATCTAAAATAGCTTTTGCATAACGAATTGCTGCTCTTGTACTTGACATATTAGTTTAATTTAGCGTCGCCTAACATTTTTTCCACTAATTTTACTTGAGCTTCTTTGTTAGATAGTTCTTCTTTTAATAACTTCTCGGCAATTTCGATTGACAAATTAGAAACTTGTTTTCTCAATTCTGCCATAGCTGCATTTTTTTCGCTTTCGATAGCTGCTTTTGCTTGTTCGATCATTTTCAAACCTTGTGCTTGAGCTTCGTTTTTTGCATCAGCAACCATTTTGTCTTTCATTTCACGTGCATCTTTTAATAAAGAATCACGTTCCATTCTTGCTTCTTGCAAAATACGTTGATTGTCAGATTGAAGATTTTGCATCTCTTTTCTAGCATTGTCAGCTGAAAGCAAAGCATTTTTAATTCCTTCTTCTCTTTCGTTAACGGCATCAAGAATTGGTTTCCAAGCAAATTTTTTCAATAGCAAAACCAATCCTACAAATATTATTGTTTGCCAGATGAATAACCCAAACGAAAAATCACTTATTAACTTTTCCATAATATATCTTTATATTGTAATCTTTTAATTTAATTTAAGAAACAAAAGCCACAACCAACCGTTGCAGCTTTTTGTTTTTTTAGTTTACTGCAAACAAAGCTGCAAAACCAATACCTTCAATAAGCGCAGCTGCAATAAGCATAGCTGTTTGAATTTTTCCAGTAGCTTCTGGTTGACGAGCGATAGCATCCATTGCAGAACCACCGATTCTACCGATACCAATACCTGCTCCAATAACTACTAATCCTGCTCCAATGATTTTAGGAATTTCCATAAAAATATGTATTAAAAATTAAACATTCTGATTAAACGTGCGACTCTTCGTGCCCGTGTTCTTCTACTGCCGATCCAAAATATAAGGCAGATAGCATTGTGAAAATATAAGCTTGCAACAGTGCAACTAATATCTCAATTGTTGAAATGGCGAATGACAACATAAAGGACAAACTACTTCCCAACCAATTTTTGAAAATAAACATTAATCCAATTAAGCTCATCAATACAATATGTCCTGCAAAAATATTCGCATACAAACGTATCATTAGAGCAAATGGTTTAATAAATACTCCCAAAAGTTCTATTGGAGCCAAAATAATTTTCATCGGAACTGGCACGCCTGGCATCCAGAAAATGTGTCCCCAATAATTTTTGTTAGCGGTAGTATTTGTGATTATAAAAGTGATGATTGCAAGACCAAAAGTTATTGCAATATTTCCTGTAACGTTGATTCCTAGCGGAGTCAATCCAAAGATATTTAAAAACCAAACAAAGAAAAAGATGGTCAACAAATAGCTCATATATTTTTTATAGTGCTTTTTGCCAATGTTAGGAATAGCAATTTCATCACGAATGTACAATACAATTGGTTCAAAAAGCCTTCCAAAACCAGAAGAAATTCCACCGTTTTTAGTATATGATTTTGCTAAACTGGTAAACAATAAAAACATCAACATTGCCACAACCATAATTGTCAAAACCCCTTTTGTGATTGACAAATCAATAGGCTGAAGTTCTTTTTCAGTAACAATCTCTTTACCGTCTTTAATTGTTTTTATCTCTTCAACAAGAATTTTTCCTGTAGCATCAGATTTGAATATTTTTTCGTGGTGTAATTTGTAGTAGTTACCGTTAGATTCGGCAACTGATTCTCCGTGATTGAATTTTGAAGAAGAGAAAAAGTGAACTCCATTATCCCAAAGAATGATTGGCAATGCAAATCCGTAGTGAGCTCCTGTTTCTTTGTCTGCAAAAAGAGAAAATTCGTGACCATCAAGAACGTGATGACCAATTACTTCTTTAATTTGTTCTTTAATTTCGGAAGATTCATCAGCTTCTTTTGGAGCAACTTCATTCGCAACGACTGTCGTTTCAGTTTGTACAGGAGTACCTTCTGATGGATTGTTTGCAAAACCAAATATTGGTAAACAGGCTATTAAAATTGCTATTATAAATCTAAGTGGTTTGTTTGAAATCACCATATCTGTTAAATATCTTAATTTTTACTTTCTGAAATTGGGTGCAAAGGTACATTTTAAATTTATATGCCAAAAGCATTAAATAAAAAAAAATGGAAGAATTGTCGTTTTAAATACGATTTATTGCTTATTGTTTAAAATTCTTATGGTTACAATGGTTTCAATTGTTAAAAACAAGGCAAAAATGATGAAAAAATCAATTTTTTCGACATCCCTATTTAAATTTTTAGATTGTAAAATTGGCAACAAAATCGTATATGAAATTGCCATCTTGATACAGGTAGTTAATAAGAAGGTATTGCCTACATTATCAATACTTTTTTCCTTCACTTTTATCAATATAAGAATAATAACAAGTGAGCAAGTAAAGAAAAAACCATAAATGTATTCAATTGGAAAATGGAAATCTTGAAATTTTGGATTGGTTTCATTCAGGATGAAAAACAGTTTGTGGGAGAGGTAAAACAAAAGAGAAATCACTAAAACCTCAAGTAAGGGCTGATATTTTTTTAAATTCATTTAGGTTTATGAAGATTTGTTGATGTCTTTTAACTGTCTGTTTAAATTATAAAAGGCAAGTGCAACTCCCACCAATGTCAGTATTTTGACGAATACATTATGCGAATTTGGATAATTTTCGTCCAGCCAATTTCCAAAATAGGAGAACAAAAAAATGATTGCCCCCATTTGTATAGGAATATTTATAAAGGCGAGCCACTTATTATTAGCTTGCTTCTTCGGTTCTTGGCTTTCCTTCATTTAAACTGAGGTTTTTTGTGTTAGTCTTCATCATACAAGAAGCACTAAAATCAGCACCCGGTTCTACAGATAATTTTCCGACTGTTACTTCGCCGTAAATACTTGCTTTTGATTTTACGTTCAATATTTCGATAACCTGAATCTTGCCATTAAATTTACCCTCAATATCAGCATTTTTGCAAATAATATCACCCGTAACACTTCCTGTTGGACCAATAACTATTTTCCCTTTCGATTGAAAATTTCCTATTAATTCTCCGTCAAGCCTAAAGTCAGCTTGAGAAATAATATCTCCTTTGATAATTGTTCCCTCTACAATTCTATTCGTCTTTCCTAAAAGTTCTGTATATTTTTTTGGTTTTGATTCGAACATATTTATTTCATTTGAGGTGAATTAGGATTTGGATTATTCTTATCCTGCCTGTTTTGAATACCTGCCGGAGGTGTTTTTGCTTCTGATTTTTTTGAAGCTGGGGTTCTTTTTTCTGGAATTACTGATTGAGGAATTGCTGTTTGAGGAACCGCTTCTGCTTTTGGCGGAGCTAAATATTCTTCTATATTTTTATTAATTTGAACTACTTTGTAATTGTCATTCGTTATTGTAATTACAGGTTCAGTAACCTTATATTTTTCATTTAAAGTTTTGGCTATTGCCTTTGCATATTCTTCTGAATTGATACCGTTAATAACAATAAACATTTCTTTTTCGGTATAATTATCACACGAATAGGTTAGAATTTTGTGGTTTTCAGTGGTAATAAATTTATTGATATTTTCTTCTATTGAATTTGCTGTTTTATCGTCTAAAGCTTTAATTCTATATAAAATTTTCCATTTTTTTGTATCAACTTTGTTAAAACTAACTTGTTCTAAAGACGGTATTTCAGTCGTTAAAATCTCTTGTGCTTTCTTGCCTTCTTCACTGTTTGGATAATTATCAGCAACATTTTGCATTGCTTTTTTATAGGCTTCTAATCCTTGAAGTTTTCCGATGGTGTTTGCTTTTAGCAATTCGAATTTCGATACAATTTCGTCTCCTGAAAATTGATTAATCAGATCATCAATTTTGTTTAATACAGAGACGAACCTTTCTTCTTGAAACAGATTATATAATTCGTCATAAACTCCTTCTGGTGTTCCGCCTGACAATGCGTTATTCGAGTTGGAGTTGTTGATAATCTGTGTATAACGAGAATTCGGAAATTGACTAGAAATCTTGATTTTCATATCTTCCGCCATAGCGTTATCGGTAATCTGATAAATTTTATACAGATTGTACATCGATGGAAGAACCAGTTTTTCTTCTGGATTGTTTTTTAATAACTGTTCCAATTTATTACTAGCCAATTCATACTCCTTGAATTTTTCTTTATAAATAACTCCCAATTGATAATAGGAAAAATTTCGTTCCTTAGCAATACTGTCTATTTCTGCTTGTGTTTTCGGAAGTTGTTTTAAATAATAATCGACTGTGTATACTTCGATTATTTTTGCGTCAGCTAATTTGTTATTAGCTATTGATTTATCACTATTGATAGTGTCATTAACACTAGATTCTATTTTGATGTTTGGTAATCTCCAGTAGCCATTTGAAGACCTGTTTCCCCATCTTTTTTTGAATTCTAATTTTCCAAAAGCAACTGTTGAAGTATTGTAAAAATAAAAAACGCTTGCTGCCGCTTTTGCAGAAGCATCAGCAAATGAAGGTGGAGCAAGTCCTGGTTTTTTTGTTTGTTTTCCCAAAACTTGAGCACTTGTAGCGGGATCGTCAGAGCCAATTTTATTGAACCTGTCAATGTTTTCAAGAAGCTTTTTTTGTTTTTCTTCGGCAATTCTTTTGTCTTCATCAGACTTTTTCAACTTAACAATATAATCTTCAAAGTATAAAATTCTATCAGCATCAGACTTCGAAACTACATTTAATATACTATCATTCCTTGTAGCAATAGATTCGTATTCAATAACTTCATCTAAATCCTTTCTGACTTTTTGAATGTGAATGAATTCTCTTGTTTTAGCTTCAAGTTTAACTAATGTGCTGTCATAATATTTTGCAGCAATAGGATATTCAGCATTTTTAAAATGCATATTTCCTAAATTTCTATAGTTCGATGCTTCTAAATAAGTATCTGTCGATCTGCTTTTTAAGGAAGAATTATAAAACTTTTTTGCTAATTTTTGATTGTCGTTTTTGTCATAAAACACTCCTGTTTCATAATAAATAATATCTAAAAATGGACGGTTTTCTCTATCGGCAGCAAGTTTATCGAATGTTTTTACAAAAGCATTTTTATCTCCACTTTCATAATCAAACAGCTCAGCTTTTTTGGCATAAGCCTGAATTACATATTTCCTTTCGGATTTTCTATTCCTATTTATTACCGATTGAAAGCAATAAACAGCACTGTCTTTTTTGCCTAATTCCTGATACAATTGCCCAAGAATAAAACGATATCTAGCTTTTTCAGAATTTATTTTAGTGTAATTTTCAGCAATTTTTAATTTCGAAATAGCGCTGTCTTTTTCTTCTATGTTTAAAAAAGCCTCTGAAAGTAATGCATTAGCATTAGCAATAACTTGATTTTTTAACTTTTTTTCGTCTAATAGTTTGCTAATGTTTTTTATAACTTGTTCGTCATTACCAAGACGCATATTGGTTTTTTCTCTCCAAATTTTAGCCTCATAAATCTTGCTACTGTTGGGATATTTGTATAAAATATAATTGAAAGCATCTAAGGCAGGAATAAATCTTTGGTCATAATAACGAGCCTTGCCAAGCAGTAAATAAGCTTCGTCAATTTGGCTGTTTTTTTCTCTTCCACCAATGTTCATCGAATGTTTTTGAATCGCTTTGGTGGCTTTGGCTTCGGCAAGTTCAAAATCAGTATTTTTTGGTTTGTCTGCCCCAGCTAAATCCTCATTGATTTGCATTCTTTCGATAGGCAATCGTTTCCAAAAGTTGTCTTTGCTATTCGCTTTTATTCCTTCAATTCCTTTGTCTAATCCTATTTCTCCGTTAAATAAAATGTTGTATTTTGTGCTTAGAGCATGTGATTTTCTAGCCAAAAAAGTGTCTTTCTTGGTAGAACAAGCTATCAAGAAAAATAAAAATCCTAAAAAAAATAGGTGTTTGTAAGTGCTGGTTTTCAATGGAAACATTTATTTCATTTAACTTTTAAAAGTCGGTTTTAGTATAATGACTGGTAAAAATACGTTTCTTTTTGAAATATGGAAATTTAAACCGCAAAAAACGTTTCCAACTCTTGCAAGGTTTCTGTTGATGTTTGAATATCTTTTACAATTTCACCTTTATTTAAGGCTACTATTCTGTCACAAACCTCAACTGTATGCTGTAAATCGTGACTTGAAACCAAAACAGTAACATCTGGGTTTTCGGCGAGTTCTTTGATAATTTTTTTTAATCGGTTCACCGTTGTTGGATCCAAATTAGCAAAAGGCTCGTCAAGAATCACCACTTCTGGATTGCCAATGAGTGTGGCGATAATTCCCACTTTCTTTTGATTCCCTTTGGATAAATCGCGAAGATATTTTTTGTTTTTCAGGATTTCTCCATTAAAAAATTCCTCGTGTTTCGCTAATAAAGAATCAACATCAGCTTTGTTTTGATTGCGCAAATCACCAATAAAATAAAAATATTCTTCGGGAGTCAAATAACCAATCAGGAAACTTTCGTCAAGAAAGGAAGATGTAAAAGGTTTCCAATTTTCAGAAATATTTACCTGAACTTCGTTGTTAATTATATTTCCTGTTGAAGGTTGAATTAAATCCAACAACAAACTGAAAAAAGTGGTTTTTCCTGCGCCATTATTACCTACCAGCCCGAAGCTTTGTCCTTTAGGAATTTCTAAAGAATCTATTTTTAAAACCGTAGTTCCGTTGTATTTTTTTGAAAGTTGATTGACTTGTATCATTATTAAAATGTTTATTCGGTTAATTAGATTGTTTGTTCTGAAATTAAACTAAAAAAAGTTTAGCTTTCTTGTTGTTTAAAGCCATCAATGGTGGCATATTTTCTTTTACGAAAACCTTGTGCGATTTTATCAATCAGGAAATTTCTCATTCCAATTCCTATGATGCCTAATAATGCCAAAACAATTATGGCAATTTCTGGATTAAAAATAGTTGAAACACCATAAAAAAGCAATGCTGGCAATGCCATCAAAGGCAATCCTACAATCCATTGAGTCGCCCCTGTTCCTTGATAATTCATAAACGGACTTTTCTCTAAGTCGATTTTCTTTTTGTTATAAGATCCTGCAAATAATAAAACTGGAATATTCACACCCAAATTATAGGTGGCACACGCTAAATTAATTGCCAAAACTCGCCATCCAAAATACAAATAAGGCGTGCTCAAAATCGCCAAAACAACAACCGAAACTGACATTAGTCCCGCTTTTGAAGCTAAATATTGTTTCAAAGGAATATTTTGCGACATCATCATTCCGTAATAATTACTGTCCCACGAAGGAATAAATTGCCCAAAGTTGAGCATAAAAATTCCCGTCATCAAGATACCAACAACTACAAAAAAGGCCGACATATCTTTATAATGCGGATTGGTGTAAATAATTAATCCGTAAGCCAAAAATATAAATGACATCCAAACCGTGGTTCGTGGTCGTTTGTTTCTCCAAATTAATTTTAAATCCAATTGCAAAAAGGGAGCAATTTCGCCAAAGCGTTTTGTCCAGCCCAAATCAGTTGTTGTTGCTTCTTTTGATTTTGATTGTAAGCTGTTATCTAAATAAAAGTTGTTTTTTAGATAATTGAAATTCAAAAAGTACATTCCCACCAAAATCAAAATTGGAACAAGAGCCAAAACCGGTTGTTCGACCAATGTGTTTAAAACGGCACCAATAGTTGTACTGATTTTGAAAATTTCAAAATATTCCAACGCTGCTAAAACTAACCCAAAAGCCACGAAAACAAGAAATAATTTTATGTTTTCGGCAAACTTCTTCTTGATTAAAAAATTGGTGTAATTTACAATTAAAGCCAATGAATACATCGCCAACATCCAAACGATAATGTTGATTGTGGTATAATTCCCGTTCAAAATACAAAATATCCCGAAAGGAATAATCATCAATTGAGGGAAAATATTATACACCGAAGTCAAGCTTTTTAGCAACACAAAGTGAATTACTTTTTCTTTTTTTATAGGCAAAACCATCAGAGGTTTAATGTTCATAACTGGCAAACTTTGCATAAAAAAACGCAAAATTAAATCAGCAGCCATCCAGAAAATTACAAAATTATTTACGATGGTTAAAGGTTTTTGTCCTGGGAAACTTTTCTCTAAAATGGGATAAAGCGCAATTCCCAAAACTAGAAAAGAAAGCAAAAAATAAACCGCCAAGAATCCCATCAGGATTTTTAGACCGATGCTTTTCCCTAAACTTGCCGAACGGAAAAAAGCTTTAAATTCGAGATTGATAAAATGTTTGAACATATATTGTGGTTTTGGATTTCGTGATTAGTTAATAAAAGTAGAAAAAAGTTACAAAGATTAAACAGAATATTCTGGATAAGTTTGCATCAAGTACTCTTTTGATTTAGATGGAATTAAAACAAACATTACATAAAGCAACAAAGTCATCAAAACTAGAAAAAAACTCGTGAAACCAATTGCATAATCATTACTTAAAAATCGATTTCCGTGATTAAAAATTTGCAAGAAAAAATTGAGCGGAAAAATAATAGTTCCAGTAAAACTGCCGTATTGATTCATAATTTCGTCAAACAGCCAGCATTTTTGGTTTTCCTTTATTTGCTGTTTTCGTTGCATTCGGTTTTTAATAATGGCGTAAAAAGCAAACCCAAGTAACAAAACATAAAAAAATAAAATAAATTCTCCGTTGAAACGACTCCATTTAAACACGAGAAACAAAGCCCAAGTTGCCGTAATTGTCAAAAGAATCTTTGGAAGCGTAAAAAATGTTGCAATATGAGAGAACACCAACCGATTGTATTTCTTTCCCAAGAATTTTTGCTTTTCTTCGACCACATCCATAAAACCAAAGACACCAAATTTTCCAAATTCCTTATTCAAGACTTCTTCAAAAGTAAGTTTGGGGTTTTCTTGCCATTGCGTTTCTATGGCATTCGCCAAATGATCGACTAGTTCGGATTGCAAATCATACCATTCTACATAATGCTGGCGGGTAAAAGTGTATAATTGGTCTATTTGTTCGGTGGTTAATTTCATTGTTGTTGTTTTAAACCCGACAGGTTTTTAAAACCTGTCGGGTTTGTGAGATACGATTCGTTTTTAATATAATTTAAATTTTTTCTCGAATTGAAAATGTTTGTAAGCGAGTTGTAAATAATATATTGGAAGAACTAAATATAAACTTGGGAAAAAATTAAAAACTAAATTTAAAACTAAATCAGGATTAACAAATCTCATTGGCATTATCCCTATTGCCAAATAAAAAAGGAATAACATAATTGAAAATCCTAATTTTTTATAAAAAAATCCAAAAGATGTTGTTGTTATTGATTTCCAAATCAGATATTTGCCCACTAATAACAACAAAAGTTCTAATGAAAAAATGGTTTTTAATACCATTCTCATATTTGTAAATACTATTTCATTATCTATATTTCTCGAAAAAATGGTCAATAAAACAGCAATGAAAAATGCAATTAATACTCCTTTTAATTGTTGTTGTTTTGAATTTAAAATCAATTTATCAATCACAATCCTAGGAGCCACATTTTTACTCCCTAACCAAAAAGAGTAACTCGGTTTCATTTGCTCTTTCCAATTCAGCAAAACTTTATACAAAGCATCTTCAAACGAAAGTTTGTTTTCCTTCATTTTCGTTTCAATTTCAGATGCAATATGATCCGTAACTTCTAGTTTGATGTCGTCATAAATGAGTCCGTTCAACACTAAGGTCTCGTCTATTGTAGCGATTTGTTGGGTGGATAGTTTCATATTTATTGTTTTAAACCTAACAGGTTTTAAAAACCTGTTAGGTTTGCATTAAAATTCAAATTTTGGGTTCACTAAACTCTGCATATTCCTAATAAAATCTTCCAATTCGCTCAAACGGTTCACCGTTTCTTTTGTTCCAGTTTCGGTGAGTTTATAGTATTTTCGCAAACGATTATCCACTTTTTCAATCTCAACATCCAGCAAGCCTTCGGCTTCCAATTTATGCAAAGCAGGATACAAGGCTCCTTCGGTAATATTAAGTTCGCCTTGTGTAATGGCTTTTACTTTTTGGGTAATTTCGTAACCGTACATCTTGCCGTTTTCTTCCAGCAATTTCATAATAATGGTGTTGAGACTTCCTTTGTATAATTGTGAGTTTTTCATCTTCATTTTCAATTTTGAATCACAAATATACATAAGAAACTTATACATAATTAATTTAGGTATAAAATTTTCAATAATTTTGATTTTTAGAAACCTGAAGCGTTTACTATCTTTGTAAAAAACTATTAAAATGCCATCATTCAAGAAACTTGTTATAAAAGAGATAAAACGCGAAACTTCATCCGCAGTTTCCATCCTTTTTAATATTCCCGAGGAATTAAAATCCAATTATAACTTCATTGCAGGTCAATATGTTAATTTAAGATTGACCCTTGACGGACAGGAAATTCGCCGAGCTTATTCTATTTGTTCTTCACCCGATAGTGGCGAATTGCGAATTGCTGTAAAAGCAGTTAAAAACGGGAATTTCTCCCAATTTGCCAATACAAAACTAAAAGTTGGTGATTTAATTGAGGTAGGAAAACCTGAAGGGAAATTCACATTTGAACCTCAAGTTGACCGACAAAAAAACTACGCCGCTTTTGTGGCTGGAAGCGGAATCACTCCTGTAATTTCCATTCTAAAATCGGTTTTGAAAAGCGAACCTCGAAGTTCTTTTGTTTTGGTTTACGGAAATAAATCAGCTGACGAAACTATATTTCATCAAGAATTACACGATTTACAATTCAAATATACAGGACGATTATTTGTGCATTATGTTTTCAGTCAAGCGAATGTTAATGGCGAATTATTTGGAAGAATAGATAAATCTGTGGTAAATTTTGTCTTGAATAACAAACACAAGGAATTGGAATTCGACAAGTTCTATTTGTGTGGTCCCGAAGAAATGATTAACACCGTTTCGACTGTTTTAAAAGAACATAACATTGCTGAAAAAAATATCAAGTTCGAATTATTTTCAACTTCAACTGCCGAAAATAAAATCGAAAAATCATTGGAAGGTCACACGAAAATCTCCATTCTCGTTGACGATGAGGAAACGACTTTCGAAATGTCGCAAAAACAAACCATCCTCGAAGCAGCCCTAAAACAAGGCATCGATGCTCCCTATTCTTGCCAAGGTGGAATTTGCAGCAGCTGTCTCGCCCGAGTAAAATCAGGAACGGCCGAAATGAAAAAAAACTCCATTCTAACCGATAAAGAAGTCGCCGATGGTTTGGTTTTAACTTGCCAAGCACATCCTACCTCCGCAGAAATTGTGGTGGATTTTGATGATGTTTAAGGTAAAATTCCAATGTTGAAATTCCAAATTCCAATTATTGAAATCGCCATTTTATATGAAATCCACCCGAGAAATATTCAAAACCAATCCTTCCCTACTCGATGAACTCGAAGTGGCGCAACTTTTGGACTATTGCGAGCAATTGCAGGATGAAATCGTGGAGTTTAAATTTCAGAAAACCAACAATAAAGAATTGGCGATGCTCGATATGCTCAAAGAAGTGATTAAAGGCTGCAATGCCATCGAGAAAGAACAAATGGAACACGAGCGTTTTGGTTTTGAAGCGCCCCATTATCCTGCAACCATTTCGAACCTGAAAAGCTATATTTTAAAGCGTTGCCAAGACGAAAAGATTTATTTATAGCGTCATTGTCAGGAACGCCGAAGGTTTAATTCTTAGTTGTCAAGCACGTCCTACATCCGCAGCAATTTTTGTGGATTACGACGATGTTTAAAAAAGGTGGAATGATAAAAATTTTATAAAAAAGCATTCCACAAAAAAAGATTTTTTTGTCTTTTGTTTTCTTCTTTATCCTCGCCATAACTGAACCAATCCTTCGTTTTTTCTTCCATCTCGGTCTTTAGACCTATTAAGTTATAGGTTTTTTTGGCTGTAATTGGTTTTATATCAGATGAATTATTGTTATTTAAATCTATTTTTGTTGCTATAAATGAGGTGTATAATCTTGGTATTGAAAGTCCCAAAATCAAACCTGGTAATCCATTTATAGAGCATGGACCGCCGGAAATGGTAATATCGTCTGTGTAAAAAGCAAATACATACACGTCATTCATTATTTTGCCCACGGCTTTTCGGCAGTTATAACCTGCTATTTCTCTGTTTTCATTGGTGATTTTCCATTGAATATTTTGTATACTATCTGCTATCACAAAATTAGTTCCTACTATTTGTTTTTGCATTATCATTTTTTTGGCTCCAAAATCAAAATACCAGATATTTTCTTCATCTGCATCTTTTTCGCGTTTAGAAACTCTTGTTTTTGGACTCCATCTATCAAATTTATAGATGCTTTTGTTGTCTGCAAAAGTATAGGTGTAATAAGATGTTTTTAGGTCTGAGATGTTGTCTTTCATCATCTCGTCCCAACTATCATTGCTCATCGTTTTTTTGAGATTGGTATTTACCTCATATTCAATTACAGCTTTATCTATAAATTGCTGCGCTATTGATGTAGTTGTAAAAATTAGTGCTGCTATAAAAAAAAGGGTTGATTTCATAGGTTGTGGGTAATGTTTTGAGGGTTGAGAAATTGCCATTGAAATTTGCAATAGTTACAACCCAATAAACGTGTTATTTATTTTTTGTTTTTTCGCCTTTGTTTTTAAAATTCCAGGTAAATCCTATCATAGCATATCTTTTGAGTCTATCGTTTTGTTCTTCTGAAATTGTATTTTCATATACAGATCTTTTTATGCCAATATTCTGATTCAAAATATCTCGAACCATTATATAAGCTGTAAACTCATCGTTTTTGAAAGTGCGTTGTAGCCTTGCATTCCATAATTGATTAGTAAGATTGTCCTGAAAATCGATTGTTTTTTGTCTTGTAGATAAATTGTAGTCTGTAGATAATTTCCATTTTTCATTGAAATAAACCCCTATATCCAAGTCCAAATTATTGGTGTTAAATGATTTTTTTTCATTGTTTTGAGAAGTACTGCTCCTGCTATTTGAAAAATTATTACTTAAACTAATTTCGTATTTCTTTTCTTTTGATTTATTTAAATAAACTCTAAATCCTGAATTTAAAGTATTGGAATTGCTGATTTTATTGTTAATACTAAGTACTGATTTATTATAGCTAACAGTTGGATTAAGGCTTACTTGTAAATCAATTTTTTTTATCTTAAATCCATATCCAAAATAAAAATTTCCAGAGAAATTTCCGTTTGTGTTTATGGGTTTGGTAATTGTTTTAGCGCTTTCTGGATCTATATCTTTGTTGTAAGAAATTAAATTGGACGTGGCTCTAAGAAAAATACTTTGGTAAAAATGGGATTCGGTTAAAATACTATAACTACTATTAAATATACTTACACTATTGGTAAAGGATTGCTTTAAATCTGGATTACCTACTATTTGATTGAAAAAATCTTGATTGTTTCTTAAAGGTTGTAATTGATCGATAGTCGGCTGTGTAGTTGCACCTTGATAATTGATACGCAAATTACTATTGCTTTTGTACTTATAGGAAAAATTCGCATTTGGATAAAAATTGGTATAGCTTCGCTTGTATTCTTTGTTTAAAGTTTGATCTTGCAAATCAAACGAAGTAAAACCAAAACCACTTCCAAAACTATAATTTATTTTTTTGGAATTGTAACTCAATTTTATATTAGGCTTATTTGTTGTTATTGCCTGTTTAAACTGGTTTGATAAAGAATTCACAACCAAATCATACTTACCTGTAATATCTGAATAATCATAAGTTAAATAATTACTTTCGCCATTATTATATGTAATTTGATGGGCAATTTGCAATGCAAATCTCTTGCCAATAGGCTCTGTATAAGCAACGTTTAGGGCAATATTTTGATTTGTTTTTTCTCCTATTTTATTTTGATCTACATCTTCCTTAGAGGAAAAAATACCTCCATCATAACTTTCATTGGAAGACTTTAAAAAATTATTTGAATTGGTATTCAAAGTGTTCCAACTACTGTTTACAGAAAATGTACGACGTGCTTTGGCGAATTTATGTTTAAACAAAACACTTGCAGACAAAGATGTTTTGTCAGAATTAGTTATAAATGTTTTTTGTTGTTTGTTTTTTAACAATCCACCATCTCCTGTTGTAGTTCCATTTGTAAATTCATCGCTATCGGTAGTATAAAAATTGGTTTTAGCGGTAATTTTTAAGGAGTTTATAGAATCTAACTTTACGTCATAAGTAGCATTAAGTTTAAAATTACTTCTGTTTACATTGCTTGCCGTGGATTTGTTTTCGTTTAATTGGGTTTCTCCTACTTGCGTTTGGGTAATCTTACTATTATTGTTTGTGTAAATTTGATTATTATATTTTGGCGATAAATTCAATGTTTGTTTGTCATTCCACTTGTTACTGTACTGCAATCCTGCGTTAGTGTTTTTGATAAAACCATTTTGAGTGTCAACATAAGGTTCTTCGTCATTATTGCCGCCAGTCCATTCATAATTCACATTTCCATCATCATCCATACTCATACTCACATTATTATCTCGTGCTCCATATTTATCACTGTCTTGCCAGTCAAGTCCATCTTGTCCTGTGTTCCCATTTAATAAAAAAGCGGATAGTTTTCTTTTTCCTTTAAAACTACTAAACATAAGATTGCTATTGTATCTGGAATCGATAGTTGTTAATGGTCCATTTGCCGCGTCTATTTTACAAAAATACCCTTTCTTTCTATCTTCTTTTAATTTTAGGTTAATTGTCTTTTTAGTTTCTCCATCATTTATCCCTGTAAACTCGGCTTGATCACTTTTTTTATCAAAAACTTGAACCTCTTTTACTGCATCGGCTCGCAAATTTTTCACTGCCATACCTGGATCATCTCCAAAAAATTCTTCTCCATCTACCAATACTTTTTGTACCGTTTCACCCATTGCTTTTATAGTGCCATTTTTATCCACTTGTATTCCTGGTAGTTTTTTTAGTAATTCTTCTACATTAGCATTAGCACTTACAACAAAATCACTTGCTCTGTAACTGGTTGTGTCTCCTTTAATTCTAATTGAACCCGTCTTTATAATTACTTCTCTTAGCGCATTAATTTTGCTTATCAAAACAATTGTTCCTAGGTTTTTTTCGGTTTCATTAATGGTTATATCCTCTAAATAATCGGCATATTGCCTATGTGATGTCATCATAATATAATTTCCAGCTTTTACATCTTTGATGTCAAAGTTTCCCTTTTTATCCGATCGAGTAAACTTATATAAAATAGAATCTTTAGGAGTTAGTAAAGCAATAACTGAATTATAAACAGGTGTGTTTTCGTTACCATCCGTTAAAACACCTGAAATGTTTGCTTTTTGAGAAAAGACGGAAAAAGAAAATAAAAATAAAATTGTAATTAATAGTGTAGTTTTTGACATAAATAGTTTCTATTTTTATGGTATTAGCATTTCAAGATTTCTAAAAGCAACTTAATCCAAAAAAGCGATTCTCTTTCACCTCAAGTTAGCTTTGAGTGCAAAATCTAACGCACTTAAAACAAAAATAGTATTATTCCCACCAAAAAAATTAATTTTTTTAGTTATTAAAAAGTTAAGATTTTTCTTACTAAGTTGGTGTTTGCTGTGGCTATTTAACTCGAATAAAAACAGGTGCCTCTAAAAAGACAAAAAACTCGATTTTGACTGATAGTGAAATTGCCGAAAGTTTAATTCTTACTTGTCAAGCTTGTACAACGTTCTTCTAAATTTTTGTAAATTTCGACGATGTTTAAAAATGGCAGAATGAAAATCGAAAGTCTAAAATACAACGAATTACAATGATGAATTATCACTTTAGAAAAGCTGAAATTTCTGAAATCTCTCAAATATGGAACATTTTACAACAAGCCATAGTACGAAGAAAAGCAGACGGTAGTAATCAATGGCAAGATGGTTATCCAAATCCTGAAGTTGTGCAAAATGACATTAAAAAAGGAGAAGGATATGTTCTCACTGATAGAAAAACCATCGTAGGTTATTGCGCAGTAGTAGTCAATAACGAACCTGCATATAAAAAAATTGAGGGAAAGTGGTTAACCAATGATGATTTTATTGTGTTTCACCGATTAGCTATTTCTGAAAAATATTTAGGAAAAGGTCTGGCTAAAATGATATTCAAATTTATAGAAGATTTTGCGATTACTAACAATATTCTAAGTGTAAAAGCAGACACCAATTACGACAATATTGCAATGTTGAAAATTTTTGAAAAATCAGGTTACACTTACTGTGGAGAAGTATATTTCAGAGGAAGTCCGAGAAAAGCATTTGAAAAAGTGCTTCATAAAACTTTTTGATAGAAGATGTATTAATATAAAAAAGACTGCTCAATGAACAGTCTTTTTTTTATGTTTTTCAAAATAAATTATGCCATAAATAAGGCGTTCTTATGGAAATTGTAAAGCACTAAATCGTAAGGAACTAATTTAGGCGCTACTTTTTCTGATGAAGCATCAAACTTAATATGGTTGTGTTTTCTAAACAAGTAAATTTCCTTTAAACAATTA
>NZ_JAQTPQ010000003.1 GCF_028712645.1 Flavobacterium sp. | reverse complement strand
GGTTGGGGAGAAAGTATAGTTGATAATTTATCAAAGGATTTACAAGCAGAATACGTTGGTGTTAAAGGATTTTCTTCGAGAAATTTAAGGCGAATGAAACTAATTTTTGAAGAAGTAGAACATAACTCAAATTGGACACAAGCTGTGTCCAAAATTCCTTGGGGACATACGAATGTCATATTTTCTAAACTGAAAGATTCCGAAAAGAGAACTTTTTACCTTCAAAAATGCCAAGAAAGAGGTTGGAGCAGAGCTATTTTAGAAGAGGAAATAAAATTCGATAGCTTTTCAAAAACCAATAATTTTCAACATAATTTTTCAAACACAATAGCCGAAAATAAATTAATTGAATATCGACTAGAATTCAAGGACGAATACAATTTATCTTTTTTAAATCTAGAAGATGTTCATAGCGAAAGAGAATTAGAAAATGCAATTGTAAGTAATATTACAAAAACATTGGGTCAATTCGGTAACGACTTTGCTTTTATGGGAAGACAATTTAGACTTGAATTGGATGAAAAAGAATATTTTGTGGACATTCTTTTTTATCATCGAAAATTAAAATCGATGATTGCAATTGAACTCAAAACATCAGAATTTAAACCAGAACATAGTCAACAACTCAATTGGTATTTGCAATTATTAGACAAAACCATTAAATATCCTGAAGACAATCAAAGTATAGGAATATTGCTTTGCAAAACTAAAAGTAAGTTAACCGTAGAATATGCTTTAGAAATGGCTAATAAGCCAATTGGAGTAGCAACATACAATTACCGACAATTACCTGAAAGCATAGCTAAATACCTTCCGACTGAACAAGAGTTTGAAAAAATATTACAATCTAATACTGATATTGAATAATGGACTACTACAACTACCTCAAATCCCTTCACCTCATCTTTGTCATCACTTGGTTTGCCGGACTTTTTTATATCGTTCGTTTGTTTGTTTACCAAATTGAAGCCAATGACAAACCTTCGCCAGAAAAGGAAATTCTGCAAAAACAATACAAAATAATGACCTATCGTTTGTGGTACATTATCACTTGGCCAAGCGCCGTTTTAGCTAGTATTTTTGCGTTTTGGATGTTGTTTTTTACCCTGATAGGAAATGCTTGGTTGCAAATGCCTTGGATGCACGTGAAACTTGGCTTCGTTTTTGCGTTGTATTTGTACCATTATAAATGCCATCGAATATTCAAAGAATTGCAAAACGACGAAGTAAAATACTCGACAAATTATATGCGTTTGTGGAACGAAGGCGCTACAATTATCTTGTTTGCAGTCGTGTTTTTAGTCATTCTAAAAAACGCCGTCAACTGGATTTACGGAGTAGTTGGCATTATGTTATTTTCGATTTTAATTATGCTAGGCTTTAAATTTTATAAAAGAATTCGAGAAAAAAATCAATCCTAAATGCTAAAAGGTTTCAAAATATCAATGTTTTCTCTTCGAATCAGGATTTTCCTTTCGATGATTGTATTGATAATTGTGGCTTCGATATTGCTGGCTACTATTTCTATTTTTCAATTCAAAAACGAAGCAAAACAATACCATCAGGAACGACTCGATCGCAAAGAAGACGCCATAAAAGAGAATATCAATTATGTGCTTTCGAACACGACTTATCCGCTTTCGCCAAATAATCTCTCATTAATTTTTAAAGATAAAATTCACGAATTATCCGATATTCACAATCTTGAAATCAATATTTATAGCTTGGACGGAAAGCTTTTAAAATCTTCGAAATCTAAATTTTCTATTGATCCAGTTGCTCCGCCAATTCCAAAATACATCATAAAACTCGTTCAATCTTCTATCGAAAAACGATACGTTGACATTAAAACCATCGACGGAAAAAAGAACCGTTCTTCCTATAGTTTGATAAAAGACGATAGGTTCAAACCCTTGGGAATCTTGAATTTGCCTTATGTAGAAGACGACAGTTATTATCAAACCGAATTGCAAAATTTCTTGATGCGATTGGCTCAGGTTTACACTTTTATGCTTTTGGTGGCATTTGCTGTAGCTTATTTTCTTTCGTCCTATATTACAAAATCCCTAAAGACGATTTCGGATAAATTGAGTGAAACCAGTTTGAACCAGAAAAACGAAAAAATTGTCCTTGAAGCCAGCAGCAAAGAAATCAATCTTTTGATAAAAGCCTACAATGCAATGGTTGATGAGCTGGAAGAAAGCGCTTTGAAATTAGCCCAAAGTGAGCGTGAAGAAGCTTGGCAAGAAATGGCAAAACAAGTAGCGCACGAAATCAAAAATCCGCTTACGCCAATGCGATTGACGGTGCAAAGTTTTCAAAGAAAGTTCGATCCCAACGACCCGAATTTGAAACAGAAAATCAATGATTATTCAGAAACTTTAATACAACAAATCGACACAATGAGTTCCGTAGCTTCAGCATTTTCGAACTTTGCTTCGATGCCTGCACAACAAAATGAAACCCTTAATGTGGTTGATGTTGTTGAATTGACAATGGATATTTTTAATGAAGAATACATCCATTTTGAAGCAGAAGAAAGTGAAATTATTTCGAAAATTGACCGAACACAATTGATTAGAATTATAACCAATTTAGTTAAAAACGCCATTCAATCCATTCCTGAAAATCAAGAAAACAAAGCGATTTTAGTTACAATAAGAAAAAAAAACGGCAATGTTTTAATCACCGTTGCCGACAATGGAATAGGAATTGCTGCCGAAGATTTCAATCGGATTTTTGAGCCCAAATTCACCACAAAAACAAGCGGAATGGGATTGGGACTTGGCATTATCAAAAACATTATCGAAAATTATAAAGGAACAATCCAATTTGAATCCGAGAAAGGAAAAGGAACAACTTTTACTGTTTCACTTCCTATAATCAATCAATAAAGCAAAAAGTTATGGCATTAGAAAACATTATTTTAGAGCACGAAAAAGGCATCGCCACTATTTTTATCAATCGACCTGAAAAGTTAAATGCCTTAAACCGAGCCACGATTCAGGAGTTGCACGAAACCTTAAAATTAATCGATGAAAATCCCGAAGTTAGAGTAATTATCATAACCGGAAGCGGAGAAAAAGCATTTGTGGCTGGTGCTGACATTTCGGAATTTGCTCATTTTTCGGAAAATGAAGGAGCACAATTAGCAGCAAAAGGACAACAACTATTATTTGATTTTATCGAAAATATGAAAACTCCTGTGATAGCAGCCATCAATGGTTTTGCCCTTGGAGGTGGATTGGAATTAGCGATGGCTTGCCATTTTAGAATTGCTTCAGAAAATGCAAAAATGGGCTTGCCTGAAACTTCACTTGGCGTTATTCCTGGTTATGGCGGAACCCAACGTTTACCTCAATTGATTGGCAAAGGTCACGCAATGGAAATGATTATGACTGCGGGAATGATTGATGCAGCAACTGCTAAAATGTACGGATTGGTCAATCACGTTGTCCCTCAAGCGGATTTATTTTCGACTTATATGACACTTGCTACCCGAATTATGAAAAATTCTCCCATTGCTATTTCAAAAGCTATTGAGGCCATAAATGCTAATTTTGTGTCTGGAATAAACGGATTTGATGTAGAAATTAAAGCTTTTGGAGAATGCTTTGCCACCGAAGATTTCAAGGAAGGAACCACGGCTTTTTTGGAGAAAAGAAAAGCGGAGTTTAAGGGGAAATAAGTCGGTTAACAGCGTTCTGGAATTAGTGTTCAGTCGCCTAACTAATCGAATTATATTTTTACAAATATCATATTATTATACTTTTTTGATATTGTAATATCATATTATTATACTTTTTTGATATTGTAATATCATTTTATTATATATTTGCATTATAATTGGATGCAAAAATGATAAATAGAACTTCACAACCAGAAATTGACAGCTATCTTTTTAAAGGAAAAGCAATCTTGGTATTTGGGGCAAGACAAGTTGGCAAAACTTCTTTAATAAAAAACACCATCAAAGGGCAATCGTTTTTGTGGCTCAATGGCGATGAACCCGATACACAACTTTTATTAGAAAACATCACTACCGATAGACTAAAAGCATTAATTGGAGACAACAAAATATTGGTTATTGACGAGGCTCAAATGATTCACAATATTGGTTTACTCATCAAGCGAATGGTCGATAATTACCCGGAAATTCAAGTAATTGCTTCCGGAAGCAGTGCTTTTGAATTGGCAGATAAAACAAAAGAATCAATGGTGGGCAGAAAAGAGGAATTGCAACTTTTCCCTTTGAATTATGGAGAAATGGTTAAACACACCAATTTTATCGAAGAAACCCGTTTAGTTCCACATCGTTTGGTTTTTGGATATTATCCAGAAGTGGTTAACAATCTTGGAAAAGAAGAAAAAATTCTCAATGATTTGGTCGAAGGGTTTCTGTATAAAGACATTCTAAACCTTGAAGGAGTGAAAAAATCAGCCACTTTACAGCGATTGGTTCAAATGTTGGCCTATCGAATTGGTAGCGAAATTAGTTATAATTCTCTAGCCAATGATTTAGGAATTAACCGATTGACGGTTGAAAAATACATTGATATTCTGGAGAAAAACTTTATTGTTTTTAGCTTAAATGTTTTTAGTAAAAACCAAGACAACGAACTCAAAAAAGGCAGAAAAGTCTATTTTTGGGACAATGGTTTGCGCAATCGAATCATTAAAAATTTTAATCCAATAGAACTTCGTGATGACATTGGTGCATTGTGGGAAAATTTTATTATCAGCGAACGTAAGAAGAAATTATCTTATGAAAATCAATATAAAGACACTTATTTTTGGAGAAATACACAACAAGCCGAAATTGATTATTTGGAAATAAAAAACACCGAAATTGAAGCTTTTGAAATTAAATACAATCCGAATCAAAAAGTACTTTTCACAAAATCATTTACAGAAAAATACCATCCAAAAACAACCCAAGTGATTCACAAAGAAAATTTTTGGGAATATTTAATTTGAATCAAGACCTAACAGGTTTCAAAAACCTGTTAGGTCTAATCCGAAAAACACACTATTATATTCAAAAATAAACTAATATGACTGTCCGCTCAGCGGACTAATAACCCAATAAAGCACGCAGATGAAACGGATTAGACGGATTTTCGCCGATGTCAATATAAAAATCCGTTTTTATTGGTTTAAATCCGTGTCATCCGTGTGGCATTTTCAAAATTGGTGCAAGTAACGGATAGTCACATAAACTAAAAATTAAATTATGCTTTACCAACCTGTATTTGCCCAATTTTGGGAAAAAGTAAAAGAAAGTATCGAAAACTATACTTACGCCAAATTAACTTTGGCCAAAACCATTGGCGACACCGAATTGAAAAACATATATGTGCGTCCCGTTTTATTGGAAAATGACGTTTTTAGTCTCTCACTAACAGCCAAATACAAAACCGAAGAAATAGAAAGTTTTCACACATTAGACGAAACCTATATGATATTACTTTCGTATATGAATAATCCATTTCTAACCGCATTATTATTTACAACAGAAAATGATATTGCGTTTAAACTCAATAAAAAACGAGTAGGAAGTATCATTGAACAAGCACCTACTTTCAAGAATGCGTCGGATGTGATTTTAGAAATGAAGGAAAAAGGATTGTAAGCAAATTACAATTCCCCATCCCATTCCGCATAAAACTGCGAGAGGAAACCTTCCATATAACGATGTCTTTCTTGGGCAATTTGTTTCCCAGTTTTGGTATTCATTTTGTCCTTTAAAAGCAATAGTTTTTCGTAGAAGTGGTTTATGGTTGGGGCTTCATTGCTTTTATATTCTTCCTTGCTCATTTGAAGATTTGGAGCAATTTTTGGGTTGTATATAGGTCTGTTTTTGAAACCTCCATAATTAAAAGTTCTTGCAATTCCAATAGCACCAATCGCATCTAATCGGTCTGCGTCTTGAACGATATCCAATTCGATAGAAAAGAATGCTTTTTCAGTATTTCCACCCTTAAAAGAGATGTTTTCTATAATATCAATGACGTGCTGTGTTGTTTCTGCATCAACATTATTGGATTCTAAAAATTCGCGAGCCATTTTTGGACCCACAGTTTCGTCACCATTGTGAAATTTACTATCGGCAATATCGTGAAGCAAAGCTCCCAATTTTACTATATCAATATCACAAGTTTCTCCATTAGCTATTAATAATGTGTTTTTATACACTCTTTCGATGTGAAACCAGTCGTGTCCGCCCTCGGCGTTTTCTAACTTCTCTTTTACAAAAAGAATGGTCTTATTAACTATTTCTGAATACCTCATATTTCAAGTGTTTATTTACAAAAAAAGCTGATTTTCAAAATTTTAAATTCAAAAATCAGCAATTCAATATTTAAAAAAATCAATGGCAATTTCAAAAATTTGAAATGCTTCGCTAGTTCACTATCGCTCGAGTCTGCATTCCAAAATCTACAATCTCGCTGGCTCGACCCATTTAAAAATAAATGATTCTTCAGGTATAACCATTCTCTCTGAGATTCTTGACATTCTTGCCGGTAATTTCATCAAATAATCTCTAGCTTTTTCAGCTTCGTCTGTTAAACCTGAAATCTTGTCAATTTGCCATTTTTCGATTAATTTTTGCATAATATCAACATAATCACTTGCTGTGTAAACACCAATTCGCTGAGCTGAATCAGAAAAATGTTCGAAAGCAGAGCTAATTTTTTGACCAGATTCTCTCAAAAAATGTGCTGGCATTACAATTTTTTGCTTCATCATATATTGAAACGCAAGCATCATTTCGCTTGGATCAACTTTGAAAATTTGATTTACAAATTCGCTGTAGGCGTGATGATGGCGCATTTCGTCACCTGCAATCATTTTGCACATTTTGGATAATTTCTTGTCTCCGTAATTTTTTGCCAATTGCGAAACCCTGTTGTGGGAAATATAAGTAGCTAATTCTTGGAAACTAGTGTACACAAAGTTTTTATACGGATCTTTTCCTGTTCCAATGTCGAATCCATCATTGATAAGATGTTGAGTTGTCATTTCTATCTCGCGCATATTCACACGACCTGACAAATAAAGGTATTTATTGAGTAAATCTCCGTGACGATTTTCTTCTCCAGTCCATTGGCGAACCCATTTCGACCAACCATTTCTTTCAAGATTATCAACGCCTTCCACGTCAATTAACCAAGATTCATAAGTGGGTAAAGCTTCTTCGGTAATAGTGTCACCTACCATTGCAACCCAAAAATCATAAGGTAAATCTTTAGCTATTTCGCGTAATTCTTTCACCTCTTCAAAAAAAGTATCGCTTTCTGAATTAGGCAAAAAATCGGATGGTTGCCAAATTTTTTCCACTGGAATAAGAAATTGATCAACATAACTGCTGACATTTTTTTCTAATAGTTGCATTACTTCTAATCGAATATTTTTTATAGACATTTTTAATTTTTAATTTTAGATTTTAGATTTGTTTCGCCAGTTCGCTGACGCTCGGGTTAGATTTCTCCAAAACAACAAAATCTGTTTATATTTTTATTCCTTCAACCACTGATTTTTCAGCCTTTTTCGACAATTCTTCAAATAATAATTCTTTTACAGAAAATGGTTTATGAACGGTAAAGGTAAGATGATTTCCCAAACCAAGCGGAAAAAAACCAAATCTAACCATTTTCCACGAATTATTGATACTAATCGGAACAACATAAGCGGAGGGAGCATATTTACATAATATTTTCAAGCCGCTTTGTGCAAATTCTTTTGGAATGCCTGTTTTACTCCGAGTTCCTTCTGGAAAAATCACTGCCGAACGTTTGTGTTTTTCGATATATTCTGATAATCCTTTTATTGCAGGAATTGCCTGTTTGGGATCTTTTCTGTCAATTAGAACAGAACCTCCGTGACGCAAATTATAGGAAACGCTTGGAATTCCTTTACCCAATTCTATTTTACTTACAAATTTTGGATGAGAACGTCTCAAATACCAAATCATTGCAACAATATCATATAAACTTTGATGGTTTGAAACAAAAATAATTGGAACTCCTTTCGGAATTAATTCCCTATTTTCGAAAGTGTAAGTTGTCCCTAAAATATTGGTGCATCGCAATAAAAAAAAGTTCATATAATCAACGCTTTTTTTATGGGCTTGATAGCCAAAAACATTAAAGCAAACCCACTGAATTGGATGAAAAACAACCAACGTAAGTCCGAAGCACAAATAATAAATAACAGAAATAGGATACGAAATTAATTTTTGCATCTTAAAAATTTTAGCTGCAAAAATATAAAATATATTTTTAGTGGGATTTTAATACCAAACAATAATGCTATTTAGGGTTTAATTGTACCTTTGCCCACTAAAATCCTAGTTATTTTTTAAACAAAAATGAACTTCACTTATCCAAAAAACGAAAAGCTAAAAAGTAAAATTACCATAGATTTGCTTTTTTCCAAAGGTAAATCCGTGTCAAAATACCCTTTGAGACTGGTTTATGTGGAAAGTGATTATGGCATTCCCGAAGATTCAGACCAAAAACTAAAAATGGGAGTTTCAGTTTCAAAAAAATATTTCAAGAAGGCTGTAGATCGAAATTATTTCAAGCGTGTGCTTCGCGAGACCTACCGTTTGAACAAACATTTACTCGTTGACAATCTCGACAAGCCGTATGCTTTTATGTTCTTTTATCAAACCAAAGATTGTTTGACTTATGAAGAAATCAACACCAAAACGATTCAATTATTTGAAAAGTTTGTGCTTCAGATAAAAAAAGAAGAATAGCGACTGGATTTTTTATACGAATTTTCATTATTTTTACGTTTCATCATTCTAAATCAAATTATTATGAAAAAAGTCTTCTTGTTTTTGATGTTGATCTTGTCGTTTTCTAGTTGCAAAAAAGCAGAAGAAGCTGTTGCAAATGAACAAATAATGTCCATAAAACTTCCTCCGAAAGAAAAAGCGGCATCAAGTTCTCTCTATGATAAATTAGATTCTTCTGTGAAAGAAGACTCAAAAACTATCGAGCAAAAAATCATTAAAACGGGTAATATTCGATTTGAAACCAGCGACTTAGAAACCACTTTCAATCAAATTCAAACAGCTGTCAAAAAGCACAACGCTATTATTCAAAACGACATCGAAGGAAAGGATTATGAATCGGTTTTTAGAAAAATAATTGTTCGTGTGCCAAGCCGAAATTTCGATTTATTTTTAAATGATATTTCAAAAGGTGTTTCCTATTTTGATAATAAAGAAATTTCATCTCAAGACGTAACCGAAGAATACATTGACATAGACGCTAGATTAAAAGCCAAAAGAGTACTCGAATCTCGTTATCTCGAACTTCTGAAAAAGGCGAACAAAGTTAGCGAAATGTTGGAAATTGAAGCACAACTTTCTTCCATTCGTGAAGAAATTGAGGCGAAGGAAGGGCAATTACGCTATATGCAAAGCCAAGTTTCGATGAGCACAATTACTGTTGAATTTTATAAAACTGTCGCCGAAAAAAGTGGCGTTACGGTTTCTTTTGGAACAAAAATTTGGAATGCCATAACCTCTGGATTTAATGGGTTTTCAAGTTTCCTTATAGGATTATTAAGCATTTGGCCTTTCCTAATTATGTTAGCAGCAGTGGCCTATTTTATTAGAAAACGATTTAAGAAAAAAACAAAATAAAAATGACTTCCCCTTTCAAAAAAAAATACATAATTCCCATAGTAGCATCGGCGTTTTTGTTTATAGGTGTTAGTTTCAAAGATGACTTTTTTGAAATTGCCAAGCAGATAGAAATTTTCACAACACTTTTCAAGGAATTGAACAAAAACTATGTTGATGAGACCAATCCAGGAGATTTGATGGATAAAGCTATCAAAGGAATGCTGGCGAGTCTTGATCCCTACACGGTTTATTATAACGAGCAAGATGTTGTAAAATTTAAAATAAACAACACAGGCGAATATACCGGAATTGGTGCTACGATTACTCGAAAAGATGACAAATTAATCATCAAAGAACCTTATAAAAACTTTCCTGCCGACAAAGCTGGACTAAAAGCTGGTGACGAAATCATTCAAATTGGTGATGTTCTTTTGTCGGACTTTAAAGATGATGCTTCACAACTTTTTAGAGGAGCTAAAAACACCAAAATTGATGTCAAATTCATTCGTCAAGGAAAAACAAATACTGCTCAAATTATTCTTGACGAAGTTGCAATAAAGTCGGTGCCTTTTTTTGGAAAGATAGACGAGAAAACGGGTTATATCGTTTTGTCGCATTTCAACAACAAAGCATCGCTTGAAACCAAGGAAGCATTGGAACAATTAAAAAGAGAAGGAGCAGAAAGAATTGTTTTAGACTTAAGAGGAAATCCAGGCGGACTTTTGAACGAAGCGGTTACTATTTGTAATTTATTTGTTCCAAAAAACGAAACAATCGTTACCACAAAATCGAAAATAGAGAAACACAACAATACCTATAAAACTTCCAGAGAACCTATAGATACTGAAATTCCTTTAGTTATTCTTGTTAACGGAAGAAGCGCTTCGGCATCAGAAATTGTTTCTGGAGCTTTACAGGATTTAGATCGTGCAGTAATAATTGGCAGTCGAAGTTTTGGAAAAGGATTGGTGCAAAGACCCGTTGAACTAACTTATGGAACGCAGTTAAAAGTTACTATTTCTCGCTATTACACACCTTCGGGAAGATGTATTCAAGCTTTGGATTATGCTCATAAAGATAAAAACGGAGTCGCCACAAAAACCGAAGCTAAGAATTATAACGCTTTCAAAACCCGAAAAGGAAGAACGGTTTATGATGGCGGAGGAATTCAGCCAGACATCGAACTTGAAGAAACAAAAACAAGCCCAATAACGGAAGCCTTGCTAAAAAATGACGGGATTTTTAATTATGTAACCACTTATTATTATAAAAATCCAAATCTTGGCAACCAAATTCCAACTTTTTCCGATGCTGATTTTCAAGATTTTAAACACTATTTAAAAGCCCAGAAATTCTCTTTCGACACTGAAACAGAACTAGCTTTAAAAAATACTTTGGCCGTAGCCAAAAAAGAAAAAATAGACGAAAGCATCAACACAGAATACCAACAATTATTCACCTCACTTCAAAAAAGTGAAGACAATTTATTGGATAAAAATAAGCAAGAAATCAAAAATTTAATTGTTGACGAAATCATTAAACGCTATCAATATCAAGAAGGATTGTATCAATATTACCTGCAAAACAATTCCGAAATCAAAAAAGCAGTAAGTGTTTTAAATAATAACTCCGAGTATAAAAGCATCTTGAAAATGTGATGAGAAGAGGCTTTCAAATAGTACTTCTTTTGTTTTTCGGTCATCTTCTAGCTCAAGAAAATGCTGGACAATCCGTTTATTTTGATTTTGATAAATTTGCTTTGAATAAAACCCAAATTAATACAATTACTGACCTTATCAACTCTGCTGATTTTCCCCATTTTGAATCCATTCATCTTTATGGGTATTGTGATGATAGAGGAACTGAGGATTACAATGATAAATTATCCGAAAAAAGAGTTTCGACCGTTCAGAAAATTTTGATTTCTAATGGTGTTCCTCAAAATAAAATTTTTATTTGCGAAGGAAGAGGACGTGTGAATCTTGATAAAGACACGGTGAAAAATTTGCAAAAAAAACGTGATAAAAATAGGCGTGTCGACTTGATTTTTAATACGAAAACCATTTACACTTTCTTTCCGGGAAACCCAAAAGTAGGAGACCTCATCATTTTAAACAGGGTTTCGTTCGATATGGGCTCGAGCCTTCTTTCTTCAAAAGCAAAAAAAGAATTGGACAGAATTATTGTTTCATTGGAAAAACACAAGACACTACGCTTCGAAATTAAAGGCCATGTATGTTGCACTTCGAGTAAATATTCCGATGCAATTGACAGGGAAACCCAAGACAGAAATCTTTCTATAAACAGAGCTAAAAATGTGTTTTCATACCTTCGGTCAAAAGGAATAAGCCCCTACAGAATGACTTACAAAGGATATGGAAATCGTTTCCCACTTGGAAAAGAAGACGCTCAAGACAGACGGGTAGAACTTTTTATAACTAAATTATAATTACACTTTTTTCATTTCAATATGCGGAATATCATCTTCCAGATACATCTCGCTGGTTTGAACGAATCCGTGACTTTCGTAGAATTTTTGTAAATACAATTGTGCGCCAATGGTGATTTTACTTTCGCCAAAATGATTTTTAATTCCCGCAATTGCTTCTCTCATTAAGTCGTGACCCCATTTTCGATCACGATAATCTGCATCAACAACCACTCTCCCAATGGAGGAATTATCAAAAGAAATTCCTGCTTTGAAGAGTCTGGAATAAGCTACAATTTTGCCCGCGAAAGTGCCAAAAAGATGCAATGCTAATTTGTCTTTTCCATCTGGATCGAGATAAACACAGTTTTGTTCGACCACAAAAATGGTGCTTCTTAATTTTAGAATGTCATATAATTCGTGAGAAGTAAGGTCTTCAAAGGATTTTATTTGCCATTTTAATTCCATATACTATTTTTTATTTTAAGAGTTTAATTGATTTGATGATGGACTCTAATTCGAGCATTAAATCTCGTTCTTCTCTAGAAGGAGAGTAACAAAATCCCTCTAAAACTAGAATTCTGTTATGGTCTTCATCAACAATTGCATAATTTATGAATGGTCCTGCCATAAAATCGTTTTTTAATGCCCAAGTTCCCTTAGTTTCATAAGTTTCTTTTCCGTCTAATTTAGTTTTAGAAAAATAAGGTGCGTATCCTTCCTCAGTAATCATTCGTGTATCAGGTTCAGTTCCTCGAATATACAATTCCCCAATAGAATCGCGCATTTTGATAATATTGGAAATTAAATTTGAATCTTTTTTAATAGAATTAATTGGAACTTGATAAATTAAAAGACTGGTATTTCCGCTGACAATTTCTTTCTTTAACCAAAGAAAATTATCTTTCTTGAGCACATACAAATAACCAGAAGGTGCATTTAAAGAAATATGAAACGCATTAGTAATTGCATTCGTGTTAAGTGGTGATTGTTTAATAATTCTTTGATTTTCGGCGATTTCTGTTTCCTTAATGATTTGAATTATTTTGGAAAAATTCTTTTCAATAATTTTAAGAATTTCGGCACCAGTTTTTCCGGAAATATGAAATACATTTTGTGGAGATGCGTATTGATCTTTCTTTATTTCAAATTTGTTTTTATCTTCTTTTTTTACAACGATAATCGTCCGACTATCGGTCATAAATCCCTCCATAAGTTTGACGGGATATTGATTTATGGTGAAAAGAGGTTCTTCCTGTGGTAATCCAATAACTGGTGATGCAAACTTATTTCGAATGCTGTCGCCAATCTCGCCATTCCATAACTGGTCATCAATGATTACTGAAATAGTATTGATTTTGCCCGATGCTTTTCGTGGTAGATTGTCTTTTTTCTTGGCACAAGAAAAAAATACAATGGAAATGAGAAGAAATAAAAAATGGGTTTTATTCATTATAGTTCAATTATGAAATAAAACCCAAATTTATAGAAGATTATTGTATTATCCGTTTATTTTTAACTTCATTCCGGGTTTCAATTCTCCTTCGCGAATATCGTTCCATTTTTTAATGTCGGAAATGCTTACGCCAGGATATTTTTTAGCAATGCTGTATAATGAATCCCCTTTTTTTACATAATAATCTGTAGCATTCTTTTTTGAAACAGATGCTAAACTTTCTTTTTTCTTGAAAGTTTTTTCGGCAGTTTTACTTGCAATTGGGATTTCATTTTTGGCAACTATCAAGGTGCTTCCTAGAGAGATATTTGGATTTTGTAAATTATTCCATAATTTAATATCATCAATAGATGACCCAAATTTTTTGGAAATATTCCCTAAATTATCTCCTTTTTTAACCACGTATTCTACGTTTTCAAACTTGGAGGTTGGAGCAATTTCTTGAGATTCTGTATCAATATTAGCCACTTGCAACGATGCTCCTAATTTAATATTTGCATCCGAAAGATTATTCCATTGCTTGATTTCATCAACAGTAACATTCAATTTTTTAGCAATATTTCCTAAATTATCGCCTTTTTGAACAACGTAATAAGTTGAATTAGTTGACAAGGTATCGATTTTAATAGATTTCTTGGCTAATTCAGCTTTTGCTGTTTTAGCTTCTGTTGAAGCAAGTTTTTGATTGTCTGGCGCAATTTCCAATGGAATTTTATTCGTCTTAGGTTCTTTCTTTATAGTTCTAACTACGCTTTCGCTTGCAATGATTTTTAGGCTCTTCCCATAAGAAATAGTATTCCCTTTTAGCTTGTTCCATTTTTTCAAATCTACCAAACTGACATCATATTTATCAGCAATTCCTCCAAGATTATCTCCACGTCGTACCGTATAATATTTGGTTTTTGGAACCGTTACCCTTTGAGTAGTATAATTAATTGTATCATTTATAGCAATTGCTTTGGTAACCTGAAATGGTTTTTCGCGAAGATCCATTTCGTGTTGTACATAGGCATAAATTCGATCTTCATTTGAAGTAAAAATGGCGATTTTATCTTTTGGCAACCTTAAAAAATGATTTTGATTTTCATAAAACGGAACCTCGTTCATTTTATAAGATGGATTCAATAATTGCAATTGTGCAACAGGAACATCTATCAAATCAGAAATTTGTTTAAACGACATTTGTTTTTTAATCATTATAGTATCCGTAGCAAAATGATTTACGATAGCTCTTTCAGGATGTATTCCGTGTTCGTTATGATATTCGAAAATATACATTGTAGCAAGAAAAGCAGGGACGTAACTTTGAGTTTCTTTTGGAAGAAATTTTTTGATATTCCAGAAATTTTGTTGGCCTCCTGAACGTCGAATTGCTTTGGTAACATTTCCTGGTCCTGAATTATACGATGCCAAAACTAATTCCCAGTCGCCAAAAATGGCATACATATTAGCCATATATTGCGCTGCTGCTTCACTAGCTTTTAAAGGATCGCTTCTATCATCAACATACGAATCAATATTTAGATTATAAAGTTTCCCTGTTTGATACATAAACTGCCAGAGTCCTGTAGCACCCACTCTGGAAACTGCTTTTGGATTTAATGCTGATTCTACAACTGCTAAATATTTTATCTCCAATGGCACGTTTTTCTTAGCTAAAGCCTCTTCAAACATTGGAAAATAATACTCAGAAATACCCATTAATCGTTCAAAAGATTTTTTCCTATTCTTTAAAAATGATTTGATTATGTTTTCAAGTCCTTGATTGTATTCGATATGAAATGGCGATTTTGCATCCATTGCTTTCAGTCTTGCTTTCAGCAAATCTGTTGACAATTCGTAGTCAACTTTTTCGTCAACATTAATAGTCTTGATGTCACCTGATAAATCATTGTATAAATCTAGATTTGTCAATTCATTCAACCATAAACTGTCCACACGAGCGGCTACATCATATTTCGTAAATGAATTTTTAACGGAATCTAAATAGGATAATCGCGTTTCTTTTGTTGCAACTTGCTGTGAAAACAACTGAGCAGACAGCAATAGAAAAATCGATAAAATGGTGTTTTTTTTAATCATAATTTTTAATCAATAGGCTATATTCTAAACGATTATATAACTGTTATTTACAAACTTAATAGGTTACAACTAAAGTTTTGTTTAAATATTGTTAAAAAGATATTATTATTCTAAAATAGCAGCAATTCCAGGTAATATTCTACCTTCAAGCATTTCGAGCATTGCTCCTCCACCTGTCGATACATAACTCACTTTGTCTTCAAAACCAAATTGTTTTACCGCAGCAACAGAGTCTCCTCCGCCAACAAGCGAAAATGCTCCATTTGCAGTTGCTTCAGCAATAAAATTACCTAATTGAATAGTTCCGTTAGCAAAACTTTCCATTTCGAAAACGCCTAATGGTCCGTTCCAAAGAATAGTTTTTGATTCTAAAATAACTTTTTTGAAGTTCTCTAAAGATTTTGGTCCTGCATCTAATCCTTGCCATCTATCAGGAATTTCACGAACATCAACAATTTGAGTATTGGCATCATTTGAAAAATCATCTGCAGCAACAACGTCAACAGGAATGTGAATTTGAACTCCTTTTTCTTTGGCTAATCTTAAAATTTCTAACGCTAATTCTTGTTTGTCGTCTTCACAAATAGATTCGCCTATTTTACCGCCTAGCGCTTTCACGAAAGTAAAAGTCATTCCACCACCAATAATCATATGATCAACTTTGTCTAAAATGTTTTCGATTACAGTAATTTTAGAAGACACTTTCGATCCGCCAAGAACTGCAGTAACTGGTTTTTCAGAATCTTTTAAAACCTTGTTTAAGCTTTCAATTTCTTTTGCCAATAATAATCCGAAACATTTTTTATTTGGGAAAAACTGTGCAATTATTGTTGTCGAAGCATGTGCTCTATGTGCTGTTCCAAAAGCATCGTTTACATAAATGTCACCCAATGATGCTAATTCTTTTGCAAAAGCAACATCACCAGCCTCTTCTTCGGCGTGAAAACGTAAATTTTCTAACAACAAAACCTGTCCTGGTTGCAATCTCTCTGATGCTTTTTGAGCCTCTTCTCCCACACAATTTGGCGAAAAAAGAACAGTTACACCAAGAATTTCAGAGGTTTTTTTAATTATATGTCCCAATGAATATTTTCTATCTACACCTTTTGGTCTTCCAAGATGTGACATCAAAATCACACTTCCGCCATCAGCTAGAATTTTGTCTATTGTTGGTTTAGCGGCCTCAATACGAGTGGCATCGGTCACATTAAAATTTTCGTCTAAAGGCACATTAAAATCAACACGAATTATGGCTTTTTTGTTTTTGAAATCGAAATCGTTTATAGTTTTCATTGAAAGTTTTTTTTAGTTTTTTTGATAGAAAAGCAAATATAAGATTTTTATTGTATCGAAAAATTCAAAAACAGCAAAACAAAATACGTTTCAGTATCGAAAACGTTGTAATTTTAGAAATAAAACTATTTTTAATAAAAAACAATTTAGTCAACTTATCAAATATAAATACATCTTTAATCGTGAACTGGGCTTTGTGTACAAGGACAGTTGCTAATATGCGCAAGAAAATCAAATCCTATTGTAATAATATGAGTGCCAGAATTATAGGAAATTAATTCATTAAGTGTTTGCTGATAAGAATAGCCAAAATAAAACCCATTTTTTTTGAATCCTGCCATAGGTCCTATGGTTAATGGCTGAAGGATTTGATCATTCAAAAAACGATAAGTAATTCCTGCCCAGTAATAATCATCGTTATTGTTGAATTTTCTGTATTTAATATTAACATCAGTGCTTGAACGCTTATCACTTACAAAATATTGATAAAATACAGACGGCTCTATCTCTGACCAATTTTGCGTTTTAATTACATACCCTGAATATATTTGATAATTGCGAAGTAAATTAGGTTCAATCTTAATTCCTGAAAACTTGTCGATGTTTTTATCTAAAATATTACTTAAGTTAAAACTAAAATAAAACTCTTTATTTCTGTATAATAAACCCACATCAAAGTTTTTATTGGATGTAAATCTATCGTCTGTAATACTTGGATCAAAATTAATTGGAGAAAATTGTCCTATGTCGATTTTAAAATTATTTACATTAAAAGACATTCCAAAAGACAAATATTGCTTGGAATAATAATCTAAAATGATGTGATGAGCAAAGGAAAATTTGGCTCCTGATTGGCTAGTATATCCATTTTTGTCATTGTAGAAAGATACCCCAACCCCAGATTGATCTGCTATTCTAAAATCTGCATAAATGGCTTGGTTTTGAGGAGCTTCTTTTACTCCAACCCACTGTTTCATTCCATTAGCTCTTATTCTAAAATTATCGCCAATACCTGCAAAAGTTGGAGATATCACAAAAGGGTTATCAGCCAAGTATTGAGTGGCAACTGGTATATTTAATTCTTGACAGTAACTTGAGGTTATTGCTAAGAGTAGAAATGATAGGATTATATTTTTCATTTAAATAATTTTAATTTGAGTCAACAGCGTTTTTACTTTTTAATAATTTATCTGTAAAGAGTAAAATGACCCATAAATTCTCTTCCGTCTTGGTCATTATTCAATTTTAACACATACCAATAGTCCCCCGAAGGCAATTCTAGACCATTGTATTTCCCGTCCCAAAATTGTCCTTCTCTGTAGGTTCCTACTTTACGTCCATAGCGATCAAAAATATGATATATTAAGTCTGGGTAATTCCTCGTGTTTGTTGGTCCCCAAGTATCATTATTGCCATCATTGTTAGGCGTAAATACATTTGGAATTTCAATATCGATGAATGTGAACGGCTTAGTATCCGTTGCGGTACACCCTTCGCTATCTACAACTTCAACAGTGTAAACACCTGTTTTATAATAAATATAAGTGTTGCTAGTTCCTGTGGATTCCCCATTAAACGTATAATGATAAATCCCTGAACCTCCTGTGGTTGTTGCAACTATCTCATTCAATCCACCATTAATCAAAATAACCGCCAAAGGATTTATTTGAAGAATAGTGAAATTTTGGGTTTGCTGAATACAGCCATTTGTATGTCTTGCACTTATAAAATGGGTTCCAGCTGAGACATTGGTAAACACATTGCTAGCTTGATAAGGAGGAATTCCATCTAATGCATAATCGACATCGGCAGGATTGGTTATGCTGGCATCAACGGTTACTGTAACAGTATTGCTTGGAGCGTTGTTTACACAACTATAATCAACAATGGCTTGTGGATCTAATTTTACTGATGCTGGTAAAGAAATCGGTAACTCAGCATTACATAAATTTGCGTCACGGATATAAACCTTATGGTCTCCTCCGCCTAATCCTGTAAAATCAAACTGTGTTTGAGTTGGAGTTCCAGTTGTATAAACACCTGCTGGGTTATCTAAACTTACACTATAAGGAAGTGTTCCTCCTGAAATATCAATGCTAAACTCGCCATCATTGTCTCCTTTACAAATTTCTGGAATTAGAGAACCTGAAACCATAGTGACCGCTACTGGTGTTGGTTCGCTTATATCAAAATTAATAGGTGCAATACATCCGTTTTCATCTTGCACAATTACATCATAATTGCCTGGAGCAAGATTATCAAATGTACTTGTTGTGAAAAATTGATTTCTTTGAGGAGAAATAGCATATCTAATAATTCCAGTTCCGCCAGAAGCATTAATTACAATTTTTCCGTTGTTGGCTCCGTTGCAACTTACATCTGTTAGTGTATATGTTGCAGTTATCGGTGTTGTGGGTTCGCTTATTGTAAAGACTGTGGAGTCTAAACTACAATCACCACTCATCACTCTTACAATATATGTTCCTGCAATTAATCCTGTAAAATTTGCAGTAACTGTTGGTCCTTGTGATGGCTCTGTAGCAATTGGAACACCAACTCCGTTGAGTAGTGTATAAACATAATTACCCAAAGCACCTTGCGCAGAAACATTTATAACCCCTGTACTTTCTCCTGTACAGTTTATGGTTAAATTTGTTTCTGTGTTTGTAGTTAATGATAAAGGCGTTAAAGGATCAATATTAATATCATTCGAAACAAAGCTCATGCAACCGTTATTGTCTTTAACATAATAATGATAGGTTCCTACTGGCACTGCAAATGTTATTGACGGATTAAATGTTCCTGCTGAATAACTAATTCCGTCTGCGCTATAAGTGTAGGGAGGTGTTCCTCCGCTTGCTGTCAAAGTCAGTGTTGTTTGATTAAAACAAGATTGATTGGTTGCAACTTTTAAATCTACTGTTATAATTGATGGTTCCCCAATAACAATATTTACAGATGTATAAATACAATTATAACCATCTTGTACGGTTACGTTATACGTTCCTGCTCCTAACCCATCAAAAATAGGAGTGCTTTGTGGTCCTGAACTTGAAGGCGTTGGCAAAATGGTGTTCAATGTATAAGTATAATTGCTTCCTTGTCCGCCTGTTACATTTGTAATATTTATGCTGGCGTTTTTATCTCCATTACAAGCAACAGTTCCTACACTTGGAGTTACAGTTGCATTTATAGGATTTGGAGTTGTTAATGTTACAAATTTTGTTTGTGTACATCCTTTTGTGTCTTTTACATTTATGGTATAAGTTCCTGCTACCAAATCAATAAAAGTACTATTGGAAGAATACACTTGACTTATCGGGCCTATTAACTGATATTCAAGTATTCCCCAACCGCCAGTTGCGATTGCAGTAATTGTTCCTTTGTTGTTATCACAAGTTACATTTGATGTTTCGGAAGCCGAGAGTGTTAATGGTGCTATTGGCGATTCAATAATAACTAAATTTGAAGTTTTTACACAAAATGGACTTACAGTTTCAGTAACTTCTACGGTATAATTACCAGAAGGTAATCCTGTTATAGGAAGCGGATTTGTACTCGTATTTCCTATTCCTGATGTTTGGAGAATTACTCCGTTGAACACATTGTATGAATAAGCTCCAGAATATCCTGTAACATTTATTTCAATTGTGCCATTTGCATCTCCAAAACAAATTACATCCGATGTTGTTGTTGCCACAACATCTATTGTATTATAGGGCAAAACGGTGTAGGGCAACGTTTCTATATGACAGCCTGTTGTCAAGTCATTTACCTGAAAATAATAATCGCCAGGAGTTGAAATGCTAAACGTGTTTGATGGCTGTGGAATTCCGCTTGGCAACAATTGATAGTTAAAATTTCCTGATCCACCTGTTACTGATATTGAAACTGATCCCGTGTTGTTACAATCAATAGGTGTAGCTATAGCCACGGTTGCGGACGTTAGTTTTGGCAAAGGATTAATAATTACAGTGTTGGTTGCAATACATCCATTATCATCTTGAACATAAACCGTAATGTTTTGAATTGCGCCAGTATCAGTAATATCAAAGATATTGGTTGTAAAATAACTGCTGCCGTCAATACTATATTTATAAGGTGACGTGCCTCCACTTTCTGTAATCGTAAGTGTGGATGTGTTCACAGAATTATCCGATGCACATCCAAATGATGTTGCAGAACCGTTGGCCGTTAATGGACTTGGTTCCGTAATAGTTTCTGGTTGTGTTAAACTACAGCCTCTACCCGAAGTTACTTTTATAGTATAAGTTCCCGCCGTTAATCCTGCAAAAATATTGGATGATTGTGGTGCAAAAATAATTGGTGAAGGCGCAATAGTTTCATACAAATAATTTGGATTGTCATTTGATACAGGCAAAATTACTGTTATCGAACCATTTGCACCACCATTACAACTCACAGGACTTGGTGCTGTTGTAAAAGTTACTGCTGTTGGCAATACAAGCGAGATAGGCATACTTTTGGAACATAATGTATTCGTATCCACAACTTCCACTTGATAACTTCCTGTCGGTTGCGCCGGAAAAACGGGACTTGGTTGTGCAGGTACTAATGGTATAGTTCCTGTGCTGTCAAATAAACTATACGTATAAGCACCTGAACCTCCTGCTGCAATGGCAGTTATGGTTCCATCGTTATTAAGACAGGTAGGCAATGTTGTAAAACTTGCCGAAAGAATTAATTCAGGATAAATAGTATTTGACACTGTGTTGCCACAACCATTTGCGTCTTTTATTTGAACTGTATGCAATCCGGGAGACAAATTGGTTATCGTAAACGGAAATGTTTTTGTTACAGGCACTGCACCATCTATGATTACAGTATAAGGAGCAATTCCTACAGTTGTCAAAACGACGTCTATACTAAAATTACTTCCTGTTGCTGTACATTGATTGGTTACTGTTGCTGTTATTACTGGAGTAGGATCTAATCCTACTATTACAGGAAAAGATGCAATACAATTATTGGCATCTTTTACATAAGCCACATAATTTCCAGATTCAGTATTAAGTGTATTGTTTGTTGCGCTCCAACCTGTCGAAACTGCTGTGGGCGCAGGACTAGTGGCAAGTAAAATTTGATAGGTTAGCGGAGCTGTTCCTCCTTGCCCAGTTGCTGAAATTATACCAGCATTTAGATTACAATTATCTTTTTTAATTTCTGAAGCTGTGATGCTTAATAAAGTTGCCGATTCAGTAATTGTAAATGCTGAAGATGCTTTAGTACATCCAGCATTTGCACCATCGTTTTCTGTAAATAAGATGTAATAAGTACCTGGTGCCAAAGGACCTTCATTAGAAACTGATGTTGGCAAGCCCGTCAATCCAGGTATTGTTCCTGAAACTGATGGCACGACAGCGGTGTTTGTAAGTGAATTATAGATGGTATAACTTACAGAGGTAGCATTATAATTACCAAACGTAAATGACACATTCCCGTCTGCATTTCCTTTACAAGTTACATTTTTTGGAGTTACCGTACTTGTTAAATTTGAAAGAGATAAAACTGGAGTATCGGCAGTTTTGAAATAATAACATTGCGTAGTTTCATCATAAACAACAAACGAATAAGTAACTCCAGGAGTTAGCCCAGTAAATGTTGATTGTAGAAGAAATCCAGCATCGGCAGGTTGATATGCAGGATCTGGAAAGGGCGGATATGGAGATTGATATATAGCAAAATGATATGGTCCACCAGTAAATGTCGCAGCAACTTCTACAATTATAGTTCCCCCAGCGGCACAAGTTGAAGGCAGTATCGAAGCGTTAATTGTTAAATCACTAGGTGGAGACGACATCACTATATTTTGTTTTTTTACAGAACAATTATTCGAATCGACAACATCTAATTCATAAATCCCAAAATTCAAGACAGTAAAACTATAATCTGCTCCCGTGGCATCAACATAAGTTTGAGTAGGGTCTCCAACATTATTGGTTAGGATGTATGTATATGGAGCGATTCCTCCTGTTAATCCAGTTACAGAAATCGACCCAAAAGTAGTTCCTGAGCCAGTGCAAGTTATAGGGAGCAAAACTTCGGTAAATGCGATAGGGACAGGCTGACTAATTGCAATTGGTTTAGAATTTGTACACGAATTGGCATCAGTAACTGTAATTGTATAATTTCCAGCTGGTAAACTAGAAGTCTGTGTGCCATAATTCGTGCTTGTAGTGTTGTTAAATACATTTATCACAAATGGACCAACTCCTTTTGTGGTATCAATATTCACGTTTATCGTGGCAGTTGCATCACCTCCACATAGTATTTGTTGTGTTTGTATTACAGAATTTATAACTGGATTTACTATTGGGTCAACTGTAATAGTGTTGGATTGTGCCACACAACCCTTACTGTCTGTTATTTGAAACTGAAATGTCCCAGCTATTGCGGTTGGAAACGTAAATGGTGTTGAAGTTGCAGTTCCCGGACCAGCTGGATAACCTCCGGCATTACTATTCACTTTGTAGGTGTAAGGAGGATAACCTCCTGCAATGGTATTTGTTATTACAGCATTTGGAGAAACTGTGCAATCTATTCCTTTGGTAAGAACACTACTTATTGTAAGTTGTGAAGCTATCGTTTGCATTGGCAAAGTTAGCTCGCAACCTGCCGCATCTTTTACTTTTATCGTATAAGAACCAGGTGTTAAATTTGCGAATATGTTATTGGTATCAAATAGTCCTCCATTAATATTATAGGTTAAAGGAGCAACACCGCCGCTTGCTGTAATAATTATTGTAGCGGCATTTGTCCCATCATAACAAAAATCAGATGCGGCAGAAATACTACTAGTAAGTGTTGCTGGTGCCACTAATGTAAAAGTGTCACTAACTGTACAACCATTCGAGTCTTTTACAGTTATTGTATAAAGTCCTACTGTACTCAAATTTGTAAATGAATTGCTCAATTGTGGTCCAATTACTGGTCCTGATGGAGGAGTAAGGGTATAAGAATAACTTCCCCAACCTCCAGATGCGTTTATAACAACACTTCCATTATTAGTACACGATATTGGAGTTACAGTTTTAGTAATTGCCAAAGCAGATGGTGGTGCAACAACCGTAATTGTTGCTGTATCAGTACACGTTGTCTGGTTGCTTTTAACAATAATAACATAGGCTCCAGTAGCAAGATTTGTCAAGTTTATTATTCCAGATCCTGGACCTGCAATAGATGCGCCTCCATTAATGGTGTAAGTATAACCCGTTGTTCCCGGATTGGTAACAGTAAATCTTATATTCCCAGAATTTGTGCCAAAGCAGACAATATTATTTAGCAAAGTACCAACAACTTTTATTGGTGGTATTACGGGAATAGTAAAGCTTTTTTGGAATGTACATCCTTTGGAATCAATTACCTGAAAAGTATAAGTTCCTGGAGGCAATCCACTAAAATTTTTAGAATTTTGATATAGTGTTGGCAGCGAACCTAAAAAGGCTGGTGGAGCAGCAACAATTTGATATTGAAAAGGGCTAACGCCTCCAGTGACATTGTTGATTGTTACAGTTGTTGTGTTTGCTGGGCAAGTTAATGCTGTGGCTGAAAATGTTAGATTTGTAGGTGGGTTTAATGGTGTAATTGTTTTTGAGAATGTTTTGGAACAACCATTGGCATCTTTAATCGTGATAGTATAATTACCATTAACAAGTCCTGTAAAAGTAGTGGTGGTTGATGCCGTTGGTGCTTGACAAGTTCCTCCAATACAATAAGTGTATGGTGCAGTTCCTCCCGAAACGCCAGTAACCGTAATAACTCCCAATCCAGGATTTGTGCTGCTGCCTGTTGCACTATTACAAGTATAGTCGGTTGTTAGTGTTACAGTGGCGGTAATTGGATTAGGATTGTTTATTGTAATAGGATTTGTTATGGTACAAGCCGCTGTTCCGGTAACATATTTAATCATAACGGTATAATTTCCCGCCGGAAGATTATTAAACACATTAGAATTTAACCAAGTTGTTCCTCCGTCTATGCTATATTGAATGGCATTTCCGTTGGCATTAGTTACATTTATGGTAATGGTACCTGTGCTTGTTCCTGAACAAAGCGCATCTGTCTTAATAATATTATAGGACGGAGCTACTGTGGATACAACAGTTATAGGAGGTAAGGTAAATGTACAATTGTTTTTATCTACCACAACTATATTATAAGTACCTCCTGGAGCAGGAACAGAAATAACATTGCTACCACATTGTGGCACTGAATTACCATTTATAAAATAACAATAAGGCGGTGTGCCTCCAACTGGATATATGGTAATTTCGCCATTTGAACATGGAGTCAGCGGTTTTGTAAGTGCTAAAGTTGCCGTTAATAAAGGAGTTGGAGTAATCGTCACTGTTTTTGTATTGCTGCAACCATCTTGAGTATTTATAGTTACAGTATAAGTGCCTGGATTTAAGTTTGGAAACTCATAGTTGTCTTGTGCAATTGGTCCCACACATTGAATTAAATTTGCTGGTAAAGCAGCATTCCCAGAATATAAACAAAAAGTATATTGGGGCTGTGCATCAAATGCTGCTACTTTAATACTTCCTTTATCTCCAAAACACAATGGACTAATTGGAGTAACAGTTGTAGTAAATACATGAGCTCTAATTACTATTGGAAAAACATCAAACAAGCACGCATTGTCTCCCGCGCCTAATTGTTGTATATAAACGTGATGTGTACCTGCGCTTACAGGTGTAAAAACTGGGCTAACCTGATATGGCCCTGCGGGATTATCTAAACTATATATATAATCAAAGGGAACATTAGTTATTGTTATTTTTCCTGGTGTGGTACAAATAATATCTTGAACGGTAAATTTTGGATCTAAAGGATTTTTAAACACATTGAAATAAAATCTTTTAAAACAACCTCCTGCATAATTTAGTATAACTCTATATTGACCTTCGTCAATTGCATCAAAATCAGGGCTTGTCCCTACTTGATTCCAAGTACAAGTTGCGTTTTCGTTGGCACAACTTTGCAACGCAATTGGAGGGCAGCTTGTTGGATCCAGTTTTTGCCAAATAACACTAAGCGCTCCAGTATTTGTTTGTATCAATCTGTGATCGTTTAGCCCACATAAAAAGATAAGTGGTAATTTTTTTCCATCATTAGGACAAATAGGAATTTGATCGGCATAAGGAATGACTGGATTTGTTAAGCCTGAATTAAAATCGACAACTGTAATTACCTCATCAATAGTTGATATACAAGGAATAGTCGCCGTATCACGCACATAATAAGTTCCTAAACTTGTTACGGTAAGGGTTTGATTAGTTCCAATTACTGGTATGCCTGTTGGGCTAGTTGACCAAGAATAAGAATCATAACCAGAAGCAGCTGTTAGCTCAACGCTTGCGCTACAAAGTACCGCTGAACTAGGATAAATACAACCAGATACATTAGCCAAAAAATTAGTAGCCGTTGGTGTAGATAATGCGCACGAAGAGAAGAAAGATAAACTTGGATCATCTGTAATTTGAGTTGTATTTATAACCCCTTTATAGGAAGCAAAAGCTTGATTTTTTATTTCTTTTGAACAAGCTGTTTTAAAGACATTACAATCTATAGGAACACTTACCCTAATCCTGATTTCACTACGAGAATCTCCTTTTTCTACCAAATTATTTGGAACCGTAAATAGCAATGTTCTTGTTCCTGCATTATAAGTATAGGTTGCTCCTGATGGTAGAGTCAGCCCCGTTGCTGGATTAAAAACAACGTTTACAGGAAGAATGTCTTTTATAGTAAATGAAGTTGCGCTATCATTTCCAACGTTTTGAAAACCTATAACATATTCTATAGTATCTCCCAGATTAACTGTTGCACCACCAATGTTGTTTCCTAATAGATCTTGTACAACTTTTGTGAGAATAATTTTGGGTTCAATTATATCAACTGCAAATGAAGTCAAAAACACACTGTATGCGTCACTACCGTTTGTGGTGGTTGTAGTAAATTGTAATTGAGCTCCAGTTTCACCATTAGGAATGATACTATTTGATGGGTTAGGTGGAGTAACTAAATCTAAGTCAAAACCTAATGTGTTAGTGCTTGCTGGATTTCGACTAAGTACTTGTGTATCGTTGTTGGTAATTGTTGAGTTAAAAAAATCGGCCGAAAGTGGTGCTAAAATTGTTCCCGGCGGATTTAATGCTCCACCAACAGGCGTAAAGCTTGCCACTGAATTTGCCTTGATTAAAAATTGATCTCCAAGTATTGTTCTATCGCCTTCTAATGCGGCAACTCCCATAGAGAAATTTACTGGCCCTGACGGAATAGTTTGAAAACCATTAATTGTAACATTTACCGAAGGAGCATTTACACGATGTATCCCTGCAAATCCGTCAAATGTTGATATGAATTTACTTGGTAATGTTGGATCTTCATAAATAACTACTAATGACCAACCCGCTGAAATTCCATTAACACGTTGCCCTTTTGCAGAGCGCACATTGGCAACCACATACTGACCGTCTGCATCTGGTAATCCTTGCAAAAGACTGGTTACATCCTTATAACACACATAAGGAGAATCTGGAAAATTAATAAACGGATCGATATTAAAACCGTCGAAAATAGTATTGTCGGCCGTGATGGGAAGATATGCACCTCCAGGTAATTTGAATTTTATGGTGTTGAAATCTGTAATTCTTGGTGTTCCTGCGATATTAGAAGCGGCATCTGTACTTCTTTCATAAGGATATGTTGCAGACCAATACAATCCTGCATATACTATCCGTTTGCAAGCTGTGCCAATATTTAAATCAGCGCTACTGGAACTAAATGTCGAGGCATCACTATCAATATCAATATACTCCATATTCAAGCCGTTATTATCAGAATTGATAACATAAGGCGTATTTGCAGGAGATCCCATAGGTCCAGTATTGACAATACTATTACCTACTAGTTTAATGTCACCTTTTACTTTGATGCTTCCACCTGGTAATCTTGGCGAAAAGGGAACTTTAACTTGAGCATTGCCATAATAAACACTTAGAAAAATTAAAGTAATATATAGGATGTAGTTTTTTAATTTCATACGATTCTTTATTAATGTTGTTTTGAGAGAGGCATCTCAAAATAGAGATTATATGTTTTTATAATTGATTTGTTTTTTGCTTAATTTTCTATTTTTACTACTGACATTTTACTATTATAGGGTCTATTCCCTTTTGACTCCATCCCTTTTTGTGCTTCTTCTATTGATTCGTATTTATCACAATAAATGAAATATTTTCCTGATTTAACATCATAGAAGAAATCAACATTTGGTTGTCCTGAGGCTACGGTTTTAGTTAAAAAACTATCTCTTTTTACTATATCGTCATGTACGGCAACAACTAAATAATATCCTTTTTCTGTGTTTTTAATATCTTTTAAAACTTGAACATTCGACTGCTCTTCACCAAAATCAAAATCAGATTCTTTTAAAGGAATTGTGCTAACAACCGTTTTTTCTTTTATTCTTTTTAATGTAGCCACATCTTGCAAATATCGGTCTTGATTATTAGCAAAAGCGGCTCGTTTTATTCTTCTTTTTTTCTCAATCTCGGTATCAACTTTGATTTTTTCTAAAGTTGAAACTAAATCCAAATTCGATTTTATTGCTTTTACGTGTTCTGCTTTAAGATCTTGAATTGTTTTTAAATAGGATTGATTTGTAACATCATTTATATTACCTCCATTTTTAATCCTTTCTTTATATAAATTATCTAACGCAACTATTTTTTCTTTTTGAGATTGATTCATTAACTCAATTTGAGATTCCAAACTTTCTAATGCAATGTTTTCAGCCGTGACGCTTTTGAATGGTTTTGGCTCTTTAAAAATACCTTTTTCACTCAGATCATTTTCCTCTTTTAAATCTTTTAAATCTTTTTCTTTATCAGATACTTTGTCATTTAACTGCCTTATTAAATCTTGTTGTTCCTTTTTAGAATCTGTTACAATTTTTGTCAAATCATCTATTGATTTAGCATTTTCGTCTTTAGGTTTTTCTGCTAATTGTTTAGCTTCCGCATCTGCTTCTGCTTTCAATCTGGCTTCTTCAGCAAGTTTTGCTTTTGCTGCTGCATCGGCTTTTAATTTTGCTTCTGCTAATTGTTTGGATTTCGCGTCTGCTTCGGATTTCAATCTTGATTCTTCAGCAAGTTTTGCTTTTGCTGCTGCATCGGCTTTTAATTTTGCTTCTGCTAATTGTTTGGAGTTCGCGTCTGCCTCGGATTTCAATCTTGATTCTTCAGCAAGTTTTGCTTTTGCTGCTGCATCGGCTTTTAATTTTGCTTCTGCTAATTGTTTGAATTTCGCGTCTGCTTCGGATTTCAATCTTGATTCTTCAGCAAGTTTTGCTTTTGCTGCTGCATCGGCTTTTAATTTTGCTTCTGCTAATTGTTTGGATTTCAAATATGCTTCGGATTTCAGTCTGGCCGTTTCGGCAAGTTTTGCTTTTGAAGCTATTCCTGAATTAGCTTTTAATTTGGATTCTGCTAATTGTTTAGCTTTAGCATCTGCTTCTGCTTTTAATCTGGCCGCTTCGTCAAGTTTTGCTTTTGAGGCTATTTCTGCATCTACTTTTGCTTTTGCGGCAGCTAATAGTTTGGCTTCCGCTTCGGACTTCAATTGTGCTTCTTTTTGTTCTTTGTATTTTTGATATTCTTGATGGGATATTTCTTTTAAAGGAGTTACTTTTACTCGATTTTCGGTAGCAGAAATAATTGATCCTTCATCCTCGTCGTCTCCATAATCATACTTTTTGCTGCTAAATTTATAGGCAAAAACAATTTCGTGTGAAACTCCAAAATTTGATAAATTCCCTGTTCCTTTTTCAAAATTGTATTCCATAGAAATTTTGGGAGTTATATTCATCCCAATTCCTCCCGACATTCCATACAAGGTATTATACCCAGCTTGAACCCATAACCCTTTGAGTAAAGTTAACATTGCTAATCCCGAAATAATGGTTTTGTCTTTTTTGATTTCGGTTTTTATCAAACCTGAAAATTTACTTCTATCAAAAAAACCATAGGAGTCTATGTAACCGTTGTACATTATATGCCCTTCTATACTTTTTTCAGAATCATCTTCAATAATTTTTGAAGTTTTGAGATTATATAATATTAAATTATTTACTGATACACCAAAATCAAGAAAAGTAGTCCCATAATTTATTCCTGGACTTACTGTAATTAATGAATTTGATGGAATATTGTCTAACGATGGATCAGGATAATTTGTAATTACTTTTCCTTTATTTAAGCCGCTTTTGTATATTCCTAAATTCATTCCAAAAGTCAGATTACTGTCTTCCTGAAATGTTATGTTGTGCGCAAAATTAGCAACTGCACCAAAAGTGGTTAAAACACCATAATTTTGCTGAAACAATCCAAGAGCAACTCCTTCGCTCTCCCTAAATCTTCCTGAATAACTAAAAAGAAAGGTTTGTGGAGCATTGTCAAATTGAGCCCATTGTCTTTTATTATAAAAACTAAGCATTGGACTTTGTTCTTTAACAAAACTAAAAGTGGGGTTGATGATGAATTTATTAAATTTTAAAGAATTCCGAACTGGAAGTGCAAACGCAACAACTCCATCCTCTTGGGAATAGAGCATCTGTACAGCACAGAAAAAAAATAATATAACTATAAAGTTCCTATTCATTTATTTCACTACAGTTATTGAACCTTTTTTTACTTTCCCGTCTTGAGGAGTAATGATATAATAATATACAGGATTTATGTTTTTAAAATCTATCCCGTTCTCCGGCCAATTATTTAGATAATCATTTGTTTTTAATACAATTTCTCCTGAAGAATTCATCAAAATTACTTCGGTATTTGTTCCACTAACATATACTTGTGGGATACTCCATACATCATTTACTCCGTCATTGTTTGGACTAATTAAATTAGGAATATCGACGGCGTTTGCATCAATTATAGAATTTATTGTGAATAGAATTTCGTTTGTAATATAACATCCTGATAGTTGGGTTATGGTAACTTTATAATCTCCTGTACTGGTCACGGTAAAAGAATTTGAAGAAGCTTCAGAAATTTCAACTCCGTTTAAATACCATTTATACTCGGGACTCAATGCGTCTGTGCTTACTAATACCGTTTTTGAATCCCCTTCACTTATTGTGCTACTTTCAGGAATATTGATTGAAGTCGTTATTTTAAACACTTCCAAATCAATTGTTCCCGTAGATTTACATCCCCCAAAATCTACATCAACAGTATATTTACCTGCTGAACTAGTTTGATAGGTTTGTCCAATTGCTCCTGGAATTACAATATTATCTTTTTTCCAAACATAAGAGTTTCCTGTTGTTGCCGTCAAAGTAGTAGCACCAGCACTTGAACAAAAAGGGTTTGAAAGGCTAGAAGTAATTGTAGAAACAGATCCCGAAGCTCCACTAACGGTGACTTCTTGTGATCGAAAATTAACATCTGAACACGAGCCATAATTTATTTCTACATAATAAACTCCAGAAGAATTTACAACTAACGAAGCTCCTGTTTCTCCTGAAACTAGAAAGTTATCTTTATACCAATTGTACTTTAAACCTGGGAAATTTGCTGGGGAAGAACTAGGTATATTTGGTGTAGGATTATCAATAGTTATAGTAGCACTTCCTCCGTTACAAATGACAACATTTGAAAGTTGGTTGTTAATATAAAAAGGTTGCGAATACGGTTTATAATAAGCAGGAAAAGAAGTTTTTAAATCAAATGAACTGAAATCGCCACTAACAGCTCCAGTCGAACTTTTAACTCTTAATTTATAAGTTTCAGAACCGATTAAAGTAGAAGGCACGCCAAAAGATATGGTCTTTTCTCCTGCAGAAACATCTACCGTAGAAAGTGTTGTTGTAGCTATTGGATTTGCAAAACTGCCTTTATCATCTGAGAGTTCTACAGAAAATGTTGTCAAAGCTGGAAAGCCAGAAAATTTAAAATCAGCGTCAAAAGTATTGAAATCAGACTGGGCACATATTTTAACAAATGGTAATTTTTGAGGAAGTATAGTTTGAGCAAATGAACTTTTATAGCAGGATAAAATTAGTACTATTATAAAAAAAAGGTTTTTTACAATAGTTACCGTTTTACATTCGAGCTGTTTAAAATTCTTTTTCATACATAATGGTTTCAACTGCTCCCCAATGCAAGTTAATTATTGTTGTTTTTACATATAAAAATTGTTGCTATTAGTCCTCATTTGACACTGTTATTTTGCCCATTCGCAGTCTAAAATCTGGTTTCTTATCATTAGAAGAATCTACGAATGTTTCAGCGTTATCAGCTTTAGAATACACATTGGCAAAAGCAACATTCCCATACCAATTTTCTAAATCTTCATTATTCGAATTATATACCGAAAAAATATTTCCTTTGCATAAATTAAAATAGGTTTCTACTAATTTAATTTTTATAAGATTTTCATTATTAATCTCAATTTCAGGATCCAATAATATTGCAGGATTAAAGCCTGAAACAACTGTTTTTTTAAAGTTAATATTTGTGTTTTCAGCAACATACATAGCTTCTTTAACCAAACCCGATTCAATATCGGCACTTAAATTATTACTATTATTAACCAATGTTAAGTTTGTTGCAGTAACCAATGTTTGTTGTTTAGAAAAATCCACTTCTTCCTTTTTTTCATAAGAAGTAATTTCTAAACATCTAGATCCCGTATTACTTGATAAATAAGGAGATCGAATGGCTAACGAATTGTTTATGCAACATTGTGTTCCATAATTAAATTTAAAATCATCAGCAATTGATTTAAAAGAAATCAGCTTGTTTAAACTTAGTTCCCCTCCTTCTATTCCAAAGGAATTTCCTGCAGAATAACTAACCATAATGTTTTCTATTATTGTTTTATTACCTATTCCAGCTAATAATAATGAATTAAAATTTTCAAATCCTTTTATTTTTTTTCCTGCATATTCAATTCTAGCATATCTTAAAATACCTGAACTACTTTCAATATCGTTCCCTCCATAAGAAGCTAAAATTGGGTTTAAACCATAGCCTACATTGGATACATTACCAAATTTATTAGTAGGTGCATCCCCCAGAATAATTATACCTCCCCAATCACCAGCCTTTTTTACACTTCTATTAGAAGTAAAAATAATTGGATCGGTTTCTAAACCATCAGCAATTAATTTTGATCCTCTTGTAATTATTAAAGTACCTTTCGATTCATAATCCCCTATAATTACAGTCCCTGGTTCAATAGTAAGGGTTGCATAGTTTGTCACAAAAACATCTCCTTGTAATTCATAAATATTTTTCTTATACAACTTTGTGTTTTCAGTAATGTTACCAGCCAAAATTTCATTCGCTTCACCATAATCAACTTTATTAGGAGAAAATTCAGTCCATTTGTTTGACCATATACCAGTAATTCCTTTTTCTTGTTGTGCATTTACACCAAAAACTACTAAAAAGAACATCCCTATTATTAGAGTAGAATTTTTCATAGGTTCTAAATTTAATTTTATTGGGGTTAACTTAAATTTTAATATTTTTCTTTTCTTAATTTAATCAAAACGCATAATCCACTAGATGAAAAAACAGCCTTTTATAGCTGTAGTATTCTAAATAAATTAAAAAAAAGAATAAAATCATATCTACTTTATTCACTAGCTTCACCTAATTCATGTAATGATTTCATCATACTTTCATAAAATAAAATAGCCGTAATCAAATTATTTTTGTCAGAATAAGGCATTATTTTTGTTTGAAAATTAACAGTTGATTCAAGAAAATCAGCAATTGCTTTTTCTTGATTTTCAAAGTCTTTCTTGTGTTCCGAATCTAATGGAATTCCTATATCTGCCATTGTTATTCCTGATCTTGTAGATAAAGCAATATATGGCAATGTTTTAATAAGAACATTTATACGCTCTGTATATAATGTTATTAATTCTCCCTTATTAAGCTCTTTTAATTCTTTTAGATCATAATATTTTTTAATTGTTGCTGTCCTACTTATAATGCTTTTTGGTGCATTTGCTTTTTTATTTTGAGCTCTAACTCCATTAAAGATAATAATCAAAAAAATACTAAAAATTATACTTTTATTTTTCATAATTAGATTCTATATTTTATTTACAAAAACAAATATATATAAATAATATATACGAAATCAAAAATATCATTAATTTTTAACTAAAAAGATTACAAAAATAAAAATCAATTGTTTTTTATCGGATAAATCTGTATTGTGTCGAAGAATTTGTATTAATATTTACTTCAATCATAAGTTTTACATTCGTTTTTTTATCCATCAAAAAAAAATTTACTGATATATTTGAATAAATAGAAAAAATATTACAAATTTTAAGATACTTGTAGTTGGTCGGTTATTTTAAATATTTCGTCGCTAAATTTAATTACTTAACAACCGTGCATAAAATAATAAATGAACTCAGAACAAAAAAACAATAAAAATTAATTCCAAAATATCTAACCCATCTTCGCCAATTTTATAATGATTTTAGATTAAAAAAACTTGCCTTAATCAAGCATTTTAATGTTCTAAAACAATAAATATTTTCTGTTTTGAAGCTTTTTGTCCTATATTTGCCTTATGCAGTTTTCAGAAATATTAGGTCAAGATCACATCAAAAATCACTTAACCCGAAGTGCCAATTTAGGTAGAATTCCTCACGCACAATTATTTGTTGGCCCAGAAGGATGTGGTACTTTGGCAATGGCAATTGCTTATGCTCAATACATTTTGTGTGGCAATCAAAACGGAGAAAACTCGGGCTCTAATGAAGCTTGTAATTTAAAATTTCAAAAGATTTCGCATCCTGATTTACATTTCGTTTATCCAACAGTAAGCACCGAAGAGGTAAAAACAAAACCCAAAAGCATTGATTTTATTGGTGATTGGAGAGTGTTTGTAACCCAAAATCCCTATGGCGGTTTGTTTGATTGGTATTCCGTTTTGGGAGTGCAAAACAAACAAGGGGAAATTCGAGTCGATGATGCCCAAGAAGTATTAAAGTCATTATCCTTAAAATCATACGAAGGCGGTTATAAAATTATGATTGTTTGGATGGCTGACAAAATGAATATTGCTGCTTCTAACAAATTATTGAAGCTGCTCGAGGAACCGCCAGAAAAAACAGTTTTCATATTGATTTCGGAAAACGAAGAAGACATCATCCAAACGATTCGTTCGCGTTGTCAAGTATTGCATTTTAATGGATTGAGCGAACATGTGATTGCCGAAGCTTTGGTTTCGCGTGAAAATATAGAATCAAAACTAGCCACAAAAATCGCCCATCAAGCACAAGGAAATTACAATAAAGCTTTGCATTTACTTACTGATGAAAGTGAAGAATTCCCTTTCGAACAATGGTTCGTGGTATGGGTTCGTGCGGCTTTTAAAGCCAAAGGAAATCCAGCGGTTATCGCCGACTTAATTCTTTGGAGCGAACAAATTGCAGTTTTGGGAAGAGAAACCCAAAAGAAATTCCTGCAGTTTTGCATCGATATTTTCCGTCAGGCGTTGCTATATAATTACGAAACTCCGAGTTTGGTTTATTTGGAACCCACGGTCGAAAATTTTTCAATAGCTAAATTTGCGCCTTTTGTCAACGGCAACAACATCAACGAAATATTCCAGGAACTGTCCGATGCCATTTATCATATTGAACGCAACGGAAATGCTAAAATTATTTTGACCGATTTATCTATAAAACTCACTCGTTTAATCCATAAAAAATAGACTTATGAATAACGCTGCTTCTATTTTACTTTTGGTTTTTTTAGCCATTACATTCATTCAATCTGGCTATGACAAACTGTTTTATTGGAAAGATAATATTGATTTTTTAAAGGAACATTTTGCCAAAACCCAATTGAAAAACTTGACTCATTTAGCCCTGCTGAATATTCTGATTTTAGAATTAATTTCGGGGGTTTTGTGTGTCGTGGGCTGCATCGAATTATTCGTAAGCAATGGAAGAACATTCGGATTATATGGAGCCGTTTTTTCGTGCATTACTTTGTTGATGCTGCTTTTTGGACAGCGGTTAGCCAAAGATTATGACGGCGCCAGAACAATTGTCATTTATTTTATTCCCGCTGTTATGGCGGTTTATTGGTTAAATTAGAACCCTACTTAACAAGTTTACCATATAAGGCATATAAGTACATTCAAGGTTGGATTGCAAAATTCTTAAACTTATTAATACTTCATAAATTCATATTACAGTTAACTTAAGTGACCTTATATGTCTTATATGGTTAAAAAACCCAGATAAATTATGACTCCAAAACATCCTTCTGAATCGTTGACCGTATTGACTGATTTGGTTTTGCCAAGCGAAACCAATCCGTTGAATAATCTTTTTGGTGGCGAATTATTGGCTCGAATGGATCGTGCCGCTAGCATTTCGGCAGGAAGACATTCCCGCAGAATTTCGGTAACCGTTTCTGTAAATCACGTGGCATTCAACAAAGCTATTCCGCTGGGAAGTGTTGTTATTGTTGAAGCAAAAGTGTCGAGAGCCTTCAAGACTTCAATGGAAATTTACATTGACGTTTGGGTCGAAGACCGACTTTCGGGAGAAAGAATCAAGTCGAATGAAGCTATTTATACTTTTGTGGCCGTTGATGACAAGGGAAAACCAGTTGAAGTTCCGCAAATAATTCCCGAGACTAAACTCGAAAAGCATCGCTATAATGATGCTTTGAGAAGAAAACAATTGAGCCTCGTCTTGGCCGGAAAATTGAATCCTCACGAAGCTACAGAATTGAAGGCTTTGTTTGTTTGAAAAAAAATTTAGATTAATTCATAAATAAAACTTGTTATGAAAAAAATAGCAGTTCTTTTTTTATTAATAACTACATCTTGCCTTGCTCAATTAGATTTAAGAAGCAATCCATATTTGAAAGGAGAAATAATATTAATAAATGGTGAAATAAAAAGCGGTCTTATCAAACTAGATGGTACAGCATTTAGCATAAAGTTTAAGGAAAATGAAGACCAAAAAAATTCAGATAAAATTGATTATAAAAATATTGATAAAATTGTTATCAACCCAAACCTTTCAACCAGAAGGGAGTTTTATTACAAAAAAACAGATGCTGATAAATTTAATAAATTCGTTGAATTAATTTATTCGAACAAATTTGAAGTATATGTTTATTCTCCTGACAACCAAAGTTTATTTTATAATGGTCTTGACAGAAGTAATGTTGCAGACTGGCTTAGTTATGAGCATTTAGAATCTTCAAGAATTAAAGGAGAATTAAACCGGTTAAATGACTTAAAGAATGGCACTAATTCTGCAAATTACTTAAATCATACAAAGCCAATTAACTATTCAAAAATAAAAGAAAATTTATCTAAAGCAAAAAACATAAAATATTTATTGCATAAAAAAGATTCCGAAAAATTGAATTTCATTAATTCAAATAAAAATTTAAAAGAATTTGCAATTGAAAACTTTAAAGATTGTCCAGAATTAATTTTAAAAATAGAAAATAAAGAATTGATTTTGGATGATATAATTGAAATAGTTGATTTATATAATAAATGTATTGGTGGTGAATAAATTTGAAAATAACGAACACCAAATATCGTTTTTTTTAGAGATTAATTCAAAAACATTCCCCTTGCTTCTTCCAAAAAAAGAAGTATTTTTACAAAAAGATAAGTACAAAAAATAAATGAAAGAAAAGGTAAAAGAGATGAGTTCAGAAAAAGAAGCCAAATTAAAAGCACTACAGCTTACACTTGACAAGCTGGATAAAACTTACGGAAAAGGCACCGTAATGAAAATGGGCGACAAAGCCATTGTAGAAGTAGAAACTATTTCTTCTGGATCTTTGGGAATCGATTTAGCCTTGGGAGTTGGTGGTTATCCAAGAGGAAGAGTGATTGAAATATACGGTCCGGAATCTTCTGGAAAACCAACTTTGACTTTGCACGCCATTGCCGAAGCCCAAAAAGCAGGTGGAATTGCTGCTTTTATAGATGCAGAACACGCTTTC
>NZ_JAQTPQ010000151.1 GCF_028712645.1 Flavobacterium sp. | reverse complement strand
GATTGACATCATCGCTCAAAAAGAAAATATATTAACCATCGTTGAAGTTAAGACACGCTCCACCATCGAATTTGGTCTTCCTCAAGACTTTGTAAAGCCCAAGAAAATACAGCTTTTAGTTAAAGCTGTAAACGAATATGTTGTCTCTAATAATCTAGATGTAGAGGTTCGTTTTGACATTATTGCTATTACTGCGTCCGTTCAACCTTCGGTTTCGGGTCATAAAGAAGGAAAATCATTTGTCATAGAACACTTAATTGATGCCTTTTATCATTTCTAATTTAATTTTTTTTGCACGTTTTTTTATAACAAATTGTTTTTTTATTTATCTTTGTGAAAAAATTTGTTAGATTACAATGCCTTTCAAATAAAAGCTTCATAAACATTTTTTTGCCCAATAAATAAATCCAAATAGTTATGAAAACAGTATCCTCAATTGTAGAAAATTACATCAAAACAAAACCCTTTTTGTTAAATGCATTGTCTCTTGGGATAATCAATTTAACTTCACTTTCTAGAAACATTATGGTCGAATTAGAGGCTGATTTTGGAAAAGAAGTTAAACAAGGAGCAGTTGTAATGGCACTAAAAAGACTGACCGAAGAATTGGATTTCAGACTGAATCATAAAATCAATAAAGTAATAAAAAACATTGGAGAAATCACCGTTCGCTCTTCCTTGACTGATTATACTTTTGCAGCATCAGAAACAGTTTTAAACAAACAAGCCGATTTAATTACAGACATCAATGTTTTTCCAGACATTTTTTATACTTCATCACGTGGTGTAAACGAAACTAATATTGTGGTGAGCAATAGCGTCAATTACTTGGTTGACAAACATTTTGCTAATGAAAAATTGATACAAAAACTGGAAAATCTGGCTTCAATAACCGTGAAATTACCAAAAGAAAACATCGTTGTCCCAGGGATTTATTATTTCATTTTTCAGCGTTTAGCTTGGGAAGGAATCATCATCAACGAAGTAATTTCGACTTCAAACGAATTTACCATTTTGGTAAGTGAAGACGAAGTAGATGTTGCTTTTAAAGTAATAAAGGATTTGAAGAATTAGAGATTACCTAAAAAGTTAGATTAATATCTAAGATTAGATGAAAAACAAATATGTTGACTTTATATCAGATGAGCATTTACTTTATTGCATTGCAAATCTTCACAAAGCCTACTTAAAAGCGAAGAACAACATCACAAAAAAGAACTTTTATAGCAATAAGGTTGATACAATCAAATTGACTTTTGACGCTCAATTCAACGATATTAATCAAGAAAGCTTAATTCAAGCCGAAATATTGCGTCAAATTGACAAATCAATAAACAATTCAATTGGGACTTTTCACGAACAAATTTTAGGAGGGATAAAAGGTTTTCATGTTGGGAATTTGAGCGGTTTTGATATAAAAGCAAACGATGATACTTTGTTTGCTATATTTAAATTTGAGAATTTGTCGAAAAATATTGAAGAGTGTATTTTTGAAAAATTATCTAATGATGCTCAAAGATTTAAAAATGCGAAATTCTATTTCGTTGATTTTACAATTGAAGACAAAAACCAAGAAAAATGGATAATTGGTAATGATGAATATAAAGTAAGTCACAAAAATGTATTTAAAATTTCGGGAACTTCTTTCTATAACATAATTACGCAAACAGATGATTCTTTAAATTTATTACAAAAGTCATTACAAACTGTCTTGACAGATTTTTTAACAATTACATAAATTATGCTATAAATTCAAAATCGTTTTTTCCTTGAGACACAATTGATGAAACAGTATTACTAAAAACTCCAGTTTCTATTATTGCCTTTCCTAAAATTTCAATAACAGGAACTGAAACACTATTTCCTAAAAGTTTCATCCATCTAGCTCTGTTTTCAGGCAAAATATAATTTTTAGGAAATCCTTGAATCTTGCAGGTTTCTTCTTTTGTTATCCTTCTGAATTCTTGTGTTTTATATATTCCGTTTAAAAATTTTTCTCTGTACTCGGTTTCGTTTTTCGCATCTATTTCTTTGGTTGTTATGTAATCATTTGTATCACTTGCAACCAATGTTGGAAAAATATTTGATGTTGGTAAGAATATTCTATTTACACCAAATAATCCCGTGCTGATTTTTGTGTTTTTAAAATCGTATCGGATTTCCTTACAAACTATTATGTTTTTTTCTTGTAAGGTTTTTAAAGTTTTTGAAATTGAAATTTTTTTCAATTTCAATTTTCTATTTGTTTTTAAATATTCTACAAATAAAATATTATTGATATTGCATTCTAAAATATCTTTTTCCTCTTCTGAAATATCATTTTCTTGATATTCATTTATCAAAAATGAATAGCCTTCCTTTTTTAGAATTTCAAGCGAAACTAATTCATCTAATTCATTTTTTGTAATTGTATTATCTAAATCTCTGAAATGTTTGTATGATAGTGGATTTCCGTCTAAATTTCCATAAGCACTTTTTCGTCTATTTTTTAGCAATAAATAACAAATGTCTTTTTGTCTTTCGTTTGTGTCCAGAATATCCCAAGAATGAATAGTTGAATGACCATTTCGTAAATCATTAAATAAGAAATAATCATTAAAACCATTACTGTTTGACAAACTCATGTTTCTTGGTTTTACAACTTCGCCAAACAAATTTTTTTCAAAATTTTCTTTTAATTTTATTGGGCTTGCTACAAAATCAGTTAGAATATTTCCTAATCTTATTTTGTTCTGAATTGGTTTTGGCAAACTGAATTTTAGTGAATATTCTTCGTCTCGAAAACCAATAATATAAATTCGTAATCTATTTTGTGGAACTCCATAATCGAATGAATTTATTACATAATAATTTGCGAAATATCCTGCCTCTTTTATTCTTTGCAAAATATAAGTTAATGCTTCTTTATTCCTTGGGTCAACCAATCCTTTTACGTTTTCAAAAATAAACGCTTTTGGTTTTGACTTGTTTAATAAATAAATAGTGTCATTCCATAATTGTCCCCTATCATCGTCAAAACCTAGATTTCTTCCAGCAATCGACCAACTTTGACACGGAACGCCACCAGTTAATAAATCGTGTTTAGGCAAATCTTTAATTTTTGTAATATCTCCTAAATTACTTTCTAAATTTTCATTAAAATTAGTGCAATAAGTATTTATTGCGTCATTATTTATTTCGCTAAAGTTCAAGCATTCTCCTCCAATGCTATTGAGTGCCATTCTAAAGCCACCAATGCCTGAAAAAAGATCTATAAAAGTAAATTTATTATTGCTGTTCATTTTAGCTTATTTAAGCACAACTTCTTCAAAATTATGTGGCGGTTCCATTTCTAAAAATTCTCTATATATGCGTTCTCTATATTCTTTCCCTAAATGATTTACTTCTTTGATAAAATTATTATAAGTTCCTTTTCCACCGATTAATTCCCAAAATTCATTTCCAATTAAAACAGAACTATCACTTTGCATATTAAACCATCTCATTGGAAAAGCCCATTTATAATCTTCTTTCTTTCCGTAAGGATTATAAGGAAGTGCATAATAAGCAAAATCAACTTGCTTGGGTTCCATTGCTAGCAATTTAAACATTTTTTCTTTACTCACTTTTGTTTGATCACTATTAGGTAGTGGTCCTTTTAATTCAAAGGCGTATTTGGCATTTGTAGTTTCGTTGTGAATAAAAATATCACAAGTAACACTAACAGGAATTGGTTCTCCACCGCCTTCTTGTATATATTTCAATTCGGTTTCCCAATCTGGTTTTACTTTTAATTCTCCTTTTTTATTGTGTTCAAGTTTATTTAAAACTTCTTGAATTCTTCTCAAACTTTCACTTCCAACAATTCCACTTACACTATGTCCCATTGAACAATTTCCGTGTGCTTCAATTGCAACAACTTGAGCTAGTTTTTCCCAAACACCTCCAAAAGGAGTTACAAATCTTCTTTCAAAATGAGAGCCTTTAAATATTTCATCTGGAACTAATGCAGCATAAAGTGGTTTCGCAGAATGATGCTTTTCTTTGATAAAAGGGTCTTTTATCATTACGTTATCCATAACTCTGTCCATCATTTTCGAAACTACTTCCTTGATTGCCAATGCAACACGTTTTTGTTTGCTCATATTTATTTACTTTCAATACAATGATAATACTTATTCAAAAATTTCACAACATAATAAAAAATTTATTTTATCAATAATTTAAATTCTCTTATTTCCCCAACATCTCCATCAATTCCAAAGCTCTTCTTGTCGTTTTTACATTGTCAAAAGTCAATAAAAGTCGTAAACCCGCTGGGGTTTGTTTTTCTTTCATTACACAAATAGCGCTGTTTTTTTGTACAAATTGAATCACTTTATGGAAACGGTTACTAGTGTAAAAATCCGAGTTTTGATCTGCTACAAAATAGCCAATCATTTTCCCTTTTTTCATCACCAATTTTTCGATTCCAACTTTGGTGGCAACCCATTTGATGCGGATGCTATTCATTAAAGCATTGGCTCGTGGCGGCATTGGCCCAAAACGGTCAATCAGTTTATTTTGGAAGACGATTAATTCTTCTTCGTTGGTCACATTGCCTAATTCGTTGTACAAACTCAAACGCTCCGTGACATTATTGATGTATTCATCTGAAAATAATAACTCGAAATCGGTGTCAATTTGCAGATCTTTTACGTATTCTTTCTCCACACCGTTATCTTCGTTTTCATACAAATCCTTGAATTCGTTTTCCTTCAATTCATCGATGGCTTCATTCATAATTTTTTGGTAGGTGTCAAAACCAATTTCGTTGATAAAACCGCTTTGTTCTCCACCCAATAAATCTCCCGCACCACGAATTTCCAAATCCTTCATAGCAATATTGAAACCGCTTCCCAATTCCGAGAATTGCTCCAAAGCCTGAATTCGTTTTCGGGCATCATCGGTCATCGCTGAATAGGGCGGACAAATGAAATAACAGAACGCTTTTTTGTTGCTTCGACCCACACGACCACGCATTTGGTGCAAATCGGACAGACCAAAATTATTCGCATTATTGATGAAAATGGTATTCGCATTCGGAACGTCCAATCCGCTTTCGATGATTGTTGTTGCGACTAAAACATCGAATTCGCCGTTCATAAAAGCGAGCATCAATTCTTCGAGTTTTTTTCCATCCATTTGACCGTGACCAATTCCGACTTTCGCATCGGGAACCAATCGTTGTATCATTCCGGCAACTTCCTTGATGTTTTCAATTCGATTGTTGATAAAGAAAACCTGTCCATTTCGCTGAATTTCATACGAAATCGCATCCCGAATCAGCTCTTCGCTAAATCCAACCACATTCGTTTCGATAGGATAACGATTGGGCGGAGGCGTTGTAATTACGGATAAATCTCGTGCTGCCATCAACGAAAACTGCAAGGTTCTCGGAATTGGAGTTGCTGTTAATGTCAAAGTATCGACATTGGCAGCGATGGTTTTGAGTTTATCTTTTACGTTAACGCCAAATTTTTGTTCCTCATCGACAATCAACAATCCAAGGTCTTTGAAAACTACGTTTTTATTGACCAATTGATGGGTTCCAATCACAATGTCGAGTTTCCCTTCGGCTAATTGTTTGAGGGTTTCGGCTTTTTGTTTGGCGGTTCTGAAACGGTTCAAATAACCCACAGAAACCGGCATTTCTTTCAATCGTTCCGAAAAAGTACGGTAATGTTGGTAAGCCAAAATCGTGGTAGGAACTAAAACAGCCACTTGTTTCGAATTGTCCACGGCTTTAAAAGCGGCACGAATCGCAACCTCAGTTTTTCCAAAACCCACATCGCCACAAACCAAGCGATCCATTGGTCGATCACTTTCCATATCCGCTTTGACTTCGGCTGTCGATTTGGTTTGGTCGGGAGTATCTTCGTAGATGAAGGAACTTTCTAATTCGTTTTGTAAATAACTGTCAGGCGCAAACTGGAATCCTTTTTCCAATCGGCGTTTGGCGTACAATTGAATCAAATTGAACGCAATATTTTTGACACGAGCCTTGGTTTTCTGCTTCAGAATCTTCCAAGCATTCGACCCAACTTTATATATTTTGGGTGGAGTTCCGTCTTTCCCGTTGAATTTCGAAATTTTATACAGCGAGTGAATGCTCACATAAACAATGTCATTATCGGCATAAACCAATTTTATGGCTTCTTGAGTTTTGCCTTCAACTTGAATTTTTTGCAATCCTCCAAATCGTCCAATTCCGTGATCGATATGCGTTACATAATCGCCAACGGACAAAGTTGTGAGTTCTTTTAAAGTAATATTTTGCTTCTTCGAAACATTACTTTTGATGCTAAATTTATGGTAACGCTCAAAAATTTGGTGATCGGTATAACAAGCCAATTGGTTTTCTTTATCTATAAATCCTTGATAAATGGGCAACACAATCGTGTTGTATTGCTTTCGAATATTCTCGGAGTTTTCTTCATCCAATGTTTCGAAGATGTCGTGAAAACGTTTGGCTTGAGCATCATTCGAACAAAATAAATAATTCTTGTATCCATTAAAGTGATTGTCATTCAAATTATTCAACAACAAATCAAATTGTTTGTTGAAGGAAGGCTGCGGTTTGATGTAAAATTCGAAAGCTTTCTTAGTTTTATAAATGGGCGTAGCACTCAATTCGACAACAGAGAAATCCAGACTTTTCTTGATGAATTCAGCTTGATTCAAAAACAATTGATTGGGTGCAACGTGATTTACGGTTGCATTCAAGTTCTCGAAAATTTCAGTCGCTTTGGCAAAAAGTCGGTCGAGTTTTGTAAATAATCCTTCGGTATCTTGAATAAAAAGAATCGTTTGATTGTTGATGTATTCCAAGAAACTTTCTCGATTTTCCTGAAAGAATTTATTCTCGACATTGGGAATAATGGTAATCTTCTTTTGCTTTTCGATGGACAATTGTGTTTCTACATCAAAGCTTCGAATGCTATCCACTTCGTTGCCAAAAAACTCAATCCGATACGGATTGTCATTCGAAAAGGAGAACACATCTACAATTCCACCACGAACCGAAAATTCACCTGGTTCGGTAATAAAATCGACTCTTTTGAACTCGTATTCAAACAAAACTTCATTGATAAAATCGATAGAAACTTTGTCGCCAACAGCAACTTTCAAAGTGTTTTTGTCGAGTTCTTTTCTAGTTACCACTTTTTCGAAAAGTGCTTCGGGATAAGTGACAATAACGGCAGGTTTTTTCCGGGAATTGATTCTATTTAAAACTTCGGCACGAAGCAAAACATTGGCATTATCAGTTTCTTCAATTTGATAGGGGCGGCGATAGGAACCTGGATAAAACAATACATCATTTTCACCAATCATTTGTTCCAAATCGTTCAAATAATAAGCAGCTTCCTCCTTGTCATTTAAAATCAATAAAAACGGTTTCTCGGTTTTTTTAAAAAGTGATTGTATTACAAACGAAAGCGAAGAACCTATTAATCCATTGAGATGGATTTTTTGGTCTGTTTGTTGTAAACTAGTGACAATTTGCTTGATTTTTGGCGAATTATCAAAGATGCTATATAAATTTGTTTTACTCAACTCGAGGCATATTAAGGACTTCAAATTGTTGTCGTGTAGTTGGAATTGATCTAGTTGGAATTGCTCTTGTTGTATCTAACATTTTTATTAAATCGGATTCGCCAGCTTCCATTGGAATCTTACTTTTTTGAACCAATTTTTCCATTTGTTTTTGCAAGGAAACCAGTTCTTCGTTAATTTCACCTACCAAGACTATCACTTTTTTGTCAGGAATATTGTCCAAATGAATAAACAAATCTAACATTTTCACTTTCGTAATAAGAGTAGAAATTCGACTTTTAATTTGAGGTTTGTTAAAATCTAAAGGAATATTATTGTTCAAATCTATTGCTTTTTTAGAAAGTTCCGTTGATTTTTTTTGAAAAGCGCCAATGGTTTTTTTAGGTTTTTGATTTAATTCGGTCAAAAATAAACCCCATTCACTCCAAGTCAAAGCGTTGGCTTTTGAGGTTGCATTGATGGGATTCGCATTAAAAATCCAGCCTTTCTCAATATTCGAAAAAATGATTTCCTTTTTGTTGATGTCTTTTTGAGTTTCGGCAATTCGGTTTTGATCTTCATTTTTACACGAAAAAAGAACAAAAATCAGAATAAAGAGAATCGATAATTTGAATTTCATCATTGAATAAATTAAGTTGCAAAGTTACAAAGTAAATTTACAATTACGAATTTCGACATTAGAATAACAATCTAATAAATCAAAGCTGTTTTTTTAGCTTTTTAAACTTACAAATTAAGAAATTCACCTTTATTTCAAAAGTCATTTTACAAGATTTAATGCATATTTGACAAATTTTTGATATTCACGAAAACGTTATCTTTGCATTTCAAAAATCATAAAAATGAATCCTAAAATACTGATTATAGGTGCTTGCGGGCAAATTGGAACTGAGTTAACCCATAAACTTCGAGAAATTTATGGAACCGAAAATGTCGTCGCTTCCGACATTCGAAAATTGAATAATGACATTGTCAATTCAGGCACTTTTGAAGTTGTAAATGCACTGGATTTTAACCAAATTGAGCATCTTGT
>NZ_JAQTPQ010000150.1 GCF_028712645.1 Flavobacterium sp. | reverse complement strand
TTTAACCGTTTTTACAATTCCTCTTTCTATCAATTTACGGATAACGAAAGGTTTGTAAAGCTCCGCTGCCATATCTTTTGGGATACCACATTCGAACAATTTCAATTCAGGACCAACAACAATTACCGAACGAGCAGAATAATCCACACGTTTCCCAAGTAAGTTTTGACGGAAACGACCTTGTTTTCCTTTAAGGGAATCCGAAAGTGATTTCAATGGTCTGTTAGATTCAGTTTTTACAGCAGATGCTTTTCTTGTGTTATCGAACAATGAATCTACTGATTCTTGCAACATACGTTTCTCATTTCTCAAGATCACTTCTGGAGCTTTAATCTCCATTAATCTTTTCAAACGGTTGTTACGTATAATTACACGACGGTATAAATCATTTAAATCTGAAGTTGCAAAACGACCTCCATCAAGTGGCACAAGCGGACGCAATTCTGGTGGAATAACTGGTACCACTTTCATAATCATCCATTCAGGACGATTTTCGCGGTTCAAGTTAGACTCACGGAATGATTCTACTACGATTAATCTTTTTAAAGCTTCAGTTTTACGTTGTTTAGACGTTTCATTATTAGCAGAGTGACGCAAGTCATAAGACAAAGCATCTAAATCGATACGAGCCAATAAATCCATAATACATTCTGCTCCCATTTTGGCAACAAATTTATTTGGATCAAAATCATCTAAATATTGGTTATCTGCAGGAAGCGTATCTAATATATTCAAATATTCTTCTTCTGTTAAAAAATCTAATCTTTGTACAGATTCTCCTTCTGGAGTTTTAGCAATACCCGCTTGTATAACTACATATCTTTCATAATAGATAATCATATCTAATTTCTTAGATGGAAGACCTAAAATGTAACCAATTTTATTTGGAAGAGAACGGAAATACCAGATGTGAGCGATTGGCACAACAAGATTGATGTGACCAACTCTGTCTCTACGTACTTTTTTCTCAGTAACTTCTACCCCACAACGGTCACAAATGATTCCTTTGTAACGGATTCTTTTATATTTTCCACAAGCACATTCAAAATCTTTAACTGGTCCGAAGATTCTTTCGCAGAAAAGACCATCACGTTCTGGTTTGTGAGTTCTATAATTGATAGTTTCTGGCTTCAATACTTCACCTCTTGATTCTTTCAAGATAGATTCAGGAGAAGCTAGTCCTATCGAAATTTTGTTGAATCTTTTTACAGGATTCTTATCTTTATTATTATTTCTATTGTTCATCATAGTTTTTACTATTGATTTATTTGCAATTAAAAATTGATTTTAAACAGATGTAATACTTACATCTCTATCTTCCTCGGGTTACTTCTCTAAACTTCAAACAAAATTTTGAAGTGCTAATTATATAGTTTATATAAAAAATCGGAACGGTTTACGGGTATAAATCCTAAAAACTCTTATAAATGCCAAAGTAGAGACGCGATTAATCGCGTCTCTACAGTTGACAAAATTTATTTATTCTTCTAAACGAATATCAAGTCCAAGACCTTTCAATTCATGCATTAATACGTTGAATGATTCTGGTAATCCTGGTTCTGGCATAGACTCTCCCTTAACGATTGCTTCGTAAGTTTTAGCTCTACCAATAACATCATCTGATTTCACAGTCAATATTTCACGAAGTGTACTTGATGCTCCATAAGCTTCAAGTGCCCAAACTTCCATCTCTCCAAAACGTTGACCTCCAAATTGAGCTTTACCACCCAATGGTTGTTGTGTAATTAATGAGTATGGCCCTATTGAACGTGCGTGCATTTTATCGTCAACCATATGACCCAATTTCAACATATAGATTACTCCAACTGTTGCTTTTTGAGCAAAACGCTCTCCAGTTCCACCATCATAAAGATAAGTGTGTCCAAATCGTGGTACATCAGCTTCATCAGTCAAAGCATTTATTTCGTCAAGAGAAGCACCATCAAAAATTGGAGTAGCAAATTTTCTACCCAAGTTCATTCCAGCCCAACCTAAAACTGTTTCATAAATTTGACCAATATTCATACGTGAAGGTACCCCAAGTGGATTCAACACAATATCAACAGGTGTTCCGTCTTCTAAGAAAGGCATATCTTCATGACGAACAATACGAGCAACAATACCTTTGTTACCGTGACGTCCTGCCATTTTATCCCCAACTTTCAACTTACGTTTTTTGGCTACATATACTTTAGCTAATTTCAAAATTCCTGATGGCAATTCATCTCCTACAGTAATAGTGAATTTTTCTCTACGCAAGGCACCTTGTAAATCATTCAACTTAATTTTATAGTTATGAATTAAATCATTTACCATAGTATTCGTTGTGTCATCAGCTACCCATTGTCCTTTGCTTAAGTGAGCAAAATCTTCAACAGCATAAAGCATTTTTTGAGTGTATTTTTTACCTTTTGGTAAAACTTCTTCACCCAAATCATTCATTACACCTTGAGATGTTTTACCGTTAACGATTAAGAAAAGTTTCTCAATTAATTTGTCTTTTAATTCAACAAATTTAACTTCGAATTCCATTTCCAAAGCGCCTAAAGCATCTTTATCTTGGGTACGTTTGCGTTTATCTTTTACTGCTCTTGCGAACAATTTTTTGTCTAAAACAACACCGTGTAAAGAGGGAGAAGCTTTCAATGAAGCATCTTTTACGTCTCCTGCTTTATCCCCGAAGATTGCTCTAAGCAATTTCTCTTCTGGAGTAGGATCTGATTCTCCTTTTGGTGTAATTTTTCCGATAAGAATGTCGCCAGGTTTAACCTCGGCTCCAATTCTGATCATACCATTTTCATCTAAATCTTTAGTAGCTTCTTCAGAAACGTTCGGAATATCGTTGGTCAATTCTTCGTTACCTAATTTAGTATCTCTCACTTCCAATGAATAATCATCAACGTGAATAGAAGTAAAAATATCGTCACGAACTACTTTTTCAGAAATTACAATCGCATCCTCGAAGTTGTACCCTTTCCATGGCATAAACGCAACTTTTAGGTTTCTACCTAAAGCCAATTCTCCATTTTGAGTAGCATATCCTTCTGATAATACTTGTCCAAGTGAAACTCTATCTCCTTTTCTTACGATAGGTTTTAGGTTGATACTTGTCCCTTGATTGGTTTTTCTAAATTTAATTAAATTATATGTTTTTTCATCTGAATCAAAACTTACCATTCTTTCTTCTTCAGAACGATCATATTTGATAGTGATGATGTTTGCATCTACATATTCTACAACTCCTGGTCCTTCAGCATTAATCAATACTCTGGAATCAGAAGCCACTTGACGCTCTAAACCTGTTCCAACAATTGGCGCTTCAGGACGTATTAATGGTACAGCTTGACGCATCATATTAGATCCCATCAGTGCTCTATTCGCATCATCATGTTCCAAGAAAGGAATTAATGAAGCTGAAATTGAAGCAATTTGATTTGGAGCAACATCGGCATAATCTACTTTTGATGGATCAATAACAGGGAAATCACCTTCTTGACGTGCAATTACGTTTTCGGCAGTAATTTTTCCGGCAGTATCCATTTCGATGTTTGCTTGAGAAATCAACATTCCTTCTTCTTCTTCAGCACTTAAGTAAACAGGAGTAGAAACTAAATCTACAACTCCATTGGTTACTTTACGATACGGTGTTTCGATGAAACCCATTCCGTTTACTTTAGCATAAACACCAAGAGATGAAATCAAACCAATGTTTGGTCCCTCTGGAGTTTCAATTGGACATAAACGTCCGTAGTGCGTATAGTGAACGTCACGAACCTCAAATCCAGCTCTTTCTCTCGAAAGTCCACCTGGTCCAAGTGCAGATAATCTTCTTTTGTGCGTAATCTCGGCTAATGGATTCGTTTGATCCATAAATTGAGACAACTGGTTGGTACCAAAGAAAGAGTTGATTACTGATGATAATGTTTTAGCATTAATCAAATCAATAGGTGTAAACACCTCGTTATCTCTAACGTTCATTCTCTCACGAATGGTTCTAGCCATACGAGCCAAACCTACACCAAATTGTTGAGAAAGTTGTTCTCCAACAGTTCTTACACGACGGTTTGACAAGTGATCGATATCATCAATATCAGCTTTCGCGTTTATTAACTCAATCAAATATTTCACAATAGTAATGATATCTTCTTTGGTAAGCACTTGCTTTTCCATTGGAGTATCCAAACCAAGTTTTTTGTTTATTCTATAACGACCTACTTCACCTAAATTGTAACGTTGGTCAGAGAAGAATAATTTATCTATAATACCACGAGCAGTTTCTTCATCAGGCGGTTCTGCATTACGCAATTGTCTGTAAATATGCTCAACGGCTTCTTTTTCAGAATTGGTTGGATCTTTTTGAAGCGTGTTGTGGATGATAGAATAATCAACTGCATTATTATCTTCCTTGTGCAACAAAATAGATTTAACGTTAGAATCGATGATTTCTTCCACATTATCTTTGTCGATAATGGTGTCTCTGTCAAGGATAATTTCGTTACGTTCGATAGAAACAACTTCGCCAGTATCTTCATCCACGAAATCTTCATGCCATGTGTTCAAAACACGAGCCGCTAATTTTCTACCAATATATTTTTTAAGTCCTGTTTTAGAAACTTTAATTTCCTCTGCAAGGTCGAAAATCTCAAGGATATCCTTGTCTCTTTCGAATCCAATAGCACGGAATAAAGTAGTTACAGGTAATTTTTTCTTTCTGTCGATATAAGCATACATTACGCTATTGATATCGGTTGAAAATTCTATCCAAGATCCTTTAAAAGGAATTACTCTGGCAGAATATAATTTTGTTCCATTTGCATGGAATGATTGTCCAAAGAAAACCCCAGGAGAACGGTGCAATTGAGAAACAACAACACGCTCGGCGCCATTGATTACAAAAGTACCAGAAGGAGTCATATAAGGAATTGTACCAAGATAAACATCCTGAACAATAGTTTCAAAATCTTCGTGCTCTGGATCAGTACAATATAGCTTTAATCTAGCTTTTAAAGGCACACTATAAGTAAGCCCTCTTTCAATACATTCTTGAATTGTGTAACGTGGTGGATCTACAAAATAATCGAGGAACTCCAATACAAAATTATTTCTGGTATCTGTAATTGGAAAGTTTTCCATAAAGGTGTTATATAAACCTTCGTCGCCTCTTTCGTCTGATTTCGTTTCTAGTTGGAAGAAATCTTTAAACGATTTAACCTGAACATCTAGGAAATCTGGATAGTCAGGAATATTTTTTGTAGAGGCAAAATTCAATCTTTCAGTCTGATTTGTTATCATCTATGGACAAAATTTTGATTAAAAAAGTAATTTTTTTTGTATAAATACTATTTTTATACTTTTCTTTTACTACCATTACATCTTTAAAAACCAATTTAAGATAACTACTTTCTTATTATCTGTTAATTTTTTTTCCTCGTAAATGGGTAAAAAGTATTCGATTTTAAAAACCTATTTTATAGTAAAACAAGATAGAATTTTATTATACGAAAAATGGTTTAGGCCATTGGATGCGTACCCAAGACCTAAACCTAGTTCTCAAAACTGAGTCTAACTATTTAAGTTCAACAACAGCTCCAGCTTCTTCTAAAGATTTTTTAAGACCTTCAGCCTCATCTTTAGAAATACCTTCTTTAATGTTAGATGGAGCAGCATCTACTAAATCTTTAGCTTCTTTAAGTCCCAAACCAGTTAATTCTTTAACTGCTTTTACTACAGCTAATTTAGAAGCACCAGCTTCTTTCAATACAACTGTAAATTCTGTTTGAACTTCTTCAGCTGCAGCTTCGCCACCACCTGAAACTACTACAGCTGCAGCAGCTGGTTCGATACCATACTCATCTTTTAATATTGTTGCTAATTCGTTAACTTCTTTTACTGTAAGGTTAACTAATTGTTCTGCGAATTGTTTCAAATCTGCCATTTTTTCTATCGTTTTAAAATGATTTGTAAAATATAATTTATTTATTGTGCGCGTTTTATTGCGCTTAATTCAAACTAACTTTTAGTTTAATTAAGCAACCTCTTCTGATTTGAATTGGTTTTGAAGAGCAGAAATAACTCTTTGAGCTGGTGATTGAAGTAATCCAATGATTTCGCCAATAAGTTCTTCTTTTGATTTGATAGTTGCCAAAGCGTCTAGTTGATCATCTCCAATATAAATTTCTGAATTGATATAAGCCCCTTTCAAAATTGGCTTAGCACTCTTTTTACGGAAATCTTTAATTATTTTTCCAGGTGCGTTAGCAACATCTGCAATAAAAATAGCGCTATTACCTGTCAATACAGATGGTAAATCACCATAATCATTAGCTGAAGCTTCCATTGCTTTTGCAAGCAAAGTATTTTTAACTACCTCTAATTTTATACCTGCTTTAAAGCAAGCTCTTCTCAAGTTTGAAGTTGTCTCTGCGTTTAGTCCAGAAATATCAGATACATAAATAATATTTGTACCAGCTAACTGTGCAGTTAAATCTTCAATCGCGATTGATTTTTCTTCTCTAGTCATACTAAAAATTTTTAACTACCAATTATACTGCTTTTGGGTCCAAAGCAATTGCTGGACTCATTGTGCTAGTTAGGTAAATACTTTTGATGTAAGTTCCTTTAGCCGCAGTTGGTTTAAGTTTGATTAATGTTTGAATAATTTCGTGAGCGTTATCTACAATTTTATCAGCATCGAAAGAAATTTTTCCAATTCCTGCATGTATGATACCAGTTTTATCAACTTTAAAGTCGATTTTACCCGCTTTTACTTCTTGAACAGCTTTTGCAACATCCATAGTTACAGTACCTGTTTTAGGATTTGGCATTAAACCTCTAGGTCCTAAAATACGACCTAATGGGCCTAATTTTCCCATAACACTTGGCATTGTGATGATAACATCAACATCTGTCCAACCATCTTTAATTTTTTGTAAATATTCGTCAAGACCTACATAGTCTGCTCCTGCTTCTTTAGCTTCCGCTTCTTTATCTGGAGTAACCAATGCTAACACTTTTACGTCTTTACCAGTTCCGTGAGGTAATGTTACCACACCTCTAACCATTTGATTCGCTTTTCTTGGATCTACACCCAAACGTACTGCGATATCAACAGACTCATCAAATTTTGCAGAAGCAACATCTTTAATTAATGCAGCAGCATCTTTCAAAGTATATAGCTTATTCTTTTCAATTTTTGAAGCAGCCTCTTTTTGCTTTTTTGTCAATTTTGCCATGTCTTACGCTTGTTTTAGAGGAGAATCTCCAGTTACAGTTATACCCATAGATCTAGCCGTTCCTGCGATCATGCTCATAGCAGACTCGATTGTGAATGCATTTAAATCAACCATCTTGTCTTCCGCAATTGTTTTGATAACATCCCAAGTAACGCTAGCTACTTTCTTACGATTTGGTTCTCCTGAACCAGATTTAAGCTTTGCCGCGTCCATTAACTGAACAGCAGCTGGTGGTGTTTTTACAACAAAATCGAAAGATTTGTCTTTATACACTGTAATTTGCACTGGGCAAACTTTACCTGGTTTATCTTGGGTTCTAGCATTAAATTGCTTACAGAATTCCATGATATTAACACCAGCAGCACCTAAAGCAGGTCCAACCGGTGGCGACGGGTTCGCAGCACCTCCCTTAACTTGTAGTTTAACTACTTTACTAATCTCTTTAGCCATTTTTTTTAAAATTTAACACATTAACATTGGAAGCGAAAATGTGACTTATTATATATGTAACAAAAATTATACTTTTTCAACTTGCATAAACCCTAATTCTAATGGTGTTTTTCTTCCGAAAATTTTCACCATTACCTCTAGTTTACGCTTTTCTTCATTAATTTTTTCAACAGTTCCGTTAAACCCATTGAAAGGACCATCAATAACTTTGATAGTTTCACCTAAATTGAAAGGAATAGAACGTGTATCTGTATTCACAGCCAATTCATCCACTTTGCCTAACATTCTGTTTACTTCAGAAAGTCGTAATGGCACTGGTTCTCCTCCTTTTATTTCACCTAAAAAACCAATTACACTTGTTATTGACTTGATAATATGAGGAATTTCTCCAACAAGATTGGCTTCAATCATTACATAACCTGGAAAATAAACTTTATCCTTTGTAATCTTTTTTCCGTCTTTTACAGTAACCACTTTTTCAGTAGGAACTAGAACTTGTGAAACATAATCACCCATTCCTAACCTAGCGATCTCAGTTTCGATGTAAGCCTTCACTTTACCTTCTTGTCCGCTTACTGCTCGAACGACATACCACTTTTTCATATTATTATCTGCCATAACAAAAAAATTATGCTTTTAACCAGTTAAAAAATCCAGCAATTGATTTTGCAAAAAATTCATCTATACCCCATGTTGCCATAGCGAGTAATACAGAAAAAACAGCAACAACAATTGTTAGACGTTGTACTTCGGCCCATTCTGGCCAAGTTACATTTGATCTTAATTCTTCAAATGCTTCTGATAGGTAATTAACAACTTTTGTCATTATGATTTATTTTTTTGGCACGGGCGGAGGGATTCGAACCCCCATCAACGGTTTTGGAGACCGCTATTCTACCCTTGAACTACGCCCGTTCGTTAAAAACCAGCAACGCACTTGTGGTGCGTTGCTGGCTTGTATTTAGT
>NZ_JAQTPQ010000149.1 GCF_028712645.1 Flavobacterium sp. | reverse complement strand
TTTCAAAGATTCTCCACCATGACCGTGACCAATTCCCCCATGATCCGAAGTGACAATAACCATCGTTTCATCAGCAATACCAGCTTTTTGAATTGCTTGAAATAATAATCCTAACAAGGCATCCGCCTTTTCGACTGATTTGTAATATTCTGGGCTGCCGTGGCCATATTCATGACCTGCATGATCTATATGATCAAAATGGATGAATGTGAAAGTCGGTTTTTTAGCGATGATGTATTCGCTTGCAACTCTTGCAGTTTCATCTTCTGTTTTTGGATTTACATCATAATCAACAGCACTTTTTTCGAATAAACGCCCAAAGCCATCCCAGTGATAAATTGCTCCAATTTCAGCGTTTGGTATTTGTTGATTTATTAAAGAAAAAATCGTTGGAAATAAAAAATATTCACTTTGCACAATTGCTGGTAAAGTGAAATTATCTTTTTCCCAATCATTAGATGTAATGCCGTGTTGCTCAGGACCTGCTCCCATAATCATAGAAGCCCAATTGGTACTTGAACTTGTAGGTAACACAGCTCTGGCATGAAGAGTAGAAGCACCTTCTTGCATAATCTTATGAAAATTAGGTGTTTGGGCGCGTTCTATACCATCAGGACTCAATCCGTCAAAACCAATGATAACAACATATTTTACTTTGGCTGGTTTTAGATTTTTCTGCGAAAAACATGACCACAGGGAGAGCATCCCTATGGTCATAATTAAATATTTTAATTTATGCATCTTGATTATTTGAGCAACCACATTGTAGCATTGATGTCGTCAGATCCATCGTATTGGCTAGTTAATGCTGCATTAACATTTGTTTTATTGGTTTCAAATTCACTTTGCGGGTATTTCCAACGGTTAGGAATTTTTCCTCCATTGTTATTGGCTGGACCAACATTAAATGCTGGAACACCTGTTCTTCTATAATTAAAATAGGATTCTCTCTCCGAGTTTTGAAAAAAGGCAACATACTTTTGGTTAAGAATTTGCTCTAAACCTAATGTGTTATTTCCTTTATAAATAATATTTGAACTTGTTAAGAAAGTGTCAATATCGTTAGCTGAAACAGAATAAAATTCCATCGATGCTCTAATTCCTTGGTTGTAATATGTGGCAGCATTACCAGTTATCCAACCTCTATTGATTGCTTCAGCTATTCCAAACTGTTGCTCAGCATATCCAATTAATATATAATCTTCTCCACTGAAATTGCTATAATATCTATTTTCGTTAGGATAAGAAAATTTACCTTGGTCAGATGCTACTTGCATAGCTCCTTGATCATCACCTGTATTTGTAGCAATATAAGCATTTAAGTTTAATGGATCATTTGCATCGAAATAAAACTGGGCAGGGTCAGCTACTTTATAGATTCTTGGATCATTATTTTGTTTTAAAATATTCAAATAAGTTCCTCCCATAATATTTCTGTTTCTATTGAAACCATAGTTACTTGGGTTTAAAGCATATTGATTTCCATTTTCATCAGCAAATTGACGCGCCATATTATCACTTGCTCCAGTCATTAATGGATACTTTGTTGGGTTTGATATAATCTGGTTAAATTGATTAACAACATCTATTTCAGCTGTTTTTTTACTCAATCCTATTAGAACTCTTAAACGAAATGCATTGATGGTTTTTTGCCATTTGCTTAAATCGCCTTTGAATAAAAAATCGCCTTCAACATTTCCAGTACCAACTTCATTTTGTGCCAATGTTATCTGATCATTTGACGCTTCAAGAAGGGATAATATTTCAATGTATATATCCTTTTGACTGTCGTATTTAGGTTGAGTGATTTTTTCAGCAGTATTTGCTTTTAATGCTTCCGACATTGGAATATCACCCATTCGTTTAGTCATATAGTCTAAAAAGTAGGCTTTAAAAAACTTAGCTAATGCGCCATATTTGTTTTTAGTATCTAAATTTTCAGATTCTTTTTCCATAGCTACGACATTTGACAATGTGGTATAACGAAAAGGAGCAGATCCCCAATTATAATCTTGGCTTCCATAATAATCAAAAGAGATTACCCAAAATTGATTGTCTCTTTGCGCATCAGACCAAGGACCTTCATCATCAACGTTATTCATAACTCTCAGTGCTTCTGACATTAGCATTGATGGAGGAACACTCGTGGCTCTGTTTGGGTCATTTGCCAATTGATCAAAATTTGTACATGAACTAACCAGCAAAATCATTGCAATGATTAGTATGTTTTTATAATTATTTATTGTTTTCATTTTTGTTTTTTTAAAATTTTAAGTTTAAGTTAATACCATAACTTTTTACTGTAGGTGTTTGTAAAGGAGATGTACCTTCTTTGACAAATTGATCTAAATCAATATTTTTGTGTTTAGAAAAATACAATAAATCTCTACCTATCAAAGAAATTGAAGCATCGTTAATAAATGATTCTTTTAGAACTGATTTTGGAAAATTATAGGATATACTTACTTCTCTTAGTTTAAAGAAAGTTTTATCTATAATATTAGCTGCAGTATTTCCATTATACGATTTAGCAAAATCTTGATAATAAATTTTTGTAGTGTTTGGTGCAAAAGTTCGTGTATCTGACAATGTATTTCCTTGACCGTCTGTCAATAATTCTCCTCCAGTAACAACAACACCATCCGTTACATATGATTTAACACCTATGACATCATTAGCTCTTTCTGGAGTATCACTACCTTCATGAGTTCCACTTTGCCACATTTTTTTGTTTACATAATTTTCGATTTTTCCGCCATATCTTCCGTCAAAACTAAAGTTTAATGCAAAGCTTTTATAACTAACATTATTAGTAACACCTAATGTCCAGTCGGGATTGTAATAACCCACTTTAGTTTGGTATGAATTTGTTAAAGGTTTACCATTACTACCTACAATTAGGGTTCCGTCATTAGTTCTCATAAAATCATTGATGTAAAATCCATCAACACGATCCCCAATATTAATTTTTCCGTTATTGGTAATGCCTGGATAAACTTCTTTTAAATATTCTTTATAAGTGGACCAGTTTACATTAAAATCCCAACTGAAATTTTCACTTTTTACTGGTTTTACAAAGAATGAAACCTCAGTACCTTTAGTTTTAGTGGTAATACCGTTTTGTTTACTTCCTAGATATCCAGATGTTTCTGAGTATTTTAAATCGAAGATTTGTGGACCATTTGTATTTTCAAAGTAAGTCACATCGAATCCAAATCTGTTTTTAAACATTTTAGTTTCTAAACCAAATTCCATTGATGAGTTAAATGCAGGTTTTAAATTAGGGTTTGACAATATCTCCCCAACATAAGCTGCGCTATAAGTAGAACCATTTATTGTAAAAGGATCTCTTAATCTATAAGTATCAAGGTTACTATATATATCTAATGAACCACCTACCTTGGCGTATGAGCTTCTAACTTTCAAGTAATCAACATTAGGGATTTTAACTACCTCACTTAATATTGCACTTACACCTACTGAAGGATAGAAGAAAGTGTTGTTTTGTTTTGGTAATCTTGAGTCTTTGTCAAATCTTCCTGTAGCTCCTAAAAACAAGAATGATTTATAAGACATATCTAATGAACCATACATACTATTTGTCTCAAAATGACTATTGTAATTTGTTGGTTGTACAGGACTTTGAGTATTACTTAAGTTATATAAACCAGGAATAATTAAATAGTTTGTGGTAGCGTATGAATTTCTATATTTTTCAGTGTTAGTATTGACTCCAACAGTAGCTTTAATGTCAAAATTTTGGATTGTTTTGTTATAATTCAACATCAAATCCGAATAGGTTTCAAATTTATAGTCATATTGTTCTTTGTAATCCCCTTGTGCTTTTTCTCTTCCATAAGTAGTCATAGAATAAGGGAATTTTTCGTTTCTGAACAAGTTACTCACTGCCGAATTAGTTCTTAAAACCATATCAAAATCATTATTAAATTTATGATTCAAACTGATTTGACCAGAATAGTCATTTTTATAATAACCTCTTAACCATTCATAAGCCATAAAATATGGATTATTATATCGAGTATATTCAAAATTCATTTGTTGCAATCCCTCTTTTCCTTTTTGCCAGTAGTTTCTTAAATCTCTAACATCATAATCTGGACCTCCCCAAATAATCATATTATATAAATAACTATTTGGACCGTATTGCACATTTGGATTGTTTGGAGACGTTTGGAAATTAAAATTTGAACTCGCATCAACCCAAGTATTATCACTAAGATTGTATCTACCGCTTAAATTATAGTTGTAAATATTCAATTTTGTATTTGGATTAATACCTTTTTGATAGGTATTGGAAACTGAAAAACGAATATTGCCTTTATCAGATGAAGCAGCCAAAGCTAAGTTGTTAGTGATTAGAAATCCATCTTCCATAAAGTTGGTAAAATTATTTTTACCTCTCGCTACCCACGGAGTTGGAATTAAATCACCATTAGCATCTAATGGACTATCATATTGAGTAATTAATTGCCCATCAAACTTTGGTCCCCATTGATCATAATCGGCATCATTGATTCCTCCTCCTTTACCGTCTTTAAACGCGTATTGCCCATAAGAACCAGGACCATAATTACTTTGTGTTTTAGGAATTGCATTGAAACCAGATTGAAACAAAGAATTATGATTATACTCTACAACAAAGCCTTTAGTGTTTTTTGTTCCTCTTTTTGTAGTAATTTGTATAGCACCATTTACTCCAGCTGAACCATATAAAGCTGCTGCATTTGCTCCTTTTAATACATTGACACTTTCAATATCGTCAGGGCTAATGTTGTAGGTGTCTGTTGCCAACGGAACTCCATCTACAACTACAATAGGTTTTTTTCCACGTAAATATAATTGAGGGCTTGTAAAAAATTCTGATGATGCAGCAACAATTAATCCAGATACTTTACCTGCTAAGGAATTCATAACATTAGCATCTCTTCCTTTTGCCAAATCACCTTGCACTTCTTGAACAGAATAGCCAAGTTTTTTCTTTTCTTTTTTAATACCTAAAGCAGTCACGACTACTTCTTGTAAACTTTCAGAATTTGCTTTAAGTACAATCAAAGTACTTGTTGATTTTGATGGATTAAAATCAACTGAATTGTAACCAATGTAGGAGATGGTAAGAATCTCATTTCCTTTTGGCAATTGAATTTCAAAATCACCATTCAAGTCAGTTTCTACTCCCATAGTACTTCCTTTAATAAGTACAGTTGCCCCAGGCAATGTTCCTTTTTGGTCGTCAACTACCTTACCTTTAAAAGTAGTTTTTTGAGCCATAATTAATGATGTCGTCAACATCAATAATGCAATCATACATGTTTTTAATTTTTTCATCGGATACTTAAATAGTTACTATTAGTAAATTTTACTTCGCAAATTTGCTAAATAATTTACTATTAGTAAATATTTTGACTTTATGAAATCTTTAACAAGGCTTTATAATTTCGTTAATTAAATGTTATTTAATATGAAAAAAAGCTTAAAAAGGTAGAGAATATTGTAATGGAGGACATAGATAAACCCTATCGTTTTATAAAAACAACAACATAATTGAAGAATTCTAAAATTAGGAAAATAGTAACTAATGAGAATCAAGAGCTGAATTTGTAACTTTTTGGTATTTAAGACAAACCTAACAGGTTTTAGAAACCTGTTAGGTCTAATCCGATTGGTATTTAAGACAAACCTAACAGGTTTTAGAAACCTGTTAGGTCTAATCCGAAGAATAGTAGTGTTTTATTTCAATCCTTGATTCGCAATAATATGTAAAAACAAAGGATATGAATAAATGCTATTTCTTTTTCTCCCTGTTTTCTAAACGGTTTTTATCCTGTTCTTTGCTTTCTTGGAACATATCTTCTTCATCATCAATTTTTGTAGAACTTTTAACCGATTTCCAATCCAATTTTTCATCAAAAGGAGATAATGCTTTTTGAGAACTAAAAATTTTGGAATCAACTTCTAAGGCATTGTAAGGAGTGTAGTTTGGGATAGTATCAAAAATATCGCTCAAATCGGTTGCGCCAGCATCATATTGGTTTAAGTAGGGCATATCCAAAATATTCCAAAACGATTTAAACAAACTTCCAAAACTATAATGAACATGACTCACATAATCCTTTTTTACCCAAGGAGAAATTAGCATAAGTATACTTCGGTGTGCATCAATATGATCTACACCATTTTGGGCATCATCTTCAGTAATTACGATTAGCATATTTTTCCAATAAGGCGTTTTTGAAAGGAATTCGACAATACGTCCCACGGCCAAATCATTGTCGGCCATATAACTTTCTCTGAACGGGTATCCAGCCTCTGGACGCTCATCAGCTCCGTGGTCATTGGGGATAATAACGGTTGTGAACGGTGGCATAACTTCATTTCCACCCATCCATTTTGCATTAAATTCTTTAATAAATTGACTAATCCTAAACTGATCTGGTATGTCTGTGTTGAAGGTTGGATACATTTTCGAAGTCCTGTCAAAAAGAGGTTTTGGCATTGGAAAATTAACAAATTGCTTGATGCCCGTGTATTTATATTCAGGTTTGTAAAGAGCGGGTTCAAACATAATACTAAAACCAAAATTATAAAAATCTACGTTATGGCGTCCTAAATGATCCCACAAAGAACCAGCCTCATTATAATCTTCTGGATAAATGGCTCCTGCCGATCCATTCATTGCAAAAACACCAGGTGCTTTTGAATCCTCCTTAAAGGTTCTGTTTCCTCCATAACTTGCTGCTGTTGCGGTTTCGCACCATTCGTTGGGATAGGTGTTCGTTAGCCATCGATGACCATCAGCTGAAACATCAGAATCCACATAGAAATTATCCGAAATACTGAATTGTCTTGCCAAAGCCAAGTGGTTAGGCATAACTGTAACATTGGAAAGTGAGTCTGTTTTTTCTTTATTTGTAAAAGAAGAATTAGCTCCATATCGTGCTATTGTAGCATCTCCATTTCCTTTTTTTACTTGTCCAAAAATTTCATCATAAGTCCTATTTTCCTTCGAAATAAATACGATGTGTTTTATTGGACTTTCTTTTTCTCCTGGATAAAGAGGCACCGGATTATTTTCTCTTTTTTTGAAAATTGGATCTGCGGCATCCGTAAATTTGAAGTTATTTGAAACTACTTTTTGAGTCAATTTTTCCAATTCTTCATCCATTGGAATAGCTACCACTTGCACAGTTCCTTTCATTAATGATCCAATGTAGCTGCCATCAGCACTCAGTTTATAAGAAGCTCCTCCATTAGGACCACTACCAAAACCTTTGGCATTAGCAATAATTAGTTTTTTTCCATCATTGCTTACCTCAATTTTCGAAGGAAACCATCCAGTAGGAATATGTCCCAAAACCTTTTGGTCAGAAACATTAATTACTGCAATGGCATTTATTCCAGCTTCGGCAGCATACAATCGCTTTTGGTCTGGACTCAAAGCCAATCCAAAAGGAATAACGCCTCGAAATTGTTTCATTCGAGCATCTGGTTTAAGAGAAATAGTATTGACAACCGAATCTTTTTCGATAGAAATCACTGAAATGTTATCGTTGGTTCCGTTGCTAACAAACACATAATCATTTGTGGCTACAATCGAGTTGGGACTTGAACCTCCCACGGCAGGAATTCCTTCGACTAATGCTCCAACCAAATGTCCAGTTTTAATTTTTGCAACTACTTTGGGTTGCTGTAAATTTTCAAGATTAATTGCAAAAACAGAAAAAGCATCGATAGCATTCATTTCTCCTAGACCTTTAATAGAAACCGAATCATTTTCGATTCCATTTATCATTTCTTTCGAACCATACTCAAAAGCAGGGTAGCTGATAGCTTTTATCTTGGCATCTTTTCCTTTTCTGTCTTTTATGTAGGAGTATTCAAACATTCCTACATTGGCAACATAAGCCTTTTTTTCATCTGGCGACAAACAAATCCCAAAAGGATAACGACCTACAGGAACAGAATATTTAAGTTTTCGAGTTTTTGTATCCAAAACAACCATTCTAAAACCAATTTGATCAACAGCATAAAGTGTTTTTCCATCTTTAGACATCTTCATATCCCCAATGTATCCATGGGAATAATCAATTTCTTCAGAGTTGAAAGAGCAATTTATAGAATCCTTTTTGGCACCAGAATTCACGTCAAACAAATAAATTTTGTTCGTTTGTCCACCCGAAACATAGATGGTTTGGTTGTCGGGCGAAATGGCTAAACCCATAAATACCGAAGCCAAAACACCTTTGTCAGTCGCAGGACCAGGAGGAACTTGTTGTATTTCGGGATTTTTTGATAAAATATTCCTGATAATCGTGATTGATAGGGGATTGGTACCTGAATTAGCAGTAACGGCAACATTCCCGTTTGGACTTAAAGTCAATCCATAAGGGTGTGGCGCAGTCGTAATGTTATTTCCTCCGGGAGTTATAAATCGACCATTTGGAATTACTGTTTTTCCGTTTTTATCAATTTTTGTAACTTGATTTCCACTTGGAGACGAAACTATCCACAGTGGTTTATTGGTTTGAATATTCTTAATACTGAAGCAGTTAAAAGGAATAGAAGTAGTAATTGAAAGATAGTTTTCATAAATTTTTATAAAAGGAATTTTATTAGCATAAATGTATTAAA
>NZ_JAQTPQ010000148.1 GCF_028712645.1 Flavobacterium sp. | reverse complement strand
AAAAATATCATTTCGGTTTGGACTCCAGAAAGCAAAAACAAAAACGATGATTCGCTGGAAAACGCTGGAAATTATATCGGAATATTCGAAAGACTATTTGTTTTTTGCTTTATACTTACAGGACATTTTGAAGCCATTGGATTTTTATTGGCTGCAAAATCTATCTTTCGCTTTGGAGATTTAAAAGAAGCGAAAGACAGAAAACTGACCGAATATGTACTTATCGGAACGCTTTTAAGTTTTGGAATAGCTTTACTGACAGGACTTTTGGTACAATTTGGATTATTGCATTCTTTCTAAAATCTTATTATTGATTTCCTTTATTAATCCTGGTCCTTCATAGATAAATCCAGTATAAATTTGGACTAAACTCGCTCCAGCTTCCAATTTTTCAATGGCATCTTCTGCCGAATGAATTCCTCCAACTCCAATAATAGGAAATGCTTTATTGCTTTTTTCGGATAGAAAACGGATGACTTCCGTAGAACGGCTTCTTAAAGGTTTGCCAGACATTCCACCCTTTTCTACTTTATCTACGGATTGCAATCCTAATCTTGACAAAGTAGTGTTAGTTGCAATTACACCAGCAATTTTTGTTTCCTTTACAATATCTATAATGTCCAGCAATTGTGAATCTGTCAAATCGGGAGCAATTTTCAACAGAATTGGTTTTTGTTTTGGCTTCGTCAAATTCTGGTTTTGCAATGTTTGTAATAATTTTTTCAATGGTTCTTTTTCCTGTAATTCTCTAAGATTTGGAGTATTTGGAGAACTCACGTTTACCACAAAATAATTGACATAATCATATAAAGCATCGAAACAAATAAGGTAATCATCGACAGCTCGTTCATTTGGAGTCAATTTATTTTTACCAATATTTCCTCCTATAAGAACTCCTTTATTTTTCTTTAAACGTTCTACAGCTTCCTGAACTCCACCGTTGTTAAACCCCATTCTATTGATGATAGCACTATCTTCTGTTAATCGAAATATACGTTTTTTAGGATTACCCTCTTGCCCTTTCGGCGTGATGGTTCCAATTTCGATAAATCCAAAACCAAGATTGGACAATTCCTTATACAAAGAAGCATCTTTATCCATTCCAGCAGCCAATCCAACAGGATTTTTGAACTTCAAGCCAAATACTTCTGTTTCCAATCGCTTGTCATCAACAACGTACATTAATTTAAAAAGCAATGAAATTCCTGGTATTTTTGACACGATTCGAATAAGCGAAAAGGTAAAATAATGCACTTTTTCTGGATCAAACCAGAAAAGTATTGGGCGAATGACTTGTTTGTACATAATTAAGTAAAGTTGGTATGCAAAAGTAGAATTATCCATTCGATAAATGAATAGTTGTGTTAAAAAATTTATTTCAATTCATTTTACATCTCTTTCGAAAACAAGTTATTTGCCTACCTTTGCAAAAAATAATTTTATGTCAAATATATATTTAGGCTTTCATTTTACGGTTGAACCCAAAGAACTCGGTTCAGAAATTTTGATTGCAGAACTGGGTGAACTTCCTTTCGAAAGCTTTATTGATAGTGATTTGGGCATTGTTGCTTACATCCAAAAAGATCTTTGGACAGAAGGTATTCTTGACGATTTATTCATTTTACAATCTCCTGAATTCACGATTTCTTATACAATGGAAGAAATTGATCAAGTGAATTGGAATGAAGAATGGGAAAAGAATTTTGAACCTATTGATGTAGATGGAAAATGCCACGTTCGCGCTCCTTTTCATCCAAAAACGAATGCCGAATTTGAAATCGTAATCGAGCCAAAAATGAGTTTCGGAACTGGTCATCACGAAACAACACATATGATGATTCAGCATCTTTTAGAGATCGATGTTACAGGAATGAAAACCTTGGATATGGGTTGCGGAACAGCGATTTTGGCAATTTTGGCAGAAATGAAAGGGGCTCAACCTATTGACGCCATTGACATTGATAACTGGTGCTATTTGAATTCTATCGAAAATGCCGAACGCAATAATTGTAAACATATTACGGTTTATGAAGGTGACTCAGCTTTATTGAAGGACAAAAAATATGACTTAGTTATTGCCAACATCAACAGGAATATTCTTTTGAACGATATGCAAAGTTATGTAGATTGTTTAAATCCAAAAGGAACCTTGCTTTTAAGCGGATTTTATGAAGAAGATATTCCGTTTATAGATGCTTCTTGCAAAGAAAAAGGATTGACTTATGTTAAAAAGTTCCAAAGAAACAATTGGGTATCCTTAAAATACGTAAATTAGTAGTAGGAAATTGCGAAAAATGGAAATCAGTAGAAAAAATCATTGGGAAACTGTTTATGAAACTAAACAGCCTAACGAAGTAAGTTGGACACAGGAAAAACCTAAAACTTCGCTTGATTTTATATATGAAACCAAACTTGGAAAATCTGCAAAAATAATTGATGTAGGTGGTGGCGACAGCAAATTGGTTGATTTTTTATTAGCAGCAGGATATGAAAATATAACTGTTTTGGATATTTCTTCCAAGGCATTGGAAAAAGCAAAAAAAAGACTTGGAAAAAATGCCGAGAAAATAAACTGGATTGTTGCTGATATTACTGAATTCAAACCAGAAACGACTTATGACATTTGGCACGACCGAGCTGCATTTCATTTTTTGACAATGCAAGAACAAGTTGAGACTTATGCTGGAATAGTTGAAAAATGGGTTTCGGGTTTTCTGATAATTGGCACTTTTTCAGAAAATGGACCCAAAAAATGCAGTGGTTTAGAGATTAAACAATATTCAGAATCAGAACTTGAAAATCAATTTTTAAATCGTTTCAAAAAATTAAAATGTAGTAAAGAAGACCATATAACTCCTTTTGAAACTGTACAAAACTTTACATTTTGTGTTTTTGAAAAGAAAAAATAGAATCCACTAAATTTTTTTTAAACCCATAATAATCCAAAAAATGAGTACTAAAGAAAAAATAAGAGAAAAAGTTAGCCTAAAAGAAACAATCTCTATAAACAACGAAATTGTAGTTTATAATGATGATGTAAACACTTTTGATCACGTAATCGAAACTTTGATTCGAGTATGTAGTCACACTCCAGAACAAGCAGAACAATGTTCTTTGATTGTTCATTACAACGGAAAATGTACAGTAAAAACAGGTTCTTTCGATAAACTAAAACCACAATGCACCCAATTACTTGAAGCAGGTTTAAGCGCAGAAATAGTATAAAATTTCAAGTTTTACACATAAAAAAACAGGATTTTCATAAAGAGAGTCCTGTTTTTTATAGTTATATTTTTTGTTTTAATGTGGTAATTTATCTCGTAACAATCCGTATAAAAAAGTCCCGAAAAGCGCTCCAAAAAGCACCAAAATAATAGGTAAAAAACCAGCACCAAGCAAGATAAAAATTGGACCTGGACAAGAACCCACAAGTGCCCAACCCAATCCGAAAATTATTCCGCCAATCCAAAAACGGGTAGAACCAGGTTCTTTATCAAGAATTTCAATTGGTAATCCCTTGATGTCTTTTACATTTTTACGTTTTATAATTTGAATTCCTATAACTCCAGTTAGGATGGCAACCATGATAATTCCGTACATGTGAAACGATTGAAACTGGAACATTTCATAAATTCTGTACCAAGAAACAGCTTCAGATTTTGTCAAGACAATTCCAAAAACAAAACCAACAAGTATATATTTTAATGCTTTCATAACTAAAAAATTAATGGTAAAATAAAGTGAGTCATAATCAATCCTCCAATGAAAAATCCAATGACCGCCTTCAATGATTTAATTTGAAAATTACTCAATCCAGAAATGGCGTGACCCGAAGTACAACCTCCAGCATAACGCGTTCCAAGACCAATCAAAACACCTCCAATAATTAATATCAAAATCCTTTTTGGAGATTGAAAAATATCATTTCCGAATAGTGCATCAGGTAATAATTTCCCGTTTGGAGCATCGATTCCAAGTTGTGCAAGTTGTTCAATTGCTTTGGGATTGATAGAAACATTAGAAGTATCGCTCATAAAATTAGCAGCTACAAAACCACCAAAAATGGCTCCTAAAACCACCATCAAATTCCAACGTTGGGCTTTCCAATCAAAATCAAAAAAACCTACCTTTTTTCCCAATCCTGTCATCGCACATAAGGATCTCAAATTAGAAGACATTCCGAATCCTTTTCCAAAATAAATTAGGCAAAGCATCACCATTCCTATCATAAACCCTGAAACATACCAAGACCAAGTTTGAAAAATAATATCCATAACATTTATTTTATTTGGCGAAAATAAGAATTCTTATTTTTATAAGCATAATAATTAAGTCATAATTGTTTGTTTATGGTAACAATACCACTTAAATTTGTTATTTAAATTAGCCTCTAAAAGTCTAAACCAAATCATCCTTGAATTATGAAAAAAATAGTTTCAATTTTAGTTATTTTACTACTTTTCTCTTCTTGTATAAGCACTAAATCAACTCTAAAAAATATTAATGATAATGCCCCATTCCCAACACTCACTGCTAATAATACTTTTGTCATAACCCAATACAGTAAAGACAAAAAATACGGTTATGAACAAGACTATCCTATCAATATATTTTATGTTGATACGAGAAATGAAACTATAAATCAGCAACGTTTTTTGAATGCTCTAGCAGGTCCAAAAGGCGAAAAAATCACTTATACTAAAATAGAAAGTTGCTGTCCTTTCCCCACAAAAAGGAGTGTAATGGGAGTAGGATTACTAGATGTGTATGAATTAAGTTGGGAAGGTCAACGAAATCCCATCAAACTCTATTTGAATATCTATGAAAAAGGAGAATTAATGATTCCAGTTGGACTTACTGCAAAGAAAAATTAATTCTAAATCGTAAATAGTAAATCACAAATCCTAACTATCTTTGCACTTTCAAAAACTACACTATGAACATACACAATATCCCACAAATAAAACATACTGATAGCGGAAACTTCTTTCTTTTGGCAGGACCTTGTGCCATCGAAGGTGAAGAAATGGCGTTGCGAATTGCCGAAAAACTCATTGGAATTACTGACAAATTAGAAATTCCTTTCGTTTTTAAAGGTTCATTCAAGAAAGCCAATCGCTCTAGAATTGACAGTTTTTCAGGCATTGGAGATGAAAAAGCATTAAAAATTCTTCGAAAAATTTCTGAAACTTTTGGAGTTCCAACTGTTACGGATATTCACACGAACGAAGACGCAGCAATGGCTGCTGAATATGTTGATGTATTGCAAATTCCAGCTTTCTTAGTTCGCCAAACTGATTTGGTTGTAGCTGCTGCTAATACAGGAAAAGTGGTCAATCTGAAAAAAGGACAATTTATGAGTCCCGAAAGTATGAAACACGCTGTCCAAAAAGTATTGGATTGTAACAACCAAAACGTGATGGTAACAGACCGTGGAACAATGTTTGGCTACCAAGATATGATTGTTGATTTTCGTGGAATTCCCACAATGCAACACTATGCTACCACAGTTCTAGACGTAACCCATTCCTTACAACAACCCAACCAAACTGCTGGTGTAACAGGCGGAAGACCTGATATGATTGAAACCATTGCCAAAGCAGGAATCGCAGTTGGGGTAGATGGAATTTTCATAGAAACTCATTTTGATCCTGCTAATGCCAAAAGCGACGGAGCCAATATGTTGCATTTGGATTATTTTGAAGCCTTGATGACGAAGTTAGTCGCCATTAGAAAAACCATCAATCAATTTTAATTTAATTTAAAACTTTATAAAGTGAAAACAAATAGTATAAAAATCGCCTTTCTGATTATCTTCATTTCCGCTACTACATTCGCCCAAAACGATTCCATCAAAAAGGAAAGATACACAGACCATAACAAAGGGAAATTTACAGTTTCTTGGGGAGGAAACAGAGACAATTATTCCAAATCAGATATCCATTTTAAGGGAAGCGATTACAATTTTGTTGTGAATAATGCATTGGCACAAGACAAACCAAAAGGATGGCAAATAGATTATATAAATCCTGGTAGAATGACCATTCCACAAACTAATTTTAAATTAGGCTATTTTGTAACTGATCATTATACTATTTCCATAGGAATTGACCATATGAAATATGTAATGACTCAAAACCAAATTGCAAATATCACAGGACTAATAGATGGAAACCCACCATTTAATGGAGGATACAATAATACACCAACTGTATTGACCGAAGATTTTTTGATGTTTGAACATACTGATGGTTTAAATTATATCTATACTGAACTCGCTAGACAGGATGATATATCTCATTTATTGGGTATAAAAAATACTGATAAATTCCAAGTAAGTATCAACGAAGGCTTTGGTTTTGGTCTATTGTATCCAAAAACCAATTGCACACTTATGGGAAAAGAAAGACACGATGATTTTCACGTATCTGGTTATGGAACATCTGTAAAAGCGGGTATCAACCTGACTTTTTTCAAATATTTCACTCTTGAAGGAGCATTGAAAGGTGGTTATATCAATATGCCAGACATTCGCACAACACAAAGTGCTTCAGATAGTGCTTCGCAACATTTTTTGTTTTTTGAAAAAATAATTGCATTCGGAGGAATTTTTAAAATATAATTTATTTTAAAAAATAGTTGTCATTTTTTTTGGCAACTATTTTTTTTATCATTTACTTTGTAATTCAAAGTACTTTAAAAATGGAAGAAAAATATTTACAAGACATTAGTGAAATCAAAATGATGATGAATAAATCATCACAATTTATTTCCTTGAGTGGTTTGGCTGGAGTTTTGGCCGGTGTTTATGCCTTGATTGGAGCCTTTGTTGCCAACCAATTAATCAATAATCAGGAAAGTTATTACATCACTTTAGAAAGCAAAACTTTTAGATTAATTGTGCTTACTGCTTTTTTAGTTCTTTTATTTTCGGTTGCTACTGCAACAATTTTGACTTTTTCTAAAGCTAAAAAAGAAGGAGAAAAAGTTTGGAATACCACATCCAAAAGAATGGTTATTAACTTCTTGATTCCTCTTGTGACTGGGGGAATATTTGCCCTGCTCCTACTTAAAAATGGAGTTTATGGTTTGATTGCTCCTGTTACCTTGATTTTTTACGGATTATCTTGTGTCAATGCCAGTAAATACACTTTTAGAGATGTGAGATATCTTGGAATCACCATAATAGTTCTTGGACTTTTTGCCACTGAATTTTCAGGATATGCTTTAGAATTTTGGGCTTTAGGTTTCGGGATTTGCCATATTCTTTATGGAAGTATGATGTATTTTAAATACGATAGAAAATAATCCTAGATTTAAATCTATAATTAAAAATATGATGAAATTATTAATTTTTCTGTCACTTCAAATAATTATAGTTCTAGCTTTATTTTACATAAATAGAAAATATTTAAACAAAAAAATTTCAACTAATAAAATAGCAATAGTAGCTTCATTTTTATTTTACCTGTCAATAATCATAATGATCTTTACAACCAATTATATTTTAAAAAATAAGTTAAATTCGTTTGATTTAAATGGTGATGGATTTTTTAACGGTAAAGAGATAACTGCCGAACAACAATTAGCAATGCGTAATGTTATATCAGATACTGGAAGAAATTTTGCACCAATCATTGGAATAATTTATAGTCTGATTTATTATGTATTTCTTTTTATTATTCTTGTAACAATAAAAAAAAGTTGCCGTTTTTTTATAAATCAAAAAACTTAAACATCAAAAAAGGTTGCTTCAATTTTTAAAACAACTATGAAAAATATCATCCAAAATATCAATAAAGCTTTTGATCATCGAATTCGACTGGGAATTATGTCGGTTTTGATGGTGAATGAATCGGCTGATTTTAGTACACTGAAAGAACTTTTGGGCGTTACCGATGGGAATTTGGCCAGCCATACCAAAGCATTGGAACTCGAAAATTATATCGCTATCGAAAAACAATTCATTGGCAAAAAACCCAACACCAGTTACAGGGCTACCAAAGAAGGAAGAAAAGCGTTTCAAGATCATATTGACGCATTGGAAAAATTAATTCAAAAAAAGTAACACTATTTTTTTAATCACTTACTTTGAAATTCAAAGTACTTTACAAATCGTAAACTATGAAAAACTCAACTTTTAAACCACCACTTTTTGGAAGATTTTCAACTGAATTAGCAATTGTTTCCTTTGCAATAGGAACAGTTTTATTGCTAATTCAAAAACTTGCGCCATCTAACTTTAACCTTTTATTCATTGGACTTTTGTATGTTCTGTTTGCAATTCTTGTCAATGGAATAATGTTTTTCAACCTCGCTTATCACTTTATTATTTTACCAAAAAAAAGAGAATATATCGCCATTAAAATCTTGATTCTCTTGGCAAACATTCCTATTGCAATCCTGTACATTCTAATCGTATTCAATATCAATCCTTTAAATTTTTAACTCATGGAAACACCTGAAAATCAAAACGAAACTAGCTTCTTTCAATCCAACACTGCCAAAATGATGATGGTCGGTTTGCTAACACTATTTTTACTTATTCCGCTCGAATTTGTAAAAAATTTAATCACCGAAAGGTCGCAACGACAGGAAGAAGTCATTAACGAAATCAACGATAAATGGGGCGAAAGTGTCTTCCTTTATGGTCCAATTTTAAAAGTGCCTTACTCCTATTTTGAAGAAACCGTTTCTATTAACGAAAAAACCAAAGAA
>NZ_JAQTPQ010000147.1 GCF_028712645.1 Flavobacterium sp. | reverse complement strand
TAATGTTTCATTTCAACGTATTGCGCAAATTGAAAAAGAAGCATTATTTAAAATGAAAAATTTTTTAAAAAATTAGTTGACATTCAAATATATGTGATATATAATTTTTAAATATTATTTATTGAAGAGGTATTTGTTATGTTGGATTCAAGTGAAGTATTTAATAGAATAGTAAGTGGTGCAATGACTTTTGATGAATTCGAAGAATGGGTATCAGAACAACGAGCTGATTCTTCTGAATATGTACAGCAACTGATGTCAGAATATGATGGTTATGGTGAATGATATGAAACAAAAATCAATACAGGCTCAAGTATCTTCTTCAATAAGAAAAGAATTGAAACAGTTTTCTTTTATTAAAAAACCATCAGTTAAAAGTGAAAGTTTTGCTGGTGGTAATGCAGTAACAGTATTTCTCGAAGATGTTAATCCGGATGATATTTGTAAAATAAGAGAACTATGCCGTAAATATGAATATGGTAAATATGATTCTCAACAAGAGTATTATGATTATAATAATGTTAAATCTGATTTGCCACAAGTTAAATACTGTATGGTAGAAGTTAAATATAGCCCAGAGTTGAGACAATCCGTTTATGAATTTTTGATTAAACAAAAAATAGTTATGAAAACGAGTGAATTATTTAAAGATATTCCATATTATGATGATACAGTCGATATGGTATCAAAATATTTATCTGGTAGTAGAAAAGGATTTTGGGAATAAATATTTTATTTTAACAAATAATATATGAAAATAGATAAAATAAGGTGTAAGAGTATATTTGTTTCAGATATCCACTTAGGAACGGTTGAATCAAAAGCTAAGTTATTATTAGATTCTCTTAAACAATATGACTTTGATGAGTTGTATCTTGTAGGAGATATAATTGATGGGTGGAAAATTAAGCGAGGATGGTATTGGCACGATTCCCATACTAAATTAATTAAAAAGTTTCTGAAATATTCAAAAAATAAAAAGGTTGTATATATTGCAGGAAATCATGATGAATTCATCCGCGATTTTATAGCTGAACATAATATCAATATCAGTGGAATTGAAATCGCGGATGAAGTTATCTATACAGCTAATAATGGTAACAAGTATTTGATAACACATGGTGATAAGTATGATATCATCATTAAATATCACAAATTTGTAGCTGTACTAGGTGATATTGGTTATGAATTATTATTACGAGTGAATCACTATTATAATGATTTTCGTAGGTATTATGGTTTTGGTTATTGGTCTTTATCAAAATTTATTAAGAATAAAGTAAAAGCTGCTGTATCATTCATTACTGAATTTGAAGAAGTTATTGTTGATGAATGTATTAAACAAGGAGTTGATGGTGTTATTTGTGGTCATATCCATTTTCCATCAAATAAAATTATAAAAGGGATTCATTATATGAATACTGGAGATTTCGTTGAAACGTGTTCATTTGTAATTGAAACGCTTGGTGGTGATTTTGAAATTAAAGAATTTAAATGAACCTATTATTTTTTATTGTTTTATATTATAATTATTCAGTATTTACACTCAAAAGGATGAATTGTGATAATTGAAAAGAAAAGAGAGAAAATAAAAAATATAATTTCAGGTGGAGTAGGAGACGAACCTTATTTTAAATTACCTGCTGTACCTACTAAAATTGAGTTGATACATGCCTTGAATTATTATTCTAAAAGTTGTTCAACTAAAGAATCAAAAGATTATATAGTAGTATTTCTTGAAAATTATGATAAAAAATTACAACTGCAAGTTAAAAAAATCAGCGACAAATGGTTTTCTAATATAGGATTTGTATTGAGATTAAAAGAAAGAAATTATATTTTGTCTGACGATGTTATATTATCTACAATAGAAAAAGTACAAAGAATCGTTGATGAACGTAGTGTTTCTGATGAATATGAACATTCAGATACAATCAAATCTAATGAAATATCTTATAAAAATAACAGAAATGAAATACTATACCTATTAGATGATTGTGTAGAAAACGCTTTAAAAAATGAAAAAAATGATATTACACATATTGTAGGAACTACTAAGGAATTAAAAGAAGCAAAAATTGAAGCGGTTTCAAAATTACATGAATTAGAAGAAAATTTTGAAAATTGCTATTCAAAAAATATAGTTAAAATTCTTATTCCTGTATATCAAATGTTTATTAAAATAATTGATAAACATTTAACGGCAACAAAAAAAATAAAAACTAAACCTAGAATACAAAAACCTATTCCTATTCATCTTAAAGAAACAGTAGGAAAAAGGTTTGTAGTATTCAAAGATAAGTATAACAAATATATTATATTCAGATCAAGTGCAAGTTTGCTTGGGGTTGAGAATGAAATCATTGTTAATTGCAAAAGTAGATTAACTTTCACAAAATGTAAAAAAGGATTTGTTGAAAAATTAAAATCATGCACTACAATAAATGAAGCGCAGAATTTAATAAAAGATTTTGCTGGTAATATTATTGTAGATGAAACAGATAAAAATAAAAAAGTAAGTAATAAATTTGAAATTGTATTGACACTTAAATAATAGGAAAAATTATGGCTGAATACATTATGAAAGAACTTGACTACAATATACTCCCTGGATTGAGTATCCATATTTATAGTGAAAGTAGACATATAGAAAATGATTTGTATAAACATTTTCTGTCAGTTAATCTATTTGGATTTACGATATTTCATACATTCTGGAGAACCGGTGTTGATAATTATGGTACATTTTATATTAAAGTACCATTCAAAAAAGGTGATTGTGGGTTCGGAGAAATAGACCGTGTTAAAATGGATTATTAATTTCAATGATAACAGCGAAAAATATTATCACTCTTCAGTTTTCAACAATAGATATATTGGGGTATTTTCAAACACATAATCAAAAAATAAGTGTCCATTATAAAGATCATACAAAAAATCCATCAAATATTATCGATTCAGTGAAAAAGGTACTATTATCAAGTATTGGGTTAAATAATAAGATAATTATTACTGATAATCATAATATTTCTATTCAAAATAATATCCATACGATATTAACTAATTCTCTTGAAATTATCGTTCATAAAGAACAGTTATTGATAGTTAAGAGTAATGGGGATATTTTCCAAAGTATTAAGGAATATTTAACTGATATATTCAGTAGTGATATTGAAATAGAATTATCTGCGATATTAGAACACGATATAAGTACCAGTAATATTAACATAGTACACTATGGAGTTTTTTTAGCCAAAGAGAATCATGTGCTTGGTGGAAGAAGTTATATCGCGATTGAACATGATGATTTATTTAGACCAACGTGTATAGATTGTATGAGAGGTATAGATGCTTTTAATCGGATTTCTATGTCTTTAAATAATACTTTTTTCGTACAACCTGAACAATATAGTGATACAAGTGATTTCCATAAAATAAAAATCTGTTCAATGGAAAAAGAAATTATTTTACAATTGAATAAAACTGTATATAATGTTATATTATTACAAAGTGAACGATATTTAGATGAAATCGTTGATTGGTTTTGGAATCAGTCTACATTTGAATTTAGTTTGGGGCACATCAAAAAAATAATATTATCTTGCGGACAAACTATTTCAATAACTAAACAATATTCATATTAAGGATTAAATGAATGCAGTTGATTTAAAATATGTAGGACTTATTAGTTGGCAATTAGAACGATTTAAAAAGATTAGGGATTCAGTTTATTTATTCAGGTGTCCTTTTTGCGGAGATTCGAAGAAGAAAAAGAATTTGTGCAGAGGATACATTTACGATAAAAATAATACTACTCTATTCAATTGTTTTAATTGTGGTGCTGGGATGACATTAGGAACATTCATCCGAGAGTTGGATTATAATCAATATTTGAATTATAAATTAGAAACATTTCAATATAATCACCAAAGAATAACACATAAAGAAGAAATTAAAGAAATAGAAATAATAAAATCAACTGAACAAAAATTGCTAGAAAGTGATTATGGATTGAAGTATTGTTATAAATTATCTGATATTAGATTACCAGATGATTTACGGGTGGTTTATGATTATGCAAGAAAAAGAAAAATTCCATCTTTTATGTTTGATTCATTATATGCCTGTAGAAATTTAAATCTCATTGCAAAAAATTTCCCAAAATATTCTGAAATGAAATTCCCAGAATTTCCTATATTAGTTATGCCATTCTTTAAAAAAGATGGTACATATGATTATATGCAATGCAGACATATTATAAAAAATGAAGATAAAAGCGCGAAGAGGTTTACCATTTTTGAAATAAATGATGGTATTAAATTATTTGGGATAGATAGGATTGATTATACAAAAAGAATAACTATTCTTGAGGGCCCTATAGATTCAATGTTTATTGAAAATTCTTTAGCTACTTGTGGAGTATCTTTTGATGTAGCAATTGAATATCTAAAAGAGTATAATAATAAAGATATAGTATTATGCTTTGATAATGATTACAAAAGTAATCCGGATGTTAAAAAACAATTGATACGTAAAATTGAAGAAGGTTATTCTGTTGTTTTATATGATAATCGATTTAAATGGAAAGATATAAATGATGCTGTAACGAAAGGTGGATGGGATTATAATAAGATAAATCACTATCTAAGAGAAAGGACTTTTTCTGGTCTATATGCTAAAATAGAAGTCACAAGGAAATAAATGTAAATGAAAACATATGAAGAATTTAATGAAAGTTATGTTGATGAACGAAGATGTACAGCAATAGTTATAAACTCAATAGCAAAATATTATGGTTTAGATACAATAATTAAAGATGGTGAATTAGCTCCGTTAGATGGAATTTCAACTATTGCGAGATTAAAACAAGCCGGTTTAAAAGTTAAAAACGTGCTTGATCAAGAATATATTGGTAAAACACTCAAATCATTTGTTAAAAATCATCCTATTGGTGTTTTTTATGTTGGTATTAGAGGTCATGCATTAGCTGTTATTGATGGTAAATTAATAGATTCTAGCAATAAAGGGATTGATAATAGAAAAATAATAGGTCATTTTGAAATTATTAAATGAACTGAACCAACTAACCAAATGAATACATAATATGAAAGAATATAGAATCAATAATATTACAGATTTATTAGAATTAACTGAAGAAGAATTCGAAAGAATGTTGCCAGATTTACGTGCTTGGTATAATATGTCAAGACAAGTACAACAGAAAAGCCCTATTAGAGTTAGATCTTTTATATGGGTTGATGATAATAACCCTGGCAATTTAAAAGAAATAAGAGTTATATCATGAGTAATATTTGTATTGAAAAACACTTAAACAAATTTGGATTATTCCCAATTGATATACCAGATATATCAAAAGGAATATGTGAAATATATTCCGCAACAGAACAACATCTGATTTATTATATCAGAATGGGTCTCCCTTGTGTAATAAGAGGGTCAGCAATGACGATAGCGGATTGGTTTTATATACGAGAAATATGTAAATTAGAGGGTATATCTTATATTTTTGATGAATATCCAGGCACGTATTATGTACCAAATATAATAATTTATTTGAATAATTATGGTAAAATGATATGGGATAATGATTCTAAAAATTTACCAGATAATCATATTATCGTATATAGTTTGAAATTAAATAATCCATATATTAGAGATAAAAAGGATAGATAAAATGATCTTGTTTGACTTTTCTCAAATTGTAATGGGAGCTGCAATGTCTTATTACAATAAAACGAAAGAACCTATTGATACAGATTTATTGCGACACATTGCTCTCAATAATATCATACAAATAAAACAGAAATATAAAAAGGAATTTAATTCACAAGTAGTGTTATGTCTTGATTCTAGACACTATTGGCGAAAAGATTTGTTTCCTTATTATAAAAAGCATCGCGAAAAAGATAGAGAAAAATCTGATTTTGATTGGGATAATTTTTTCAAATCATTTGAGATAATTAAAGAAGAATTCAAAGAAAATTTGCCATATAAAGTTTTAGTTGTACATGGAGCTGAAGCTGATGATATTATAGCAACTATGTGTATGACATATAGAAGCGAAGAGGTTTTAATTATTTCATCCGATCATGATTTTTTACAATTACATCGATTGAATGAAAAAATTAAGCAATATTCGCCTATGCTAAAGAAGATGATTACTGTAACGACAAACAAATATAGTTTATTTGAACATGTGGTTAAAGGTGACACAGGGGATGGTATTCCAAATATATTTTCGGATGATGATACGCTATTGGTTGAAACAAAACGGCAAAAACCAATACGCAATAATGATTTAGCAATTTGGGAAAAAGAATTTGGCTTTGATAATCCAGCTATGTTTTGTAGGAATTTTGATGATTTGGAAAGATTCAACCGTAATTTAAAATTGATTGATTTAACTAAGATCCCAAAAGATTTACAAGATACTATTATAGATCAATTTCAAAGTCAAAAAACTAATGGGCATAAAACATTTAATTATTTGATTCAGCACAAATTAGCTAAAATATTAGAAAATGGGGTTTTATGAAACAATATACCCTCGATGAATTAGATAAATTGATTGCTGATAAACATAAGGAATTGTCATTAGTACAACAGCGTTATAGTTCAATAACTAAAGAATATAACGAAGTAATTTTACGGATGACTTATAATGATCTAGGTAAACAATTGTTTGAAAAATTAGTTGAAGGAAAAATTACTGATGCAACTCAATGTAATATCAATAACAAATAGTTCATCAATTAAAATTATCAGAGAATTTTGTAACATTAATTTGATTGATTATTACAAATCAATTTTAGATTTTCAACAAGACAAATTTAATTATGGTGGTAAAGTTATAAAATCACCTAGATTGAATTGTTTTATGAGTAATACTGTACAAGATTATTGGTATAGTGGACAATCACATAAAGCTATACCAATAGATGAAAAGACAAATAAATTTTTAAGATTCTTTTCAACGAAATATTTTTATAATGGTATTGTATTTAATTTATATCGTGATGGAAATGATTCTATTGCTTGGCATTCAGATAACGAAAAACAAATTAATCAAGAAATACCTATAGCTTCCTTATCATTTGGTGGGAGTAGATTATTTGAATATAAATGTAACGATAAAATTGCATCTATTGAATTAAATAATGGAGACTTAATTTTTATGCAAGGCAAATTTCAGGAAGAATGTTTACATAGAATAAACAAGGATAAAATAAGAAATGACGAACGTTTAAATTTAACATTTAGGAATTACAATTGGTGAGTAATAATAGGTATTACAGAATATGATGAATTACTTTTACGGATGACTTATAATGATCTAGGTAAACAATTGTTTGAAAAATTAGTTGAATAAAAAATAAATAGTTGACATTTTTAATATAAAAATATGATAAAACCTATAAGTCCAAAAGAAGCTAAAAAAATATATCAAACACAAACACAAATACCAGACGAAGTTTTTAAAGTTGTAAATGAATTGATTATTAGTCATTATAACGATACCGTAATTACTATAAAACAAAAGGATATAATTGAAAATGTATCTAAAGAATTAAATATTGATATTATAGATTTTAATATGAAATTTCTTGATTTTGAAAGTTATTATCAAAAACAAGGATGGAAAGTCGATTATAATTCCCCTGGATATTGTGAATCTTTTCCTGAAACATTTTCTTTTTCAACTATAAAATAAAATTTTAATAGTTGACATTTTTTGAATATAAAATATAATTATATTTGTTTTTAAACTTTAAGAGAAATATATGTTATTCGATTTTCACAAAAGAATATTTGATCAAGCAAGTGCATTATATGAGGCACTGAAAGATATTGATGAAGATATGAATACAATAACGAAATGTTATATTTCAATCTTGATCGAATCTTTAAAATTTTGGAAATAGTAATGATTACAGATGAAAATTTAAAAACCATGCTAAAAGAAGCAATAGATTCTATAGAAAAGATGTCTATTGAAGAATTAGAGCAAGAATTCAAAGATTTTGGTATAGATGTTATTAAAAAAGAAAAAAATATTGACATTTGATTTTTTTCTTTTATAATTATTTTGAAATTTAATTTTTAAGTGAGTACATATCATGAATAAAGAAGTATTAATCGCAGCTGAATTAAAAACCCCTGTTAAAATCGGTGATATCGTAGTTGTTAGAGGACTAGGTACCCAACGTAAAGATAATTGGGGTAATACAGCTAAAGTCCAAAATATTCTCGACGAAGGATATATTACTATCGAAGAAGAATCTGATAGTATTGCTCCACAAGATTATAAAAAATGGACATTCAATATAGGAGCCAATCCTTTTTCGGAATATGATTTTGAAAAAAATATCAAATATGTTAATTTTAATATCGAATCTATTCTATTGTCAATGAGAGTAATTGATAACGGTAAATCCAGAATTAATTGGAATCCAAGTATCGTCAACAGAGAAGGCAACAAAATCGAATTTCAAAGAGGTTTTTGTTGGTCTTTAGAACAAAAGCAATTATTGATAAATTCTATCTATAAACGCACCCATATAGGATCAATATTAGTTAAAAAATATTGGAATGATGAAGTTGGTGATATTTCATTTGATATTGTTGATGGCAAACAAAGATTGAATGCTATTATTGAATTCTATAACAATGTATATCCTGATACTTTTGGTAATTACTTCAGAGATTTGAGTGATAAAGCTCAATATGAATTCAATGATTTTTGTAAATTGACTTATGGTGAAATTAGTGAATCTGTTACTGATG
>NZ_JAQTPQ010000146.1 GCF_028712645.1 Flavobacterium sp. | reverse complement strand
TAAAGTTGTAGTAGCAGTATTTCCGTTTACTGTGATGTCAAAAGTAACTGGGTTTGTTATTCCTTTTATAGTTAAATCTGCTGTTACAGTATAAACATCTTTTGCTTTAGCTCCAATTGTCTTGAAAACTAAAGTTGATGTTGGGAATTTTTCAACACCAAAAAAATCATCAGATTTCAAGTGTCCGTTCAATTTTGCTAACCAATCACCCGTAAGATCTGTTGAAGTTAATGAAGTCATATCAGATGTAAAAGTTCCACCAACTAATTTTTTTCCTTTAAAAACTAAAGCACCATCTTTAATATTTACGGTTCCGTTATGTTGTCCTGTTACTTTTTTTGCTAACCAGTTGATAGAACTTTTAGAAGCATCCACTTTTTTAGTTTGTGCTGTTACTGATAATGTAGATAAAACTATTATTAATGCTAATGCAATTGATTTTATGTTTTTCATTGTTTTAAATTTGTTTGTTAATAATTAAAGTGTGATAAATAATTCTTCGGTTGATTTTCTTACTTTTTTGTAATGTTGTGTTGCATCTTCTTCGCTTCTGTATCCTATTGGAGCTAGTAATGTTGCGTTTAAACCTAATGCTTCTAATCCTAAAATTTCATTTACTTGAGCGGGTACAAAGCCCTCCATTGGAGTCACATCAATTTTTAATTCAGCTGCTGCATTCAATAAATTTGCTAATGCTAAATAAGTTTGTTTCGATGTCCAGTTGTTTTTCATTTCGTCGGTTAATGAAAGGATGTTGTTTTTCATCAAATCACTATAACCTGATAAAGCGTCAGTTGGAATACCTCTAGTTTTACTAACATTATCTATGAAAGCATCAATTTTAGTTTCTCCAAAATTAATCTCGTTAGCAAAAACAATAAGGTGTGACGCATCAACTACTTGCGATTGTCCCCAAGAAGCAGGTTGTAATTTTGCTCTTAATTCAGGATTTTCTACAATAATAACTTTGTAAGGTTGCAAACCATAAGAAGAAGAACTCAGGCGAATGGCTTCTTTTAAGGTGTTTAAATCTTCAGTTGTGATTTTTTTTGTGGAGTTGAATTTTTTTGTTGCATATCTCCAGTTTTGGTTGTCTAAAAAAGTACTCATAATTTATTGTTTGTGTTTATTGATTTCTGAATTTTTCTAATAATTGATTTAATAATTCTAATTCTTCTGCATTTAAATTTTTTGAGAAGAAATTTTCGTGTTCTAGTACTTTTGGATCCAATTCTGTTAAAACATCTAATCCTTTTTGGGTGATTAACACTTCAATTTTTCTTCTGTTTTCTGGACAAACATTTCGAGTGACTAGATTTTTTAATAATAATTTATCAACTAATCGAGTAGTGTTGCTCGTTCTGGCCAGCATTCGTTCCTGAATTACACACATATTAGCAGGATTCCCTTTTTGACCTCTAAGTATTCTCAATACATTATATTGTTCTCCTGATATTTCGTAGGGTTTAAGTATTTCATTGAATTTATCAGCTACAACATTTTGTGTGTACAAAATATTTAGAATAATTTTTTTCGAATTATCTAAAGGAACTGTGCTTTTTATTTCTTCTTCAATTTTCATATTTGTATATATGTAATTTGTAGGTACAAATGTAGTAATAATTTTAATTGTATATACAAGTGTCTGTTATTTTTTTGTTAAATAAAATTTTTTTGAAAATAATTCATTTCTCGCAATCGTATTCGGTTTTATTTTTTAATTCTAATTACGGATGGTGGAAATTTTCATTTTTATAATAATAATGTATTGATAATTAATAAATTGAGGAATCTTATTTAGTAAAATTTGGACTTGATAATTGTTTTTAGACATAAATAATTCACAAAACGACTGTAGATTGTTAGGTGAAAACTTTGTATTTTTACCAAAAACAAAACGATGAATTTGACACAAGAAGATTGGGTTTCTCAACTGGAATCTGATGAAAACACAGTGATACTAGACGTTAGAACGGAAAATGAATGCAATGAAGGAATTATTCCAAACTCCATAAATATTGATATTTACAAAGAGCTGGAATTTATTCAAGAATTAGAACTGTTAGATAAATCTAAAAACTATTATGTTTATTGTCGTTCAGGAGCTCGAAGTGCAAAAGCTTGCGATGCAATGAATAACTTAGGTTTTGAAAACACCTACAATTTGCTTGGAGGATTTTTAGGATGGGATGGAGAAATAGTTTCGCCAGAAAATTAGAAGAGGCCAAAGCCTCTTTTTTATTTATAATTAAAATAAAAACACTTTATAATGAATGCAATACCTCAAGAATTTCAAATTAACTCTTTACTTATTCAAGATACTTATTTAGTCGATGGCGAATTAAAAAAATGGAAAGGAGAAACTACTCCTGTCTATTCAACGATTTCATCTACTGAAAAATACGAACCAACTTTGCTTGGTACCATTCCGTTTATGGGAAAAAAAGAAGCTATGGAAGCTGTCGATGCTGCCGATGCCGCATTTAATAATGGTCAAGGTTTGTGGCCAACAATGAAAGTGGCTGATCGTATAAAATGTATGGATAATTTTGTTACTCAAATGAAATCCACAAGAAGTGAAGTAGTGAAGTTGCTGATGTGGGAAATTGGAAAATCATTGGGTGATTCTGAAAAAGAATTTGATCGAACTGTAGAATATATTTATGACACCATCGAAAGCTATAAAGAATTAAATAGCCGTAGTGCTCATTTTTCTAAAGTCCAAGGAATCAATGCGATGGTGCGTCGTGGGCCACTTGGCGTTGTTTTGTGTCTTGGGCCATACAATTATCCTCTAAACGAAACTTTCTCCTTGTTAATTCCAGCATTAATTATGGGAAATCCTGTGATTTTCAAACCAGCTAAACATGGAGTTTTATTAATTTCACCTTTATTAGAAGCTTTTAAAAGCAGTTTTCCAAAAGGAGTTATCAATATATTATATGGTCGCGGGAGAGAAGTTGCATCGCCAATAATGAAATCTGGAAGAGTTTCTGTTTTAGCTTTAATCGGAAATAGTAAATCGGCGATTGCTTTGCAGGATTTGCATCCAAACAAAAATAGATTACGTTTAATTTTAGGTTTAGAAGCTAAAAATCCAGCTATTATTTTACCTGATGCTAATTTAGATTTGGCAATTCAGGAATGTGTTGCTGGTTCATTATCTTTTAACGGGCAGCGTTGCACAGCATTGAAAATTTTGTACGTTCACGAATCAATTGCCGGTGAATTTAATAAACGATTTGCAGCCAAAGTTGATGCGCTTAGTTTTGGAAATCCTTGGGAAAATGGAGTTTCGCTTACGCCATTGCCAGAAAGAGAAAAACCAGCTTACATTCAGGAATTGATAGATGATGCTATGAGCAAAGGAGCAAAAGTAATCAATGCAAAAGGAGGAGAGCTTTCGGATAATTTTATATTTCCAGCGGTTTTGTACCCAATAAATAAGGAAATGCGTGTGTATCACGAAGAACAGTTTGGTCCAGTTGTACCAATTTTGACTTTCAAGGATATTCAAGAACCGTTGAATGATATGGCGGAATCTAATTATGGACAACAAGTAAGTTTATTTGGAAAAGACATTAAAACAATTGCACCACTAATCGATACTTTAATTAATTTAGTTTGTAGAGTAAATTTGAATAGTTCTTGTCAAAGAGGACCTGATGTTTTTCCTTTTACCGGAAGAAAAGATTCGGCTGTTGGAACTTTGAGTATTCACGATGCGTTGCGCTCTTTTTCAATTAGAACCTTTGTGGCTTCAAAAGATAACGATTACAATAATGCCATTTTGCAAGAATTATTGAATAGTAAAGAATCAAATTTTATCAATACGGATTATATTTTGTAGTTTAAAACACAAATGTTTAAAAAAGTTTAGGATGGATAAATTTAAATTTATATCATTGTATTTAATGAATTAATAGTGTTTAAATTCAATTTTTTAAAATTGTCAAATTGTTTAATTTTTTTGCAATTTTGATTAATTTGTGATAAATATCATTAATTTTATCAAAAAACTGTAGTAACTTTACTTAACTTAATCTAAACTTTATTCCAATGAAAAAAAATTGTTCTTTTTTAGTAGTAATGACATTAATTTTTATGTTTAGTAATAAGATTGTAGCACAAGATAACAATAATTGGGTTGCTCCAGAATATGCAAATAAAATCAAAAATCCATTTATAGGGAATGGGAGTGCAACGGCTGATGGAAAGCGAATCTTTGGCCAAATGTGTGTTTTATGTCACGGTTTAAAAGGAGAAGGTAATGGAGAGGCTGGTTTGAGTCTTGAGAAAAAACCTGCCAATTTTCTTGCTTTGAAAGTTGTAAACGAAACAGATGGTGCTATTTTCTGGAAAATTACACACGGTAAAGCACCAATGGCTACTTACGAAGAATTATTGACAGAGGATCAACGTTGGAAATTGGTGAATTATATTCGTGAACTTGAAATAAACAAGAAAAAAAGTAAAAAATAAAACATAATTTATAGCTTATAAAAAATCCTCATAATCATTTGATTATGAGGATTTTTTGTGTAGTAAAGTCAGTTTTTTTGGTTTTTTATAATTCTGATTTAAAATTTTTTGAGTAAAATAAATCTTAAGTCTTTAGGATAGCTGATTTTAACTTTTTGAAATTATATTGAGGTTTCTTGGTTTACTGTATTTTCAATTTAATGATGTTGTTGAATGTAACCTATTTAATTTTTGTTATTATTTTCCTTTAAATGGTCTTGGCTAGGAATTAATTAATTCGGTGTAAATATGAAGTTGAAATATTAATTATTCAACGCTAATAATTAAGGACACTTTTCCATTCCTGTTATAGCTGTTTTTTTACAACTTATCAATAAAAATAGCACCAAGATACTTAATGATTTTTTGATGTGCTGCTATTTTTAATCTTTCTAAATTACATAAAAAATGATTTAAATGATATGATTTAATGTCGATAAACGGTATCTTTATCGGATAAACTGCGTTTTTATCGGATAAACGACATTGATTGGTGTTTTTGTAATAAAATTATGTGGTTTAAAATCATTTTTTTTTAAATCGATAAAGTTGTTAATTGATTGATAATCAAACAGATGGTTTAATTTACTGATTGGAATGTTAATTAAAAAAAATGGGGATTACCAATGTGATTTATTCGCTTAACGGTAGTTGTCTTTTAGATTTTAAGATTCATAAATCTGAAGAATGGAAATTTTATAAAGCAGTGCTTATGCCTATTTTTACTTATTTTTTTATTTTATTACAAAAATATGTTCTCCTAATTTTAGCAGTAAATTTTCTATTTGTTATATATTATACAGATAGAAACTCGCTCTATTTTTTTAAGCTTTTCATTTCACAAATTATAACTTCAGTATTATTTACTTCAAAATTATTTTGGGAGTATAATTTTATTGAATTCTTCCATTTCTGCACTATTTTATTTTCATTAGTCATATTTAATGTGATATTAAATTCAATACGAAAACAAAGACTTTATGTTTTTCGTTGGAAGGTTTTGCACTTAAGACCTTAGTTTTTTTAAGCATTATAAAATAAAAATCTTTTTACCCCATATATTTTCCAAGCATAAATTAAGTATTATGAAAAAATATCTACTTACCCGAATAGAACAAAATAACAGTATTGTTAAAAATTTGTCTAGAATGCTTTTTCTAGGATTGTTTCTAACATTCGGATTTGTGCAGCAGTCCTACGCACAAGTTGATGCTTTCATAACGAACCTTGGAGCTACAACTATTTGTCAAGGTCAAAGCACTACCTTTCAGGTTATAATTAGTGCAAGTGCTAGTCCATATACTGTAGTTTATTCGGATGGGACAAGTAATTTTACGGTTAATAATTATACCAGTAATGGAGACCCAGAAAGTCCTGGTTATGGAGGAGATGCAATATCAGTATCACCAACATCAAGTACAAATTACACCTTAGTTAGTGTTACAGATCAATACAGTACTTCTTTGCCGGTTAATCCTGCAACATTTACAATAAATGTAAATCCGCTTCCAACTAGTTTAAGTGTCACAGTAAATCCAGTTTCGCCAGTTTGTCCAGGAGTTAACTTTACGATTTCGGCAACTGCAACTAATGGTAGTACTTATGAATTATGGAATCAAGCCAATACTACTAAAATTGGCGATTTACCGTATATCACTTCAATCGTTTCAAATACAACTTATACAGTAAGAGCAATTAGCAGTTTTGGTTGTACAATTTCACAGCCCCTAACAGTAAATGTTGACAATGTCAAACCAGTTATCACTTGTCCTGCAAACCAAACTATTAATCCGAATCCTACTTCAGGTTGCTCTGCGGCTTTACCAGATTACAGAAGTTTAGTGACGGTAAGTGATAATTGTACAGCCACAGGTTCGATTGTTTTGGTTCAAAGCCCTGTCGCAGGAACACTAATATCTGGACATAACACCAATCAAACGGTAACAATTACAGCTACAGATGCTTCAGGGAATTTTGATTCCTGTAGTTTTACAGCTATTTTGATTGATAATATTAATCCAGCTATAAGTTGTGTATCAAATCAAAACGTTCCTGCTAGTGCAAGCTGTACTTACACCAAATCAGGAACCGATTGGAATCCTGTTGGGACAGATAATTGTACTGTAGCATCAACTGTATATACACTTTCAGGAGCAACATCTGGAACTGGGACAAATCTTGACGGTGTTGTTTTTCAACCAGGAACCACAACTGTTACTTGGACAGTTACTGATGGGGCTGGTCTAACAGCGCAGTGTAGTTTTAATGTGTCTATTACTGATACAGTAAATCCAATAGTAAACTGTGTTGCAAACCAAACTGTAAATACGGATAATGGAGTTTGTACTTATACTAAAAGTGGAACTTCTTGGGATGTTACAGCAAGTGACAATTGTACAGTAGCTTCCATTTCGTATGTACTTAGTGGTGCAACAACAGGAACGGTTTTAGCTTCTTTAGATAATGCTGTTTTTAATAAAGGGGTAACTAATGTTGACGTTACTGTTGCTGATGGAGCTTCAATACCAAATACAGCAAGTTGTAGTTTTACGGTTACGATAAATGATGTACAGCCACCATCAATTACTTGTCCAGCCAATATTTCTCAAAATATAGATGCTGGAGAATGTGGAGCAGTAGTTACCTATACTGCACCAATTGGGACAGATAATTGCTCTGGAGCATCTACTGCACAAACAGCAGGATTGGTTTCAGGTAGTGTTTTTCCTGTTGGAGAAACCACAAATACATTCGAGACTACTGATGCTTCAGGGAACAAAACTTCTTGCAGTTTCACAGTAACAATAACTGATAATGAGTTGCCAACGATAAGTTGTCCAGCCAATATTGAGGCGAATGTAACTACTGGAACTTGCGGTGCAGTAGTTATCTATACAGCACCTGTTGGAGCTGATAATTGTGCAGGAGCAATAACTACACAAATAGCAGGATTAGCTTCTGGAGCTACTTTCCCTTCTGGAATTACTACGAACACTTTTAGAGTAACCGATGCTTCTGGGAATTATATCGATTGTAGTTTCACAGTGACAGTAACAGATAATGAAAAACCAATTATTTCGAATTGTCCTTCAAATATCACTCAGACAAATGACACGAATCTTTGTAGTGCAGTGGTTACTTGGACGGAACCTACGGCTACAGACAATTGTACTTCATCTGGAAGTTTAGTTTGGACAAAATCACATACACCAGGTTCGGTTTTTCCTATTGGAACAACCACAGTAACCTATACAGCTACTGATGCATCTAATAATATAAGTGATGTTTGTAGTTTTGATGTTACTGTTACGGATTCTCAAAAACCAGTAATTACTGGATGTCCAGCAAATATTACCAAATCAAGTGGAGTAGGTGTATGTACTTCAATAGTTTCTTGGACAGAGCCTTCAGCAACAGATAATTGTACCGCTTCTGGAAATTTAATTTGGACAAAATCACATACTCCAGGAACCTTGTTTTCTGCAGGGACAACCACAGTAACCTATACAGCTACTGATGCTGCTGGAAATATAAGCAATGTTTGTAGTTTTGATGTTACGGTTGTCGATTCTCAAAAACCAATTATCAGCGGTTGTCCAACAAATATTACAGTTGTTAATACTACTGGATTATGTACAGGAATTGCCACTTGGACAGAGCCAACAGCAACTGATAATTGCACCGCTTCCGGAAGTATTGTATGGACAAAATCACATTTGCCAGGAGATGTTTTTCCTATTGGGACAACCACAGTAACCTATACTGCCAAAGATTTGGCAAACAATACAAGTACTCCTTGTTCCTTTAATGTAACGGTTACTGAAAGTGAATTTCCAGTTGCGACTTGTAAACCTGCAACTATTTATTTAAATGGTTCGGGTGTTGCTACATTAACAGTAGCCGATGTTAATGATGGTTCTACTGATAATTGTACTGCTCAAGGAAGTTTAATTATAACACTTAGCAAAACAACTTTCAACTGTTCGAACAAAGGAGATAATACTGTTGTAATGTCTGTTAAAGATGCTGCAGGAAACACTAGTACTTGCAATGCAACTGTGACAGTAGTTGACAATACAGCACCAACGATTACAGCATCTGCAACTACAACAACTTCAAGTGTTAATGAAGATTCAGGTTTGTGTTATTATGTGGTAAAAGGTTCTGAATTTGACCCAATTATTGCCGATAATTGTACTGGAACTATTCTTTCCTATACCGTCTCGGGAGCAACAACACTTAGCGGAACAGGATCATTAACAGGCATACAATTGCTTGCAGGTGCGAATCTAATCACTTGGACAGCAGTAGATGCAAGTGGGAATGCAGCTTCAGCACCTTTGACCTTT
>NZ_JAQTPQ010000145.1 GCF_028712645.1 Flavobacterium sp. | reverse complement strand
GCTAATGAATCAGCAGAAGATGAGATTTTGACAGACCCAAGATATATTAGAATTACTGATTTTGGTAATGATGGAAAACTTAAAAATAATACTTTTAAATCATTGCCAATGTCCAAAGCAGAAAATTTTCTATTGAGTGACGGAGATATTCTTTTTGCTCGTAGTGGTGCAACAGTAGGCAAAACATTTTTATTTAAAGATTATTCTGGAATAGCTTGTTTTGCTGGTTACTTAATTAAAGTATCTTGTGATACTGAAATTATGAAATCAGAATTTCTATATGAATTCACTAATTCTGGTGGCTATGAAAACTGGAAGCAATCTATTTTTCAACAATCAACGATTCAGAATATTGGTGCAGATAAATATAATCAACTTAAAATCGCAGTCCCTTCCATAGCAGAACAAGAAGAAATTATTCGCTTTATTTATATTAAAACGAATGAAATAAATGACTTGATTACTAAAACCCAACAAGAAATCGAATTATTAAAAGAATACAAAACAGCTTTGATTAGTGAAGTTGTTACTGGTAAAGTTGATGTAAGAGAAGAATTAAAAAACAATATATGAGTACTGGCACACATATTCCTTTATTTTTATTTGGCAATGGTTTGTCAATGGCATTATCTCCAGAATTTTCATTAAAAACTATTACTTCTAAATTCATTGCAGGACTTGAGGGAGATGAAAAAGATTATTTGTGTGAACTATGTGGTGGAGAAGAGAATTTAAGTTTTGATGATTTTGAACTTAATTTTTCAATGATAGATGATGCTTATGGTAATTTAAGAAAATATAGAAAATTTATTGATTCCAGTGCAGGTAAGACTTTGCTTAATAAATTTAAATTGATTAATCCCAACCTTCAACAACATGAGAAAATCATTAAATCCTTATATGATAAATATGTGTTTCAAATACTGAGTCTAATTCATGGAAATGTAACTCAAAAAGGAATTCAAGAAAAACTTGGTGGTTTTACATCATTCTTATCTACTCAACTTAATAAAAGTAAAAAAGGTTATGTATTTACTTTAAATTATGATTTACTAGCAGAAACAATTTTATTGGAAAATATTGGTTCAGATAAATTAACGGATTTCTGTGCTTCTGCAAATGTATTTAAGGGAACTGGCATAAGAAAATTTGACTTTGACCCAGCAATGAATGAAAGTAGACATGGAGAAATAAATATAGAACTTCATCATTTACACGGCTCTTTGTCATTGTTTTATGACTACAATCGAAATAAAGTAATAAAGTTTAAAAGTGAAGATATTTTCACAAATGATATTTACAATAAGATTCATGATGAAAATTGGACTTTATATCCAGCTATTATTACTGGTGGTGGAAAATCGACCAAGATGACAGAATATCCATTTGAGTTTTATCATAGAAATTTAAAAGATAATTCAACCTATGTTAAATATAACAAGTTATTTATTGTTGGATATAGTTTTAGAGATGAACACATTAATGAATTAATTAAAAGATGGATTGATAAAGTAGAAGATTATAACAAAGGATCGTTAATAGTTGATTACAAATCTACTGAATCTGAACAAAAAGATTTTATGGAAATGGTGAAAATTCAATTAAAAAAGAAATCATTTCCGAGTTCATGTTTTGAATTTAGAGGTGTTAATTTTATTTATGATATAGAGGGTACAATAGCTAAACCAATGAAAAAATAATGGCAAAGGGCATACATACAGAACTAACCTTTGAATCTGCAATCGAAACTTCATTGCTGGAATCTGGTGGTTATAGAAAAGGTTATTCAGAAGATTTTGATGCACAATTGGGTTTGTTTCCAAAATACATAATCGACTTCCTTAAAGCTTCACAACCAAAATCTTGGGAAAAATTATATAATATCCATAAAGATGAGATTGAGAAAAAAGTAGTTATACGATTAATCAAAGAAATTGACCTTAGAGGTATTTTGGATGTTATCCGAAATGGATTTACTGATTATGGTGTGAAGTTTCAAATGGCTTATTTTAAGCCCGAAAGTACATTGAATCCTGATGCGGAAATACAATATTTATCTAATCATTTATCGGTCACTAGACAGCTTTATTATGAGCGAGTGGGTAAGAATTCATTAGATATGGTATTGTCTTTGAATGGTCTTCCAATAGCTACAATTGAACTTAAAAATCAATTCTCAGGACAATCCGTTGATAATGCCAAAAAGCAATATGTGTATGACCGTGAAGCCAGTGAACCCATCTTTCAATTCAAGAAAAGAACGCTGGTACATTTTGCAGTTGATACGGATGAATGTTTTATGACTACTAAATTAGATGGGAAACGTACTCGTTATTTACCGTTTAACATAGGAAGTAATAATGGTGCTGGAAATCCAGTTAATAAAGAGGGTTACAGAACTTCTTATTTGTGGGAGCAAGTTTGGATGAAAGACAGCTTCATGGATATTATTAGTAAATTCCTTCACCTAAGTGTGGAAGAATTTGAAATGAATGGGGTTAAAAAGAAAAAAGAAGCTATCATTTTTCCAAGATTCCATCAAATGCAAGTGGTACGAAAAATTACCAATGATGCCAAAGCTAATGGAGCTGGTAAAAACTACTTGATTCAACATTCTGCTGGTTCAGGAAAATCCAATTCAATTGCTTGGTTATCTTACAGATTATCGAGTCTTCACGATGATGCAAACAATAGAATTTTTGATTCGGTAATTGTAATAACTGACCGTAAAGTATTGGATTCACAGTTGCAGACTACCATTTATCAGTTTGAACACAAAGATGGTGTGGTTCAGAAAATAGACAAGGATTCACAACAACTTGCCGATGCACTTTCAGCTGGTTCAAACATCATAATTACCACACTTCAAAAATTTCCATTTATTCTGGATAAAATCGGGGAATTGCCCTCCAGAAAATATGCGGTTATTATTGATGAAGCCCATTCCTCTCAAGGTGGTGAAGCAACCAAAAAAATGAAAGAAGTACTTTCAGCTAAATCATTGGAAGAAGCTGAAAAAGATGAAGCTTACTCAGGATTGGAAGAAGATGCCGAAGATGAAATAAGAAAATCTATGTTGGCACGTGGGAAACAAACCAATCTCAGTTTCTTTGGATTCACTGCAACACCAAAGCCAAAAACAGTAGAGGTATTTGGAACTATGGGAAGCAATGGCAAGCCAGAACCGTTTCATTTATATTCAATGAAACAAGCCATTGAAGAAGGTTTTATTTTAGATGTGTTGAAGAATTACACCACTTATAAAACCTATTTCAAATTATCGAAAGAGATTGAAGATGACCCAAAAGTAAATAAGAAAAAAGCATCCAGAGCCATTGCAAGATTTATGTCTTTGCACCCACATAATTTAGCTCAAAAAACGGAAGTAATGGTGGAACACTTTAGACAAATAGTCTCCAAAAAACTTGGTGGTAAAGCCAAAGCAATGGTGGTGAGTAGCTCTCGACTTCACGCAGTGAGATATAAAGAAGAATTTGATAAATACATCCAAGAAAAAGGATACAAAGACATAAAAACCATTGTTGCATTTTCTGGAAAAGTGATACACAACTTTGCCCCAGAAGGTGTTACAGAAGTGGAATTAAATGGTTTTAGCGAAAAAATGCTCCCAAAGAAATTTGCATCCGATGAATACCAATTATTGTTGGTTGCTGACAAATATCAAACAGGATTTGACCAGCCCTTATTGCATACAATGTATGTAGATAAAAAATTATCAGGTGTGAAAGCGGTTCAAACACTATCCAGATTAAACAGGATGTGTGCTGGGAAAGAGGACACATTTGTGCTGGATTTTGCCAATGACACCGATGAAATTTTGAATTCGTTTCAACCTTATTATGAGCTTACATCCATCAAAGAAAACTCAGACCCCAATCATTTGTATGATTTAAAAGGAGAGATTGAAAAAGCAAATATTATCTGGGAATCAGAGATAAATAATTTCTGCAATGTGTTTTTTAAATCTGCCAAAACACTATCAGTTTCGGAGCAAGGCAAATTGAATTCTTACATTGACCCAGCAGTGGAACGATTCAAACAATTACCATTAGAAAATTCCAAAGACGATGTTATTGGAACAGAAATAACACAGGAAGATTTTAAAAACACACTGCAAAGCTTCAATAGAACCTATTCGTTTTTGACCCAAATTATGCCGTTTTCGGATGTTGAATTAGAAAAGTTATTTACCTACACCCGATTCCTGTATAAAAAGTTACCCAGAACTAGTGAAAACGATAAATTCAAATTGGGTGACGAAGTTTCATTGGAATATTACCGACTTCAAAAGATAGCGGAAAATAATATTGTAATGGAAGACCAAGCTGTTTATGAATTGGAAGGTGGTGGTGAAGCTGGAATCAGATTATCCAAAGAAGACCAAGTGGCATTATCTGAAATAATCGATGTTTTGAATAAAAAATTCGGAACAGAATTTAGCACCGCTGACAAACTCTATTTTGACCAAATATATGAAGAACTGATTGCAGATGATAGTCTAGGTCTACAAGCCAAATCCAATACAATGGAGAATTTTAAATATGGTTTTGAAGATAAATTTATGGACACTACCATAAGCAGAATGGAACAGAATCAGGATATTTTTACCAAAATGATGAATGATAAAGAATTTGGAAATATTGTAAAGGATTATATGTTGAAAAAAGTATACCAGCAGTTTAGACGATAATTAATGGTGTTTTAATGGACACAAATTAGCATATATTAAAAAACACTAAACTCTATGTAGCAAGTTTAGTGTTTTTTTATTCCACACATTTTTAAGTAATCACCAAGGTGCTGTTTCAACTTTTGGAGCAATATCAAACTCTTCTATAAAAACTTCCTTGAGAATTATTTCGAGTTTACGTTCGTAATCTACTGTAGTTATCAAACAATCGTGCAAACTAAATATGGGAGCTACCCTCCAGTGTCTGGCATTAAACCTTCTCGCCACTTTATCCAACATCAAACAAGATTCCATCTGAAACAACAGATAAGATAAAGACTTGTAGCCAAACTTTTTCTTAAACAAAATCAACGCATCTAATAGATTTGGGAATTTCTTCCTGAAAATATCTTGAACTTCTTTATAGCTGTCTATGTCAGCAAAAATCATCGCCAACAAGTATTTTTTGGCAATTTTACGAACCTGTTTATACGAACCATTAAATTCGTCATTAGAAACTGATTTAAACATACATTTTAACTTGTACCAATTAAAAGTGCTTTTAAAGTCACTAATGAACAACTCATAGAATTCACCCGAAACAGATTTTTCTTCTAGCAGTTCCTTCTCAATCATATCAAGGCTTTCGAGAGTTTTTGCAACAGTTAGTGGATTAAGAGAGTAATTGATATTAATTCTATCTTCTTTAATATGATTATTAATTATCATAGCTATAAAATAGATGATTGAATTGCTTAAATCAACTTCGGCTAGTTTTTTATCATCATAAGTTAAAAACCTTCTGTAAACCTTAGGCAATTTGGTAATGTTCGAATGGATTCTTCCATCCTTGTCAAGAACATTATAAATCCTATAACAACCATTTTTTAAATCGACCAATTGATTAAGCTCATTAACGTATTTACCATAGTCTTTATGCTCCAAATATCTTTCTTCACAAAAACACACTGCTTCATCAAAATTGATTTTTAGCCTGTCTTTATCAAAATACTTGCCTAGAAATCTATATTTACCATTTCTTACTACACTTGGCAAAACTGTAAAGGAGTCTTTAACTTTCTTTATAAGTTTAGGGGCTGTTATATATTCCACTTTTAGCCGTTGCTTTAAAAAAATAGGATTCAACTTATAACTATATGATGTTTTACCCTGTATAAACCTCTTACTATAGAAAACGCTTAACTCAATTTCTTCATACCTTGTTCTGCTTTTTCTTAAAGTAAATTTAAAACTGTTAGCCCTCAAAAAATCTATGTGTTCTTTATGTTTTGCGTGTGCTACAAGTATTTTTTTTGAATTAATTGGCTTATACACCTCCTTAATACCTGAAAATTTGATTCGTTCTTTAGAATCATTTTCCTTATATGTAAATGCTATCTTGCTTAACACCAAATGAATTAGATATTTCAAATAGTCTGGGTCAAGATTTGGAGAATGGACACTTACTAAATCTTCGATGTCCAATCCCTCTGGTATCAATACGGCAAATGATTTCATCTAATTATACTAATTAAGTTTTACCATTGCTTTATCGACATCTGACCTCATATAATACACCCGATTGGAAAGACCATAAGGAACTAGTATTCCTTTGTTCTTCCAGTGCCATAATGTACTTAGGTCTACTTTTAAGAGTTTGGCTGTTTCTTCACGAGTTAAATACTCTTCTTGTGGTGTTTTAAAAAGACTAGCAAACTCTTTTAATTGTGCTTTAATTCCTTTTAGAATTTCTTCTTGTAGCTGTTGAGGTGTTACCTCAATAAGTTGTAATGTTCCCATATTAAAATGATTTAAATTAAATATGGGTGCAAGAAACTTTAGGTAATAATTAGGGATTCCCTAAATAAATTGAATAGCATTGAATCTTACAATTTAAACCCTAATTCAATTAATTTTAACTTGATTTCTAGAACCTTTTTTTCATTCTCCAATGGGTTGTTTTTTTGACTAGTACTGGGATTGTCGATTGGATTTATTGCTGATTGAATAGATGTTGCTTTCTCACTAGTTATTGCACTAATTACGGTTGCTAATGCGTTTTTGGACATATTAAATGGCTGTTTGGATGATAAATAATCGTATATCCCTAATAACCTTAAATAAATTATTTTTTCATTCAAACTTGTATCACTTAGGTCTAAAGCAGACTCTTGCTCAATTACCTTTTGAATTCCTTTTTTACCAACGCTTATTATTTTTCCATATTCATTTTTTCTTACTTTATAAAGAAACCCTAATGATTCTAATCTTTGAATTAGAAACTCTTTTCTTCTGGAAATGGATTTATTTAGCTGTTCTCTTATATCCTTTCCTAATATTGAATCAACATTATACTCTAAAGTATCCATCAATTCCGTTTTCACAAAATGCGATTCATTAAACAAATCTTTAACATTATCATTAATGAAATTCTCTAATCGTTCAAGATAAGTTGATTCATATATATTGAATGGACAACCAATAAAATATTTCCCTTCATCCACAAATTTATTATACTCTTTATCAAAGCTTGTAGTTATATCATAACCATAGGAATTTCCAGTATCAGGATTAATTGTGTCTTCAAATTCATATACACCAAACCTGTAATCATCAGAATCCCAGCCTTGTGTCATTTCATAAATATTACGACTATATTTATCATTTATACTTCTTGTTGTTTCAAATTCTGTTGGTATCATTTGTTTAATATTAGAAGTGTTTCTTATTACTATATAATATAAATTTTGTAGTTCCTTTCAATGTCGAAGTCGGGAAATTACAACAAAGTTAAAAAAGTAAAGGGAATGAAATTTATATGTTATAGTAAATTAGGTCTTAAAAGAGAACAAAATTAATTTCTTTGGAGTCCTAAAAGACAATAAATATTTAGTTTTTTCGAGGTTACTGACTAAATACTGACTAAAGTAAAAATAAAAAATCCCTAACTAATTGATAGTTAGGGAATTAGGTGCGGGTAATAGGACTCGAACCTACACGCCTTGCGGCACCAGATCCTAAGTCTGGCATGTCTACCAATTTCACCATACCCGCAAAATTGTGAGTGCAAATATAAACATATCTTCTTACTTTCAAAGGAAATTATTCAAAAATATTCAGTCTCTTTTTTGTACTTTTGAAAGTATTAAAATTTAACAAAATATGGAAACCATAAAAGCATACGTTCAACAGCACAAAGACCGTTTTATTAGCGAATTAGTCGAATTGTTGAAAATTCCTTCCGTAAGTGCTGACGCTGCTTACCATCAAGATATTATCAAAACTGCCAACGCTGTTAAAGCAAGTTTAGAAAAAGCAGGCTGTGATTTTATAGAAATTTGTGACACACCCGGAAACCCAATTGTGTATGGCGAAAAAACTATCGACAAAAATTTACCAACGGTTTTGGTTTACGGACATTACGACGTGCAGCCAGCCGATCCAATCGAATTATGGACTTCGCCTGCATTTGAACCTATCATCAAAAAAACAGACATTCATCCCGAAGGTGCGATTTTTGCACGTGGTTCTTGCGACGACAAAGGCCAAATGTATATGCACGTGAAAGCATTGGAATATATGGTGCAGTCCAACACTTTGCCTTGCAACGTGAAATTCATGATTGAAGGCGAGGAGGAAATTGGCTCTAAAAGTTTAAGTTGGTTTGTAGAACGCAACCAAGAAAAACTAAAAAACGATGTGATTTTAATTTCGGATACGGGAATGATTTCCAATCAACAACCTTCAATTACTACTGGATTGCGTGGTTTGAGTTATGTAGAAGTCGAAGTTACAGGACCAAATAGAGACTTGCATTCTGGATTGTATGGTGGTGCAGTGGCTAATCCTATAAATGTTCTGGCAAAAATGATTGCTTCGCTTCACGATGAAAATAACCACGTTACTATTCCTGGTTTTTACGATAAAGTAGAAGAATTATCTCTAGAAGAAAGAGCAGAAATGGCAAAAGCACCTTTCAATTTAGAAGACTACAAAAAAGCATTGGACTTAAATGACATTTATGGCGAAAAAGGTTATACAACCAATGAAAGAAATTCAATCCGACCAACACTTGACGTCAACGGAATTTGGGGCGGATATACAGGAGAAGGAGCTAAAACAGTTATTGCAAGTCAGGCTTTCGCCAAAATTTCGATGCGATTGGTTCCAAACCAAGATTGGGAGGAAATCACCGAATTATTTACCAACCATT
>NZ_JAQTPQ010000144.1 GCF_028712645.1 Flavobacterium sp. | reverse complement strand
TACAGTTAATCCAAATATAACACCAACATTCACTGCCGTAAATCCAATTTGTTCCGGCGCAACTTTATCGGGTTTACCAACAACTTCCAACAATGGTATAACTGGAACTTGGTTGCCTGCACTAAATAATACACAAACTACAACCTATGTGTTTACACCAACATCAGGGCAATGCGCTACAACTACCACAACAACAATCACTGTTAATCCAAATATAACACCAACATTCATTGCTGTAAATCCAATTTGTTCAGGCGCAACTTTATCTGCTTTACCAACAACTTCCAACAATGGTATAACAGGAACCTGGTCGCCTGCACTAAATAATACACAAACCACAACCTATACGTTTACACCATCATCAGGTCAATGTGCTACAACAGCAAGTTTAACTATTACAGTCAATCCAAATATAACACCAACATTCACTGCAGTAAATCCAATTTGTTCAGGCGCAACTTTATCGGCATTACCAACAACTTCCAATAATGGTATAACAGGAACTTGGTCGCCTGCATTAAATAATACACAAACCACAACCTATACGTTTACACCATCATCAGGGCAATGTGCAACAACTACCACAATAACAATCACTGTTAACTCAACACCTACTCCTACGGGTCAATCCGTTCAAACTTTTAATGTAAATAATGCTACTCTCGATGATTTAATTGTTAATCCAATTGATGTCATTTGGTATGTTTCATTTTCAGATGCAAATTCAGGTATCAATCCACTTCCAATTGAGACTATTTTAATAAATGGAGCTACTTATTATGCTGTAGCTACAAGCAATGAATGTCCTAGTGTACCTTTTGAAGTTACTGTTTCTGTCACTTTAGGAACAAATTCATTTAATAATCTATCAACTGTTGCCTACCCTATACCAAGTGAGGGTCTGGTATTTCTGAGTGCAAAAAGTAATATAAATGAAATAAGCGTTACCAACACAATGGGGCAAACAATAATAGACCTTAAAATAAACAATAATAACTCTTCAATTGATTTGTCAACATTTGCAAATGGCTTGTACTATTTGAAAATTCAAACGGATGAAGGAATTAAAATCATCAAATTAATTAAAAAGTAAAAAAAGGTGTTGAAGAACGAAAATAGAATAAACCAATTTATGTTTATTTCGTACTAATGTTTAATGTACTGCTCAAAATAGTGGTACGTCAATAATAAACCGAAATTTTCTATATCTACGATAAAATCTAAAAGATAGTATTATATACAATTGGGTTTGCTTGGAATTGAAACAAATAATAAAAGCAAAGTGAAATAAAAAAATAAGTGCTTGCTTACACGCAAGTCCATTTTTTATTTTCCTAATTATGATTTTTGTGTCAGAATTTAATAAGACAAATTGAACATTACAAAAATATAATTAGAAAAAAATTAATTTTTTAAGCATAGGGCATTCATTTTTAAATGGTTTTGAATTAGTAAGCTATCCATTGAATCTTTAGTTTTATAAAATAATGCCCTTTTGCTTAAATAATGGTTATTACAAAATTAGTGCTAAAATTTTAATTTAAAACAAAAAAATAGTTGTGCTTAATATTTCATCACTATTAAAAACCTTTCCCGTTAATAAATTTGGATTAGAAAACTAAAAAACAACAACTAAATGGGTGTTTTTTTAATTTTTTTCTAGTGTTAGTATTGCAATACTATCAGCTGTTATCTTTTCAAAGCAAATTGGCAATAACAAAACTATACCTTATTCTCCTTTTCAAAATCATATTTCCCCCAATACTAATGGATAATTTTGAGAATGAATTACAAAAAAATTGGAGTTTGTTAAGATTTAAAAGCAACCTTTTTACAATTTGTACATCTTCTAAATAAATGAACTTATGAAATACACTATAAATTTAATTTGGATATTTTTAACTCCTATATTTATTGCTATTAGTTGCTCAAAGGATAATTCTACCCCTACTCCCAATCCTCCTACCGGAATTGTTGAAACCAATCTAATTAAACTTGAAGAGGCTTTAAATAATTCGAATACAGATTTCGTAAACCTAATAAATAAAATAAGAGGTAGTGTTGGAACTAATGGTTCTGGAAGCAAAGTGATTTGGAGCAAAAAAAATGATTATAAATTAGGCTTATTTCTTTCGGCTAATCACGTTTACGGAATAAACACTTGGCCTTCTTTAAATGAAGAATTTATTGATATAACTGCAAATAATAATGGCATATTCCTTGGTTCGAAAATTCCATCAGCAAATGGCAATGTAAGTTTATCAAATGAATTGAGCGCAAACTTTGGTCTTTATCACCCTCTTATACCATCAAATGCTACAAATACAACTATACTTCCAAAAGATGATTTTTATTTGGGTATAATTGATAACCAGAGAATTATTGATAACGGTTTTGGTAATTATCCAAATTTTGTCCAAACTTCAATTCCTCTGCAAATGTATGATCCAAATAACAGGACACGAGCTGCTCAAACTTGGTCAGTTGTCGAGGCCAATCAAATTGTTATTGCTATTGGTTATCCTCAAGATAAAGCCACATATCCTAATGGGGCTGTTTCTGCAGGTAAAGTATATTCAGATACAGAGGCAGATAATATAATACAATCTCTAAAAGTTAAGGGGGATGCTGAAGGAGATATTCCATACAATCCAGAAGTAGAATTTTTGGCAAATACAGATGCTATTGCGGGTATGAGTGGCGGAGGAGTGTTTAATGAAAACGGGCAATTACTTGGGGTTATGGTGAGAGCTACAAAATTGAATAATGAACCCGTTTTGAGAGTTGTTCGAATTACTTATATTGAACAAAAAATGAATACTTTTTATAATACGCTATCTTTATCAAATAAAAACAAAATTAGACCATTTATAAGCGGTGAATTAAACTAATTCTGCTTATACGCATATTGATTTTTTTGTGATTCTTAATGATAAAAAAAAAATATAAAACAAGAAAACAAAATGTAATAGTGACACCAATACTAATCAATAAACATCTACTTATGAAAAATCGAAACAACTCACTCATTTTACGTATTGCTATAGCAATTATTTTTATAACACATAGTGTTTTTGGAATGTTTAATAATGGAATAAACGATTTTGGAAATCTGTTCCTAAACCAAATAGGTTTTGCACCACTTGGTGTTCCTATTGCTTGGGCTATAAAACTCACACATCTATTTGGAGCAATTTTGCTGCTTATCAACAAATACATTAAACCAGTTTGTATTCTTAACATTTTAATATTAATAATGGGAATTATTTTAGTCCATTATCAAGAAGGGTGGTTTGTGGTAGGTGGTGGAAGAAACGGAATGGAGTATAATTTCTTATTGATATGTGTTTTGGTATCGATATTAATTTCTGAAAGGAAAATGCAAAATTAATACATAACTATCATCATATAAAGTTATTAATTTCAAACTTATTGTAACAAAATTTGCAAAAAATTGTCCAATAATCTATAGATAAACTTAAAAAACTAAAACATAAATGATTTTACAATTTGGAGAAAATGTTGAGGGATATACCATTCCTGTTTTAAATGAAAGAGAAGTTCGTGCTGCCACTGGAATAATGTTTTTGGCAACATTCATTTCATTAATGCTAATACTATTTAAGGGAAACTTTGTGCCAATTAAATATGTATTAATAATTTTTCTAACCGATTTTAGTATCCGGCTGTTTGTCAATCCTAAATTTTCTCCTATTCTAGTCCTTGGTCGCTTAATTGTAAGCAATCAAAATCCAGAATATGTGGGAGCAAAACAAAAAAAATTTGCTTGGTACATTGGTTTAGTTTTATCAGCTACAATGTTTGTTTTAATGGTAATTATAAATTCCTTTAGTTACATAACTGGAATTGTTTGCTTAATATGCTTGATTTTAATGTTTTTCGAAACAGCTTTTGGCATTTGCTTGGGATGCAAAATTTATACAATTTTCAATAAAGAAAAAGCACAATATTGTCCAGGCGAAGTTTGTGATTTAAAAGCAAAACAAGAAATTCAAAAAACATCTAAAATTCAGTTAGCAGTTATTTTAATTTTTATCGCTTTTGTATTATTAACATCTATTCTATTCAATGAAAAGTTCAAAGAAAAGCCACACAACTTGTTTGAAACAAATAAATCTGAACAAATAAAATAAAATTATAGTTAATCCTCAATAACCACCCTATGAATTCAAATACTTTACAAGATTTCAAAATAAATATCAAAATCAAACTTTCATTGTTGTGGACATCTGTAACATTAATCTATTTGTATGGCGATTATTTTGAGTTGTATATTCCTAATAAAACGCAAGGATTAGTGAATGGCGAAAACTTATTAGATAGTCCTATGAACCTGTTTTTTGCAGCGGTATTATTAGCCATTCCTGTTGTAATGGTTGTTTTTTCTATACTATTAAAACCTAGCATAAACCGAGTATTAAATATCGTTTTTGGCCTGTTTTTTACATTTATTATGTTATTAATTGCCTTTACATCAATCGAACCTTGGCGTGCTTTTTATGTTTTTTATGCAATTATAGAAAGTACAATCACAGCACTCATTGTTTGGTATGCTTTCAAATGGCCCCAAAAAATAGAAATAATCTAAAATTGTATAATTTCATAGAGTTTATATCGGCTGGAATTTTGAATATATTCAAAGAAATAAACAATATTATATTGATAAGAATATGAAGCATTTCCATTTTGTAAAAAACAAGTATGACAGAGAATTACTAATGGACATTGGTAGTTATAATGATATACCAAACTATTTTTTTGAACCCATAATACATAACACAGATTTTTATGAAATTATATTTTTCACAACTGGAAACGGTTTTTTAGAACTTGATAATCAAAAAATTAACATAGATAACAATACCCTAATTTTTATTTCTCCTTTCCAAAACAGAAAATGGTTTGTAGATAAATCTAAGATAAGTTGCCATTTTTTATTTTTTAAAGATGACTTTTTGTCTATTTTTTTTTCAGATAAACTATTCTCTTTCAAACTACAGTATTTTTATAATAAAGCTAAACCATTGTCAATTAAAATTACCAACACACAATTATTTAAATTTCAAGAGGTCTTTCAAGATATACTTCTTGAATTAAAAGAATTCAAATCGGATAGTGAACATATTATTCGATCTCTATTATATTTTACTCTAATAAAATTGAATCGATTGTATTCAGAAACACATCAGTTATCATCGGAAACAGAAAACAATACAACAGCTTTTATGTTTAAACAGCTTTTACAAGGTGAGGTCAGAAATAACAGATCAATCGATTTTTATTCTCAAAAGCTGGGCGTGAGCAGAATAACACTAAATAAATGTGTAAAAAAACAATTTGGGATAACCAGTACTGAAATGATAGACGAGTTTGTGATGTTTGAAATCAAGTCTTTATTGTTATACTCTAAACTAAATGTAAATGAGATTGCTAGTTTGATTAACTTCTCCGAATCCAATCATTTAACTAGATTTTTTAAACGACATACTAATATAACACCAACAGAATATAGAAGCAATTATCAAAATGGTAGTTATATTATCTAATTGATAGCGATTAAAAATTGTATCGACAATAATTTTACATTAAAAAAAATCTAAAAATTATGTCAGTACAAAAAATCAAAATCAAATTTTACAGTAAGAAATTATTTAATTTAATAGGTCTAAATGGACTGTTATTAATACTAATATTTTCAATAAACAATCAGACAAATGCACAAATCCCTAAAAAAAGAGTCGTTATGATTTCAATAGACGGAACCCCTGACTTTATGATTGATAAATTCCTTGAAAATGGTGTACTCCCACCGAATGGAGCCTTTGCAAAAATGAAAAAAAATGGAGCCTTTGCGTCAACTGTTTTACCTATAAACGTCGCTTCGACAGGCCCTTCTCATATTTCCATTTTTACAGGAGCTTCTCCTTCTAAAACTGGAATTGTTGGAAACAGATTTCGGAATAATAACCAAAACTGGAATAGTCCAAATCTATTAGCATTTAATCAACCTATTGCTTCCGAAACAATTTTTCAAGCAGCGATGCGCCAAGGGAAAAAAGTGATGACTTTAGCAGGAGTCGGAATTGACTATACCAACAAAAACAGAATGACCGATTATATGCACATGTATCCCAATATTTGTGGCCCTTCACTAATTATTGATCTACAAGTAACTGACACAACTATCAATAGTAGAGATGTTGAAAGTTTTATTAAACTAAAATCAACAACAAAAAGCCCATCTAAAGCTGTTTTTGAAATTTCAGGCAACTTCAAAATCCCACTCTATTTGTATCTCAAAGATCGAATGTTCAATCCAATGTACCTGCCAAATCAACTTACTGAAATTATTGTTGATACAGATGATGACCTCAAAAATGGCTATATGACAACAATTGATACTCAAAATTGGTCAGGAATGGAAATAGAAAAAGAGGGCAAAAAATTCAATACCTCTTTTAGAATATTAAAATCAGATGAAAAAACAGGCAAATTTCAATTATTTATGACTGCTCCTGCTGAAGTATATGGGGCACCAAATGGATTTCTAGAAAAACTACAATCAGTATGTGGTTTATGGCCTGGAGAACCCGAAAACCGAAAACAAACTTCTGGCTTGATTACTGAACAAATTTGGTTGGAACAATTAGATAAGCTCTCAAAATATTCAAAAAATTTAATTCTAGCGGGAATGAAAGAAAAGGAATGGGATCTTTTGTTCGGCTATTTTTCTACCCTTGACGATGTCCAACACAGATACACACTTACAAATCCTCGTCAAATAGATTACAAAGCGGATAACGGAAACCGACCTAAAATTTATGCTGAAATTATTGAAAAACGATTTCAAAAAATAGATGCCTATTTGCTTGAAATTATTAATGCTTTGCCAAAAGAAACTAATTTAATTATTTTTTCCGACCACGGTATGATACCCATTCACAGTACTTTATTACTTAATAATTATTTTGAAGCAGCCGGTTTCAATGATAGTAAGCAAAATATAACAGCTACATCTAGCGGAAATTCGGCTCACATTTACATCAATAAAGAAAAAATTAAAACTCTTGATTTTAAAAGCTATTTAAACCGATTGACTGATGCTCTAAAATCACTAAAAGACAATAAAACAGGGGAACCCATTTTTGAACTTGTTGCCAATCAGCAACAGCAAAAAGAATATGGACTATATAACGCAGAGTATTCAGGCGATTTATTTGTAAGCTGTAAGCCCGGCTACTCCATATCCGATAAATTCCTTCCAGAGGTAAACTTTCTGGTGCAAAACTCTTTTGACCCAAAAATGTTTGAGAATGAAAACCAAGCAACCAAAAATTTTCTCTTGAATGGTACAATGAACGAAACCGGAAGAGGCGTTCACGGTTGCATAGCAACTTTACGCGAAGGACAACCTATTTTTTATGCAATTGGTCCAGATGTTCCAAAAAAGGAAATAATAAATATGTATTCGCTACAAATAGCACCAACGGTCGCAAAGCTGCTAGGAATTCAACCTCCAATGAATGCGGAGCTAAAAAGTGGATTTTAAAAATTAATAAATAGTCAAACAAATTATTTTAAATTTAATAAAAATAGCATCAAACAAAAAAACAGCAAGAATAGCAGGATTATAGAATTCCATTTTTAATTATAAACAACAACTCATAATGAGAAATACAATTATATTTTTTACGATACTATTTAATAGTTTAGCTGTTTTGGGGCAAATAAAGACCGACGAACAAAAAAGTGAGGAGGAGTTCATAAATTGATACCTATTGCAAAAAATAAACAACCTCTGACAAATCTCTCTATCTACTTAATGTTCTTAAAAATAAAATATTGTCTATTATTCTTAATCGTCTTGCAAGGGATGAATGCGCAAGATACTATGCCAAAGTTTTTGATAGGAAAAATCAGTGCAAACGCTACTGATTTGGAAGGAATAAATATAAAGAATTTAAACTCTAATGTTTCATCTACAACAGATATTGCCGGTATGTTTTCAATCGTAGCAAATGTTGGAGATACATTAACGATTACTTCCATTCAATTTAAAAGGTTAAAAATAGAATTAAAAAAAGAAGATTTCAACAACTTATTATTTATAATAAAATTAGAAAATGCAACATTTCAATTAGATGAAGTTAAAATAGTCGATTACAAAAACATAAACGCAATAAGCTTGGGAATAGTCGGAAATAATCAAAAAAAATATACTCCTGCAGAAAGAAGATTATACACGGCTACTGGCGGGGGAAATCAATTTGGGACAAACAACGCTGTTTCGGTTGATGGTATTTTGAATGCTATTTCTGGCAGGACAACGAGGCTAAAAAAAGAAATCAAAGTAGAACGCAAAGAAATTACAATCAATAAATTAAATAATTTATTTGAAGAAAGTTATTTTATTGAGTCCCTAAAAATTCCGAAAGAGTATGTCAATGGGTTCAAATATTATATTGTGGAAAACAACGAATTGGTCAAGTCAATTACTGCCAAAAACTATACGTTAACTAAATTTCTTATGAATAATTTGGCATTAGAATATGTAAGTACAATGAACTTAAAAAAATAAAGTATTGAAAAAAATCCATAAAACTTCTTTTTAATATGATGAGGAGATTAGAAAATAAAATTGCCCTAATAACAGGAGCATCAAGAGGAATAGGAAAGGCAATAGCTGAAGTATTTCACCTGCAAGGAGCAACCGTAATACTATCAGATATTAGCAATTATGAGGGAATTATAGTTTCTGAAGAATTAGGCGGTAAATGTGAATACCTTCCCCTAAATGTAAAATTAGAACAAGATTGGATTGAAGCGTCTCAGTACATCAAAACAAAATATGGAAAATTGGATATTCTAGTAAATAATGCAGGAATTACTGGTTTT
>NZ_JAQTPQ010000143.1 GCF_028712645.1 Flavobacterium sp. | reverse complement strand
TCTGGCATTCGTCCTGGTTCAAGATGAGACTGTAGTCCTAAATAATTGCGAACTACATTGCGTTGTCCTTCTTTATAAACATAACCATCCCTTTGAATATAACGATGTTTACTGTAAATTTTGTTAGCTTCTGCTAAAGTCCAACTGTTTTCATTAATAGCAACTCCACCCACTCCTGAAATACTTGGATTGGCTTCAAAGGTTTGAATGATTTCTTTGAAATAATCCTTTTCTAAAATCGTATCGTCATCAAGGAAACAAACCACTTCGATTTCATTAAGGGTCAAGTTGCGACTTGATCCTACACGTTCGATACCGTAATTTCTTTGCCTGGTCAAACCCCGATTTTCGGGCGAAACAGCAAAATAATGTACGTTAGGAAATGGATTTTCGGCTAGGATTAATTCCGTTTCATCATTGGTCGAACCATCAATAATGAGAATTTCATTGGGATATAAAGTTTGCTCCTGAACCGATTGCAACAATTGCAATACCGATTGAGGACGCATATAGGTGCAAATAATGAGACTAAACTTCATTTTTTGCTTTTAATTGATTAGCCCAAAATATACTTGATTTCCATTGTTTTTGAAAATTAAAATAATACTTCAAAGGGTTTTTGATTTTTTGAAGTCGATAATATTTAAAAAATAAAATAATTTTATAGCCTAGTTGTTGTTCTCTTGTATTGTGCAAAATTTGATATAACATCACTGTAGGCGAAGGTTTCGGTTGAATATTTTCGTTTTGCCATTGCAAAACAGGCTTTGTCCTAAAACCACCCATAGAGGCTTTCAAGTGAAGAATACTCGGCTCTGGTAAAAATAATACATCCTGACCCAGATTTCGCAATTGCATTCCAAAATCACCGTCTTCTCCATAACCAAATTCATAACCCATTTTAAATTTACAATATCGAAGGCTATCTGCAAACACAAAACTACATCCAGAACCAAAAGTTATCCATTGAAAAATAGTTGTAAGAGGTTGACTTTGTCCTTTTTGAAAACATTTTAAAGTAACTACTTTTGCTCCAAAACTATTAATTTTTTCAAAAGTCTTTTCAATGAAATCATTATCAATCCGGATGTCATCATCTGCCAAAAATACCCACTCACTTTGAATTTGATTTAAAGCCAAATTCCTAGCATTGCAAGCTCCTGCTTGATGAATAAAAATATGCTCTATTTTAAAAGGCCATTTTTCATTGGTCAAATAATCCAATTCAGATTTACTCTCTTCATCAGGATTTTGCTCTACAATTATGACAGTTGCTGGTAAATGTGTTTGTACTTTTAAATCCTTTAAAACGTCGTATAAATTATTCTTTCTCCCAATCGTTGGAATAATGACATCTACTGTAGCTTGATTCACCACTTTTTTGGAAGATTGTATTTTTATACCATCCAAATTAATAGTTGCCTTAGTTCTATTTTTATAGAAAAAAGAAAAGAGAAAAGGCAGAATAGGAAATTTTTGTTCGTATAGAAATATATTAAAAAATAATAAAAACACCCATTGGGTTTTGTAATGTTGCTTTACAAAACGAAAAACAGTAAAACTACTTGTATTTGATGCAAATTCTTTCGGCTTCTCTTTTAAAAGATTAGGTTCTGAATAACACAACAACCCCTTTGGCATAGCCAATTTGGCTAAGGAACATAAAAAATAATCAAAATTTTTATCCAAATAAATTTCCTCTTTCAATGCTAAAAGCACTTCGGCATAAACACCTCCAACAGCACTACTCATTTGCCAAGTGGGAAAAGTGACGCTTTTATTTATTTTAATAAAAGGCGATTGCTCAACATAACCAATAGTGCTACCCAAAAATTCTACTTCATTCTGATGATAGGAAAGTATTATTTTATGATGATGAAAAAGCGATGGTATTTCTTTTAAATTAAGATATTCTTGATATACTTCTTCGCACCAAACTATTATCGATTGCGGAAATTGAATTGCCAATTGCAATAGTCCATTTGCAATAGTCTCTTTCTTATCAAATGAAAATGTTTTTTTTCCATTTGAAACAATTTTAGAAATTCGATTATTTCTATGATAAACTACTATCAAAACTTAGTCAATTAAAGATTTATAAAAGGTAATGTTTTCGTCGGCAATATTTTTAATATCAAAAATAGATTCCACGCGTTTTCTGGCATTTTTTCCTAATTGTTTTGCCAAATCCTTATCAGCTAAAATAGAATTGATTTTAGCTGCATATTCAACGTGATTTTTCGGATGCACCAGAAAACCACTTTTTCCATCAATAATCAATTCCTTTGCCCAACCAATATTACTATTGACCACTGGTTTTTGCATCGCCATAGACTCAATCGTAACCATTCCTAAAGTTTCGGCAAAAGTAGGAAACACACAAACGTGTGCTTTTTTTATGTATTCCTGCACTCCTTGATAAGGGATTTTACCCAAATAGGTTACTTTTTTTAAGTCTTCCTCCTGAAATTGTTGTTGCAATAATTGCCAAGTTGATTCGGATTGTGTTGCAATATCAGAGGAATCTCCTCCTATTAAGACCAATCTAGCTTCGGGATGTTGTTGTCTTACTAAATTGAAAATTTCTGTCAATTCTAGCACGCCTTTTTTTCGAATAATGGTTCCTATATATAAAAGTAATCCTTTTTCAAAAACTTCGGGATTGGAGTTTTCAAATTTTTCAAGTTCTAATCCATAATGGATGGTTTGAATCTTTTTATTTTTTATTCCAAACAGTCTCTTTGATAATTCACCAGCAAATGATGTAGGTGTAATAAAGGCATTGGCACCTTGAATAGCTAATTTCTCAAACCAAAAATTTTTAAATTTCTGCTTCCTTTTTTCGAGATAACAAAAATAAGTATCGCTACCGTGAAAACGAATTACCAAAGGAATATGAAATTTCATAAAAGCGGTAATTCCAGTCCAATCTGGTGCTTCTATAATATCGATATTTTGTTCCCTTATGATTTTGTTACAAAACTTTTGAATATACTTTCTGTAGAAAAACCATTTCGCAAAACAATACTTTCTATCTTCAATTAGATGAATGGTTACTCCATTTTCCTCGAAAACAGTTGATTCCTTTTGACCATAGATAATCACGGTTACTGAAAAGCCTTTTTTAACGAGGGCAACCGCCAAGTTTTTGATACTGGTTCCAATACCCGCAGTATGATTAATTTTTTCGTGAGGATATTCGGGAGTTAGAAAGGCTATTTTCATTGAATAATCTTTTTTATACTCTCCCAAATTCGCTGTGAAGCTTCTTGTGGTGGGTTTTGATTTATTATTTCAAACCAGTTTTTAGCATAACGAACAGTTTCTTTAGAATCATTTAATTCTTTTTCAATTTTAAATGCAATTTCACTTGGATTATTCAACCAAATTACTGCTTTCTCATTAGGCATTGAACGGAAATGAACGTATTTATAAATTTTTGAAACGAACCAATTTGGCAGCACTTTATTATCAACATCATAATTAATATAAGCACAAGACTTGTTGTGTGCTGCGTAGTCAAATACCATAGAAGAGCCTAAATTAATAACCATCTCAGTATGAACAATTGTATTTGCTTGTAAAATGACATCCTCTGGAGTTGGTAAAATTGTATTCCACATCTCCCCTTTTCTTTCCCATTTAGGAGCTACAGAAACAATAACATCATTATAATTTGCGAGCACTTTATCAAAACGTGAAGAAAAATCTACAGGACAACGTCTGAATATAATTCCTAAATCATATCCTTTTTTATTTAACTCACGAATAGATAAAGCCACATCTTCAAGATATTGAGAATCGTCAGGACATGTGGTTACATCATCTCCAGAATAGCAAATGTATTTTTTATCTAAATCTAATCCATTATTCTTAAAAAATACCTCTCTAGAAAATAATTTACTTGTATCAAAATGAGTTTCAAATTGTGGCGTACCCGTTACAAAAACTTGATTCGATCTTATATAAGGGTAATAAAAAAGCAACTCTTTTCGCATTAATTCACTCCATACAAAATAGTAATCCGTTTCAACTACCATAGTAGCTTTTGGCAAATTATCCCAAGAAAAAATAAAACAGGCTGTTGGTATTCCTAAGTCTTGAGCAGCAAGAAGGGGGGCAATTGCTAATACTGGTCTTTGATTGGTACAAAAGATCAAAGCTGGCTTTTCTTTTTTTAAAGTTTCTAAAGATTGACAATAATAAAGTGTTTTTCTTTCTTCTTTATTCATTTTAGCACGAATTTTAGTTAATCCGCTTTGTGAAAAATAGAATTTAGATAATAACTGAACAGCTACACTTTTAATAGTGTTTTTTAAAGTGGAATACGAAAACGGAAAGCGGTAAGTGTTATAAACATTGTCATTTGTATTTTTTATGTTTAAATTCAATTCAACTTGAATTTTCACATTTTTATAAATATCAGTCAATGGATGTGTCTTGGCTTTTTCTATTTTAATTTCATTAAATCCCAAATTGGTCAATGAAAAAGGAGTATTATTCCAAAATACTACATCAAAACCTAGTTCTTTTCCCAATTTATAAAAACTAGTATAAGCAAAGTTGCGCAAGCCTATACCGTCTGGCAGTAGTATGAATATTTTATTTTTAGACATTATATATCACTAAATTGTTTCTGGTGATTGATTTCCCAAATATCTTGCTTTTTCATTGATTCCAAAAATAATTGAGCGCTATTTCCTTGACCAAAATCGATATTTGTATTTTGAACCTCATGCCTATCAATCTTTTTCAAAGCATCTTCAATACTTTTGGAGTCGTAGTCCACATTTATTATATCCGAGTGCACTGCCCTGTTTTGTTGTCGTGTACCGATATTAATAATAGGAATACCATAATAAGGTGCTTCCCGAATTCCTGCACTGCTATTGCCAATAATGAACTGGCTATTCTTCAACAAGATCAAAAAATACTCGAAACGTAACGATGGAAAAACCCGGAATCTAGAATTACTTTTAAGTTGTTGATAGGCATCAATAATACTTTGACTTCCTAAATCGTTGTTGGGATAAATAACTACATAATTATGGGTATCTTTTAATAACGCATTCACAAAATCATCGACATATTGTCTCATTTCTTTTGATTCGGTGGTTACGGGATGAAACATAACGACAGCGTAAGCATCAAAAGGAATTTGGTAATAATTTTTAACTTGATCTAAACTGGGCAAAGCATCCGAAAACATAATATCAAGATCAGGAGAACCGATGGTAAAAATAGACGATTTTATTTCTCCCATTTGTTGCAATCGCTGGGCAGCTTCTGCATTGGAAACAAAATGAATATGACTTAATTTACTCACACTATGACGAATCAATTCATCAACTGTTCCTGAGACCTCTCCTCCTTCAATGTGGGCTACCAAAATATTGTTTAACGAACCTACTATTGCTCCTGCCAAGGTTTCTACTCGATCTCCGTGAACTACAATCAAGTCTGGATGGATTTCTTTTACATAAGTCGAAAGCCCCTCGATAGTTTTAGCTAAGGTTAAATCCATAGTGGTTTCGTGGGTGTGATTTTCAAATGTATGCACATTTTTGAAATTACATCTTTCAATTTCAATTAACGTATAACCATACTCTTTTTGCAAGTGCATCCCTGTAATAAACACAAAAACTTCAAATCCCTCTTGCTTTTCAAGAACTTGAATTAGTGATTTTATTTTACCAAAATCAGCACGGGTTCCAGTTAGGAATAAAATTTTTTTCATTTAATTCTTAAAATTTTTCAGGTTCTTTATTAAAAAAAGAATCTCGACTGCGCTCGATTTGACAACCTCAATTCTTATTAACAAATATCCTTCCATATTAACTGTTCATCATTTTCAATATTTCTAGTCGCTACTTTCCCCAGAACACTATCAAAATGCTCCGCTAAGATTTCTCCTGTTCCTGGGCGTTTGACCCAAATATTGTCCTTCGTAAATATTTCCCCTTTTTTAATATGGGCAATAGTACAAACTGTAGCAAAGGCAAAATCAATAGTAACTTGTTCTTCTCGTGCAGGTTGTTTTGTTCCGCCACGCATATGCCAAATTTCATTGGAACTTAAAATCAAATTCTTGGTAGCTAGTTCATTCATACTACACACAATATCAGGACCTGTTCGTTGCATCGTATCTGTAAAATGACGTTCTAAAATACTAGCTCCTAGTGCAACTGCTCCAAGACAGGCATTGTTATTCAAAGTATGATCAGAAAGCCCAAAAACTTTATCAGGAAAAGCATTATGCATTTCCACCATTGCGCCAAATCGCACCAAATGAATAGGAGTTGGATATAAATTAGTGGTATGCAACAAAGCAACGGGAACGTTATACCTATCAAAAATAGCCACAGCTTTGTGAATACTTTCAATAGTATTCATTCCTGTACTCAATATAACAGGTTTCCCAAAAGAAGCGATATGTTCCAACAACGGATAATTGTTGCATTCTCCTGAACCAATCTTATAGGCTGGAATATCAAACTTTCGCAATCGATTAGCGGCAGCTCGAGAAAAAGGAGTCGATATAAATAGCATCCCTTTGCTTTCGACGTAATTTTTGAGTTCTAATTCTTCTTCTTCATTTAAGGCACAACGTTCCATTATTTCATAAATAGAAACATCTGCATTACCTGGAATTACTTTTTTGGCAGCACCACTCATTTCATCTTCCACAATATGGGTTTGGTGTTTGACCAGCTCAACACCAGCACGATGGGCTGCATCTACCATTTCTTTGGCCACTTGCAACGAGCCTTCGTGATTAATACCAATTTCGGCAATTACTAAAGGAGGAAAATCAGAACCGATTTTTCTTCCTGCTATTTCAATAAAGTGATTTAAAACACTCATAGAAAGTTCATTTTTGATTGTTAAAAGTAGCTAATTTTTCTTTTTTGATTAAGAAAGGTTGTTCCAAAAATCGATAGGAAATTTTGGCAACCAATACCGTCAAACCAATAGATAAAACATACAAAAAAAAAGAATTATAAATATTATATTTCAACAGAAAATTTAACACAAATACAATTACTATTTGATGATACATATATAATCCGTAAGAAATTTTTCCCAAAAAATTAAATGTTTTATTTTCTAACAAGGCAATTAATTTAGGATGATTTACTAGATTCAGAATAACAACTATAAATAATAGTGCGAAAGAACTAGACGCCAAAAAACCAAAATACAGATGAAACACTACAGACAAAATTATAATCACAAGAACTAAAATAAAAATTGGAATAGAAGTAATTTTTCGCACAAGGATACTTTTACAATTTAACAAAAGAGCTCCCAAAGCACCTATTGTAAGGCTATCTAATTGAAAAAGGTGTATGAAGTTTTTAAATAAATCAAAATATTTAAATTCAGGCACGACTCCCAATTCAAAAACAAATAACAGCAAATTATAAACCAATAGTATCCCAATAAACAATGGTTTTAATTTATTAAATTTATCAATTATTAGAGGCCAAATTAGGTAAAATTGTTCTTCGGTGCCTATAGACCAAGTTTGAGTGGCAAAAGGAATTAGTTTTATATTAACCAAAACATTCGTTAGAAAAAAAACGAACAAAAATACCACTAAAACGAGTCTAAAAGAAGATTCTATATTTAATTTAAGATGTGGTATATTAAAAGCTATAAAATGAGGGAGAACAAATAACGACAAGAGAACAATTACATAATAGAGCGGCCAAATTCGATATATTCTTCTTAAATAAAAATTTTTAATGGCAATAAACCCGTTTTTTTCTTTTTCTTTAACCAACAAATACGTAATCAAAAAGCCACTTAATACAAAAAATAGGGAAACCCCTAATCTACCTAATTCTTTTATATTTTGAAAATAATTAGGTTCGTTAAAATACGATTTATTCAATTCCAAATGACTAATTATAACAAGCAATGCTGCTATGAACCGCAAACCATTCAGATTATTAAAATATAATTTATCTTTCATTTTCGAAAAATTGACACAGTATTTGCGTAAAATTAAAATCCTCTTGAGTATCAATGTCAACATTGGCAAAAATATTATTTACTTCGAATGGAAAAGCATTTTTTGAGATAATAATATCGTCCATAATCAAAGTAGCTTTAGTGATATACAACAATCCATTTTCAGAAAACAAAGGGTCTAAATCCTGACTTCTTTGCCCAATTTCGTAATTGAAAGGAATAAATTTATTGTCAATTATTTTACCCAGCTTTTGGTGATTTCGACTAACCGTAAACAAGCTATCGTGATTTCCTTTTTGATAGATTTCAAATGCTTCTTTCAATAAATTTTGAGGTCGTAAAGGATTAGTGGGTTGTAACAAAATCACATTTTCAGCCTCAAAATCTAGCGATTTCAAACTGTGTTTTAGTGCAGAAACGGTCGGTTCAAAATCGCCCGATAAATTTTCAGGTCTGTTAATTACTTTGACTCCATATTGTAAGGCTATTTTTTTGACAGCAACATCATTCGTCGAAACATAGATTTCGTCAATAATAGCTTTATTTTTTTGGGCATACAAAATACTATGAGCAATCAAAGGAATGCCTCCCAAAGACAAAATATTCTTATTGGGCAATCGTTTGGATCCACCACGAGCCGGAATGATGGCTATTGTTTTTGGTTTCATTTTATAGATTTTTTGGCTTCCATAATAATTTTATTCATTCCATCTGACCAAGATTTGGAGGAATACAATTCAGGCTTAATACTTGAACTTTGCAATGGGTTTTCTATAAAATTCATTATAGCTTCTTCCCAAGCAGATACAAAATGTGGTTTTTCTATTAACCGACCCAATTTACCATATTGCAAGACTTCAGGAATTCCTCCAATAGCTGAAGCAATACAATAATTCCCACAATGCAAAGCTTCTATCAAACTCAGACCAAAACCCTCATGACAAAGCGTTGGAAACAAATAACAATCCGAAACTTGAAAATAAGATGCCAATT
>NZ_JAQTPQ010000142.1 GCF_028712645.1 Flavobacterium sp. | reverse complement strand
GTGTTAATTTCTCTGGAAAAACAAAGGAATAACAATTGAAATTAAGCCAAGCGCAACAAACGGCTTTGGAAGAAATTAAGCGAAATTTTATACAGAAAGAAGTTTGTCTTTTGCACGGAGTTACTTCCAGCGGAAAAACTGAAATCTACATCAAACTCATTGAAGAATATATAAAGGAAGAAAAACAAATCCTGTATTTATTGCCTGAAATTGCCCTAACAACTCAACTTGTGGGAAGATTACGTGATTATTTTGGCAATAAAGTAGCGGTTTTTCATTCGAAATACAGCAACAACGAAAGGGTAGAAGTGTGGCAAAAAGTATTGGCACAATCTCCAAAAGCACAGATTGTTATTGGAGCGAGATCGGCTTTATTTTTGCCATTTTCTAACTTGGGATTGGTCATTGTCGATGAAGAACACGAGCAGACTTTCAAACAAGTAGATCCTTCTCCTCGTTATCACGCTCGTGATGCTTCGATAGTTTTGGCAAACAGCTTTAAAGCAAAAGTGTTGTTGGGTTCAGCTACGCCAAGTATGGAAACTTATTTTAATGCTCAATCAGGAAAATACGGCTTTGTTGAAATTTTTGAAAGATATGGCAATGTTCGTATGCCTGAAATTGAATTGGTGGATTTAAAAGATAAATATTTCCGCAAGAAAATGTCAGGTCATTTTAGCGATACTTTAATCGAGGAAATCACTGTTGCTTTATCATTGGGAGAACAAGTTATTTTATTTCAAAATCGTAGGGGTTATTCGCCAATCATTGAATGCTTGACTTGTGGACACGTGCCGCAATGTCCGCAATGTGATGTGAGTTTAACTTATCATAAACATAAAAATCAATTGCGTTGTCATTATTGTGGCTATTCGATGGCGAAACCAACAAATTGTCACGTTTGTGGTAGTGTTCATCTTACAACAAAAGGCTTTGGAACCGAACAGATTCAGCAGGAATTAGTAGAATTATTTCCAAATACAAAAATCGGGCGAATGGATCAGGATACCACTAGAGGGAAATTTGGCTTTGAGAAAATCATTGATAGTTTCAAGAATAGGGAAATCGAAATTCTTGTAGGAACGCAAATGCTTGCCAAAGGTTTGGATTTTGATAATGTGAGTTTAGTTGGGATTATGAATGCTGATAATATGTTGTATCATCCTGATTTTAGGGCTTTCGAAAGAAGTTTTCAAATGATGACGCAGGTTTCAGGTCGTTCAGGTCGTTCAGAAAAACGTGGAAAAGTAATTATTCAGACTTATAATCCAGATCACAATACCATTCAACAAGTAGTTCAAAATAATTATTTGGGAATGTATAACGAACAATTATATGAAAGGCAAATCTATAAATATCCTCCTTATTTTAAACTCATAAAATTGACATTGAAACATCGAGATTTTGATAAACTCAAAGAAGGATCGATGTGGTTGTACCAAGTGATGCAGCAAAATTTGACGATTCCTGTTCTTGGACCAGAAGAACCGCCGATTTCCAGAATACGCAATGAATACATTAGAACTATAATGATAAAAATTCCCCAAAATCAGTCGTTGCAAGGCACAAAAAAAACTATCCAGAAAATGCTGAATAGTTTTGAGGCAGTTGCACAATATAGGTCAATAAAAGTGACCGTGAATGTTGATTTTTATTAGTTGATAGCTAGAGCTCTAACTAGGTCTTCTTTTTTATGTCGGCTAAGCGGAATTTTTGTGATTCCAATTTCGGCAAATCGGCTATTGAAACGCTCTACTTTGTCTATATTAATAATGTAGGATTTGTGAACTCTAACAAACTTGTCTTTTGATAAATCATTTTCAAAAGATTTCATTGTTGAAAGAACCAAATTGCTATCTTCTTCGGTAACTACTTTTACATAATCGCCAAAAGCTTCAATCCATTTTATTTTAGAAGTATAGACTTTTAGTTTTTTTAGATTGCTTTTAATAAAAATGTAATCACCATCTTCTTCGTGGATTTCTGATTTTAGCATTTGTAAATCGATGGCTCTTTTTACAGAAGCATTAAATCGATCAATTGCTATTGGTTTTTGAAGATAATCGGTAGCATCATAGTCAAATGCTTTCATAGCATATTCTGCTTTTGATGTAATAAAGATAATTTGAGGTTTGTTTTTTAAACCATCCAAAAAATCGAAACCACTTATAACTGGCATTTCAATATCTAAAAAGATTAAGTCCACATTATGTATGGTCATACAACCTTTTGCTTCAATTGCATTTGAAAAATCACCTATCAAATGAAGATTTGGGTGATTATTTACTAACTTTGTGATGATCATTCTTTGAATAGAACTATCATCTACAACGACACAATTTAGTTTCATAGTTTTAAGTATTAAAGATTCGGGACAGTAAAAGTATTGTATGTTTTTTATAAAACCTAATCTTAATCGGTTTTTTTTGCATTATGACGATTAAAGTTAGATAATGTTTGGTTATTAAAAATAAATGATTACTTTCGCGCCCAAATTAATTTTAAATAAAAATTTATGAATCATTATGAAACTGTTTTCATTTTAAATCCCGTTTTATCTGAAGTTCAGGTGAAGGAAACAGTAAGCAAATTTGAAGATTTTCTTACTAGCCGTGGAGCTGAAATGGTATCTAAAGAGGATTGGGGTCTTAAAAAAATGGCCTATGAAATCCAAAACAAAAAATCTGGTTTTTACCATTTATTCGAATTCAAAGTAGCAGGCGAAGTTCTTATTGCTTTTGAAACTGAATTTAGACGTGACGAAAGAGTTATGCGTTTCTTAACTGTAAGTCTTGACAAACATGCTATCTCTTGGGCTGAAAGAAGAAGAGCAAAACTTAAATCTCAAAAAGCTTAATTATCATGGCAACATTACAACAATCTGCTTCAGGAAAAAAAGACGGAGATATCAGATATCTTACTCCTTTAAACATAGAAACTAACAAAACTAAAAAGTATTGTCGTTTCAAAAAATCAGGTATCAAATATATCGATTATAAAGATGCCGATTTCTTATTGAAATTTGTTAATGAGCAAGGAAAAATTCTTCCTCGTCGTTTAACAGGTACTTCATTGAAATACCAAAGAAAAGTGTCAGTAGCTGTAAAAAGAGCACGTCACTTAGCATTAATGCCGTATGTGGCAGATTTACTAAAATAATATTAAAAATAAAGTTGTTGTCCCGCAACAGCGGGACTAACTTCTAATAACAAAAGGACAACAACATGGAAATTATATTAAAAAAAGACGTTCAAAATTTAGGATTTAAGGACGATGTGGTAAATGTTAAAAATGGTTACGGTCGTAACTATTTAATCCCACAAGGTTTTGGACAATTGGCTACTCCATCTGCAAAGAAAGTATTAGCAGAAAACTTAAAACAAAGAGCTCACAAAGAAGCTAAAGTGGTTGCAGATGCAAGAGCATTGGCTGAAACTTTAAAAGCACTTGAAATTAAAATTTTCGCAAAAGCAGGTGGTGAAAAACTTTTTGGTTCGATTACTAATATTGATATCGCTGAATCTTTAGAGAAAGCTGGTCAAGTTATCGAAAGAAAATTTATCACTAGCGGTATCGTAAAACGTACTGGTAAATATGCTGCAAGCATCAGATTGCACAGAGATGTTGTAGTTGAATTAGCTTATGAAATAATAGCAGAGAAATAACATTTTGTTAACACATTTTGTTTATAAAAAAAAAGCCACTCAATTGAGTGGCTTTTTTTATTGTCTAAATTTACCTACTAACTAAAATCAAAATATATGAAAAAGATTTTTACTTTATTTTTTCTTGTATTTGGCCTTTATTCAATGATAGGGCAAACTACAACTTCAAGTATTAAAGGAATTGTGAAGGGTTCCAATTTTGAGTCACTTCCTGGAGCTACTATTCAGGCAGTTCATACGCCTTCTGGATCTAAATATTCTGCATTGTCAAATGCTGATGGAAGGTTTAATATTCTCAATATGAGAATCGGCGGACCCTACAAGATTGTCGTTACTTTTGTCGGGTATCAAACTCAGGAGTTTAATGATGTTTACCTTGATTTAGGAAAGGTTTCTAGCCTTGATATACTTCTCAAAGACGAAAGCCAAAAACTGGAGGAGGTAGTGATTACGGCTTCTAAAAGTAAAGTTTTCGGAAGTGGAAGAACAGGAGCTGAAACCACAATTGGAAGAAAAGAATTAGCATCAATGCCTTCTATTTCTAGATCAACAGCTGATTTTACTCGTATGGAACCAACTGCAAGTGGAGGTTCTTTTGGAGGTAGAAACGATCAATATAATAATTATTCTTTAAATGGAGCAGTATTCAATAATCCTTTCGGGTTAGATGCAGCAACTCCAGGTGGGCAAACAGATTCCAATCCTATTTCACTAGATGCTATTGATCAAATTCAGGTGGCAACCGCTCCTTATGACGTGACATTGTCTGGATTTACAGGTGCATCAGTGAATGCAGTTACAAAATCAGGCACAAATGAATTTCACGGAACAGCTTATGCTTTCTATAGAAATCAAGATTTGACAGGGAGTAAAGTTAAAGGAGAAAAAATATTCGTTCCGTCATTAACTCAATCGCAAGCTGGATTTAGTATTGGTGGTCCAATCATTAAAAATAAATTATTCTTTTTTGGAAATTACGAAATTGATCAAAGAAGTGATTTGGGTTCAAGCGTTGTTGCCAATGATGGAAACGCTACTACTGACGTAAATGAATCAAGAGTCTTGGCTACAGATTTAGTTTATGTGTCTACAGAATTAGGAAAATTGGGTTATGACACGGGTGCTTACCAAGGATTTACACATAATTCTAACTCAAGTAAAGGAATCATAAAATTAGATTGGAATATTAATGACAATAATAAATTAGCAGTAATTTATAATTTTTTAGATGCTTCAAAAGATAAACCAGCACATCCAACGGCTATATTTCGAAGAGGACCAGACCTTAATACAATTCAATTTGCCAATTCTGGTTATCAAATGAATAATAAATTAGACTCATTTTTAATGGAATTGAATTCAAAATTTAGCGAATCTGTTTCTAATAAATTGCAAGCGGGTTACACTCATTTTAATGATTTTAGAAATCCATTTTCTGCACCAGCTCCAGTAATAACAATTACAAAAGATGGATCGCCTTATATTATTGCAGGTCACGAACCTTTTTCTATCAACAATAAGTTAGACCAAAAAGTATTTCAGATAACGGATAACTTAAACTATATTGTAGGAAAGCATAATATCACTTTGGGTGGTTCATTCGAAAAATTTGAATTCAAAAATTCATTTAATCTTAAAGGTTACGGTTTTGATGTTTTTGGAAGTACTGATATGGCAGGTTTTACAGATAACATAACAAACGGGTATTATGCAGCTCAATTAGCTGCAGCTCAAGCCACATTCGATTCAAGAGGTAATATTGAAGCAGGAAAAGATGGCGGGTGGAATTTATCCGAAACAACTGTTGGACAATTAGCATTTTATATGCAAGATGAGTTTAGTATTAACGATAATTTCAAATGGATTTTAGGCTTAAGAGCTGACAAACCTTTATATTTTAATACATCAGAACTAATTCAAAAATTTATTGATACTGATAATTCAGAAGGATATTTGCCTACTATTGATTACTATAATCCAAAAAGTGGTGATGTTGTGCATTTTGATTCTACAAAACTTCCTGGAAATGCACTACTTTGGTCACCAAGATTTGGTTTCAATTGGGATGTCAATGGAGATAGAACATCGCAACTTCGTGGTGGAACAGGAATTTTTACAGGAAAACTTCCTTTTGTTTGGATAGGAAATCAAGTAAGCGGAATTGACCCTTTTTTCTATGAAGTTGTTGATAGAAACTTTAAATTTCCTCAAGTTTTTAGAACAAGTTTAGGATTTGACCATAGATTTAAAAATGATTTTATAGCAACTGTTGATGTGTCCTATAACAAAGATATAAACGCAGTTCACGTTCAAGATTGGGGTATAAAAAAACCTACTTCAAGTTTAGTTGGAGCTGATAGCAGAGCAATTTACGGTGATGCTGATCACGGTGTTTGGACAGATTTTGGTTTTCCAGCACCATCTCACGCTTATGTTTTAACAAATTCTCAAAAAGGAAGTGCTTTAAATGCTTCTGTAAAAATTCAAAAAACATTTGAAAATGGATTATATGCAAGTTTGGCTTATAACTATTTGAAATCTTTGGATGTTAACTCTATCGAAGCAGAAATTACTGGAGATGCCTTTAATTTTAACCCAGCTTTAGGAAATGTAAATGATGATGTTCTTTCTAATTCTAAATATGGTGATAAAAACCGATTCATTGGTGTAGCTTCAAAAAAATGGAAATATTCTAATGATAAATGGGCAACAACTATTTCTACTTTCTTCGAATATGCTCAAGGTGGGCGTTTTAGCTATACTTATGGTGGCGATATCAATAATGATGGTTCAGGAGGAAATGATTTGATTTTTATTCCAACAACCGCACAAATTAGTGGGATGAATTTCACAGGTGGCGCAAGTCAAGGTGTAGCTCTTGATAATTACATCAAACAAGATAGTTATTTGAATGGAAGAAGAGGACAATATGCTGAACGCTATGGTGCTTTGTCACCTTGGAGAGGGAAATGGGATGTTAAATTTATGCAAGATTACAACTTTAAAATTTCTTCTACTTCAAATAAAACGAACACTATTCAATTCAGTATTGATGTGTTGAATATAGGAAATTTATTGAACTCTGACTGGGGATTAGTACAAGTTCCAACGAGTGTACAACCAATAGGTGTATCAGTAACAGGAAATGTTCCAACTTATACTTTTAACGGTTCACAAACAAAAACTTTCAATTATGATGCTAGTTTGGTTTCAAGATGGCAAGCACAATTTGGTGTGAGATATATTTTCTAATAAAGCATAAAAGTTTTAAATTAGCCTTCTCATTCGAGAGGGCTTTTTTTTGATTAGAAAGTCTGTATTTTTTTAAATCTCAAACCTAAATTTATAGTGAAATACACAAGATTAACCAAAGAGCAATTCGAAGAATTGAATAAGGAATTCAGTACTTTTCTAGCAACACAATCTATTGATAAAGCAGAATGGGACGAAATTAAATCCAGAAAACCTGAAGTAGCTGAGCAGGAATTGGATGTTTTCTCCGATTTGGTTTGGGAAGGCGTTTTGGGCAGGTCTGAATATTTAGAACATTATTCAAAAAACCATATTTTCCTTTTTCAATGTTTTGAAACTGATATAAAATCTATTGTATTAAAATCATTGGTTCCTGAGATTAATTTTTTGACAAAAGAAGGATTGCAATGGTTGAGTGATAATTTGTTTACCGAAACAATTGAAATTAAAACAGGAAAAAAAGTGTTTACCGAGGAAAGAAACACTTCTATTTTTGAATTAATTCAGCAAGGAGCAATTTTAAGCGACGGACATTTATTCAAACAATTAATTTCAATTATTGAATCTTAATTATATCGTTTATTCTATTAAATTGGTTATTTTAGTCTTTTATTTTAAAAGCTAAAATAGCCAATTTTTTTCTATGGATATTCAAAATACAATTCAAAAATTACGAGAGGAATTAAATCAACATAATTATAGTTATTATGTTTTAGACAAGCCAATAATTACGGATTTTGAATTTGATCAAAAATTAAAACAACTTCAAGAATTAGAAAATTTACATCCAGAATTTTTTGATGAAAATTCGCCAACACAACGTGTGGGAGGTGCAATTACAAAAAATTTCGAAACAGTAAAACACGACCATCGGATGTATTCCTTAGATAATTCTGATTCTAAAGAAGAGTTATTGGACTGTGAAGTTCGAATTCAGAAAGTTTTAGGCGATGTTGATTTGCAATATACTTGCGAATTGAAATACGATGGTGCATCGATTAGCATAACTTATGAAAATGGAAAATTAATTCGTGCTGTAACGCGTGGTGACGGGGTTCAAGGAGACAATGTAACTAATAATATTAAAACCATTAAATCGATTCCTTTAAAATTGAAAGGGAATTTTCCAGATAAATTTGATGTGAGGGGTGAAATCATTCTTCCTTTTGTGGGATTTGAAAAAATGAATCAGGAATTAATCGAAATTGGAGAAACACCTTATTCGAATCCAAGAAACACTGCTTCCGGAAGTTTGAAGTTACAGGATAGTGCAGAGGTTGCTAAAAGACCTTTGGATTGTTTGTTGTATTTTATCATTGGAAATAAATTGCCTTTTAATTCGCAAATCGAAGGCTTGGAAACCGCTAGAAATTGGGGTTTCAAAGTGCCAAAAGAATCCAAATTAGCTCATAGTTTAGAAAAGGTTTTTGAATTTATTGATTATTGGGATATCCACAGGCACAATCTTCCTTATGAAACTGATGGAGTTGTAATAAAAGTGAATAACTTCCAGCAACAAGAGGAATTAGGTTTTACTGCCAAGTCACCTCGCTGGGCAATAGCCTATAAATTCAAATCGGAGCAAGTTTCTACAAAATTAAATTCGATTTCGTATCAAGTGGGAAGAACGGGAGCTATAACTCCAGTTGCAAACCTAGAGCCAGTACAATTGGCTGGAACTATTGTAAAAAGAGCTTCTTTGCACAATGCTGATCAAATCAAAAAGTTAGACATTCGCATTGGTGATACCGTTTTTGTGGAAAAAGGAGGGGAGATTATCCCGAAAATTATTGCTGTAGATTTGAGTCAGCGTTCTGGTAATTCAGTACCCACGGAATATATAACTCATTGTCCAGAATGCAATACGGAATTAATTCGTGGTGAAAGTGAAGCCAATCATTATTGTCCAAATTTTTACGGTTGTCCTCCACAGATTATTGGAAGAATTCAGCATTATATTTCGAGAAAAGCAATGGATATTGAAGGTCTTGGTGGAGAAACAGTAGCTTTGTTATTCAATAATGGATTGGTTCATAATTATGCTGATTTGTATGAATTGAAAGTCGAACAAATTTTACCTTTGGAAAGAATGGCTCAAAAATCGGCAGAAAATTTGGTAAAC
>NZ_JAQTPQ010000141.1 GCF_028712645.1 Flavobacterium sp. | reverse complement strand
CGCATACTTTCGTTTGCTGTGTCTTTCAATAAAATCTGCAAAGGTGTAATAATGAGTGTAAGTGGGGTGCGTAAATCGTGACTAATATTGGTAAAAAATCTTAACTTTATCTCATTAATATGCATTTTTTTCTCATGATCCATTTGTATAAGATGTTGTTCCAGTTTTATAAGATGCCTTTCTTTTGTTTTACGAACAAAAAATATCATCACACTAATAATTAAAATTGCATATATGATAAGTGCCCAAATTGAAAAATAGTAAGGAGGCATTACATTTATAAATAATTCTGTAGGGATATTATTCCAAACACCATCACTATTACACGCTTTTATTAAAACTCTGTAATCACCCGTAGGAAGCGAGGATATTATTATTTTATTCCCTTGAGTTGGCATCCATTGTGTATTAAATCCTTCTATTTGATAAACATATTTCACTTTATCAGCATTTAATAGATCTCCTGTAGTAAACTGTAAAGAAATAAGTTTATCATCATGCTTAAATTCTAGCTCAGAAGTCAATTGCATTGGTTGGTCAAGCAACTTGTGTCCATTATAAAATGAATCCACTTGAATAGTATTATTCCCTACTGTCAAATCAGTAAATATAACTTTGGACATAGATTGATCTTTCTCAAACATTTTATTCGGATTCAAAATAGTATATCCATCTACATTCCCTAGTAGAATATCTCCATTTTGTAATTTATAAATAGCATGAGCATTAAAATAATTATCCATAAGACCATCCTTAATGGAATAATTTTTACTTGAAAAAGTATATTCACCATTTGGCTTTGATTTAACAGTAAGTATCGAAAGTCCATTACTTGTGGTTATCCAAATATTATTGAGATTATCTTCGGCTATACCTCTAATTGAATTATTGCATAGCCCCTTTTCTTTATTAAAGTAATAGAGAGTATCCTGTTTTTGATCCCAAATGGTTAGTCCATCATTATTACCAACCCATACAAAGCCACGCTTATCTTTATAAATATTTGAAACTTGACTTTGGTTAAAAACTTGACTTCCTTTCTTGTTTCCAAGATATAAAGTCTTTTTATCATTTGTAATATCAACTATTAAAAGACCATATCCAGTACCAAAATACATTTTATCTCCACCATCATAAAACATATCCATTACAAAAACAACATCATCAAATAATGAGCTCACAGAATTAAAATTTTCAGAGTCTGATTCTAATACTTGAATTTTTCCACCTAATGATCCTATCCAGATATTTCCATATCTATCTTCTTTTAAACTCCAAATATTGTTACTGCTTAGTTTGCTGTTCTTTGTGGTGTACTGAACCATTTTGCCATTTTCATAACAATAAAGCCCTTTCTGATAAGTCCCAATCCAAATACGATTCTTCCTGTCTTCCAATATGGAAACTATAGCAATGTTTTGAATGTCAAGTTTTCTTGCGGTTTCTGAGTTTTTTTCTTTTATATATAACCCATTCCCATCTGTTCCCATCCAAATATTTCCATGGGAATCTTGCATTATAGTACTGATGTCGGAATATTCAGGATATTTTACATTGGTAAAACTCCTAAAACTTTCATGATAAAACGAAAGACCTTTTTTATTATGTCCTATCCAGATGGTTTCATTATTGTCTTTGTATAGACACGCCACATTATTTGATGACAAACCTGTCTCTACCCATGGATTATATACAACATTTTTTAATGCTTCTTTCCCTACATCATAAATAAACAATCCTTTATGATCTGTTCCTATCCAAATTTGTCCTGATTGCTTTTCGATTATACTTGTTATCTTATTACTCTCGGTTTTTAATCCTGAAGTCAATTCTAGTCTTTTCCATTCTTCACCTGAATTCGCTTTATAGTAAACATCTTCGGAATCAGTAGAATAAAGCCATAGCCTATTATTACTATCAATATAAATTCTAATTCTATAATTTGAGTTTATGACATTTTGTTTAATATAATCAGGTAATTCTATTAAAGTTAAAACCCCTGATTTTTTATTTAGTTTCCAGCAAACTCCTGAATTTTGAACAATAAACAAAAATTCTTTATTATCCGTTAATTCAATTACGGAAGCCTCTTTCAAAGATATATTTAATAGAATAGCTGTAGTTTTATTTTTCTTAAAATCATAAAAAAACACCTTCTTCTTATTAATAACCCAAAGATTACGATTTATATCAACATAAATTTTACTTTTATCGTCCGACTCAATACCCAGATTACTCAACAACTTTTTTGTATCTGATAAAAAGTAATCTTTATCTCTTTTATAAACTACATAGGTATATCCTAAATCTATCCAGATATCACCAGAGCCATCTTCTTGCAATCCAAATATATCATTTGCCGACAATTTATTAGTAGCTCTAGAGTGGGTTGTATAAACCTTAAATCCGTATCCATCATACCTATTTAATCCAGACTCTGTACCAATCCAAAGAAATCCATAACTATCTCTTAAAATTGATTTTACACAGTTATTAGAAAGTCCATTACTAGTACCCAAACGATGAAAAACATACGAAGACTGCCCAATGATATTCTGGAATGAAACAATCCAAAATAGCACGAGCAAGCAAAACTGTTTTATATGTTTATTCATATGTATTTTTTATTTTGATATATTCTAAAGCTATCAGCAAAAAATTAGCATCAAGTATTTTCTCATTACATTGAAGACTTTCAATAGTTTTTTTATACCTTAAATCAGCAAGAGAGTGATTCAGAAAGAGTATAAAATCATTACTTCAAAGGTTTTTTATTCTCTTAAATTTTACTGGTTTTAGAGAAAATCTTGCAAGGCGAAAATTACAACATCTTTATAAAATACTAACTATTTTAGCACATTAATTTTATTTTCACCCGAATTTTAATAATTACAACATTCCAAATTAATTACTTGTCTTTTAAGAAATCGCTCCATACAAATAACTTATCAATATTCAGATAACCTGAAAATAATTGAGTGAAACTTATTTCTGGTGATGATTATCTAGAAAACATCCAAACTTATGTAAGGGCTGAAATTCCTGAATTTTTAAATTAAAAATACTTCAGAATAAAATTTAGAATCTAATTCGATTGTTTTTAAAATTAATTCTAAAATTGAAATAGTTTTCAAAAGACATCCAGTTAAGAATATCAATATAACTGATTTAAAGTATATCCAATAATTCAAATGCCTCTTAAAAATTTCGAAAACATTATTGTTAAAAAAATATCCTTTATGTAACTAAAGTTACTGTACCATCTTTGATGTTGCTGTAATTTTGTCCCGTACTAATTCAGAAACACGTTTTAAAAACGCAATAAATAAAAATAAAAAATGAACATAGAAAAAATAATAAAAGAAAACCAAGGCACTATAGTAGATGTGCGTACTTACGGAGAATTTATGGGAGGCAATGTCGCCGATTCTATTAATATTCCATTAAATGAAATTCCAGAAAGAATGGAGGAATTGAAACAACTTAAATCACCATTAATCCTTTGTTGTGCATCAGGAGGAAGAAGCGGTCAAGCACATCATTTCCTTTCACAACACGGAATCGAATGTTATAATGGTGGTTCTTGGCTAAACGTAAATTTTTACAAATCTCAAAACAAATAAAATGATAAACACGCTCAAAAAAATGTTCGGTTTCGGACCAGGAGTAAATTATGCCGAATTGGTACAACAAGGTGCCATCGTACTAGATGTTCGCACAAAAGGCGAATATATGGGGGGTCATATTAAAGGTTCTATTAATATTTCGGTAGATACATTAAAAAATAACTTGGGAAAGTTGAAAGATAAAAACAAACCTATAATCACTTGTTGTGCTTCTGGAATGCGAAGTGCTTCGGCTAAAAGTATTTTAGCAGCAAATGGTTACGCTCAAGTTTATAACGGCGGAGGTTGGTCAAGTCTTCAAAATAAATTATAATGAACAAAGAAACTTTACTAACCGATTGGAATTTTATGCGAATTCTCCGTTTAGGATTGGGAATTTACATCGCGTTTCAAGCGTTTGAAACCCATAGCATTTTTTCAGGAGTTGTAGCTGTCTTCTTTTTGTTTCAGGCAATTACAAATACAGGCTGTTGTGGTTCTAATGGCTGTGCAGTTCCTACAAAGAAAAGCAATTCCGACAGCATTGAAGAAATAGAATACAAAGAAATTAAATAAAAAATACTGCTCTTAAAAAAGGCAAAAATATAATTTTTAATACCCTGTTTACCATTGTAAAAGTCCCAATTTTTTTGGGACTTTTTTTTATTAAAAACCTTATCAACTATTACAAAAATCATTTGTCTTACGGCAAAATAAAAATTACATTTGCAACAGTTTAACTTTTACATATAAAATGAAGCCTAACACACAACAATTAAACGATTTAACTATCCAAGTCAGAAGAGATATTCTTCGTATGATTCACGCTGTCAATTCTGGTCATCCCGGAGGTTCTCTTGGTTGCGCAGAATTTATGGTCACCTTGTACCAAAACATAATGGATCGAAAACCAGGTTTTGATATGGACGGAATTGGGGAAGATTTATTTTTCCTTTCAAACGGTCATATTTCTGCTCTTTTCTACAGCGTATTGGCTAGAAGTGGTTATTTTCCAGTTTCGGAATTAGCTACTTTTAGATTGCTAAACACTAGATTACAAGGACATCCAACAACTCACGAAGGTTTACCAGGTGTGAGAATTGCTTCAGGTTCGCTTGGACAAGGATTATCCGTTGCTATTGGTGCGGCTCAAGCCAAAAAATTAAACAAAGACAACCATTTGGTTTACACCTTGCACGGAGATGGCGAATTACAGGAAGGTCAAAACTGGGAAGCCATAATGTATGCTTCCGCCAAAAAAGTGGACAACCTTATCGCAACTGTCGATGTAAACGGAAAACAAATTGACGGAACAACAGACGAGGTTTTATGTATGGGAAGTATTCGTGCTAAATTCGAAGCTTTTGATTGGGACGTTCTAGAAATTGCAAAAGGAAACGACATTGAAGCTATTATTGCAGGAATGAATGATGCTAAATCAAGAACTGGAAAAGGAAAACCTGTTTGTATTTTATTGCATACCGAAATGGGTAACGGAGTAGATTTTATGATGTACAGTCACGCTTGGCACGGAAAAGCACCTAACGATGCACAGTTAGAAAATGCTTTGGCTCAAAACTATACTGAAGGCGAAAGCGACTACTAATCCCCACCTAGCCTCCCCGAAGAGGAGGAACAGCTACAAAAATTGATACATAAAAATATAAAAACCTATTTACCCCAATAGGAACTCCCCTCCTTCGGAGGGGTTGGGGGAGGAAAATGAAAAAATATACAAATACAGGAAGTAAAGATACTCGTTCGGGTTTTGGAGCGGGAATGACAGAATTAGGAGCAAAAAACGAAAACGTGGTGGCACTTTGTGCGGATTTAATTGGTTCATTAAAATTTGATGATTTCAAGAAAAATCACCCAGAACGTTTTTTCCAAATTGGAATAGCAGAAGCCAATATGATTGGAATCGCAGCGGGATTAACTATTGGCGGAAAAATTCCGTTCACAGGAACTTTTGCCAACTTTTCGACAGGAAGAGTTTACGATCAAATCCGTCAATCAGTAGCTTATTCTGATAAAAATGTAAAAATTTGTGCTTCTCACGCCGGATTAACTTTGGGCGAAGATGGAGCAACTCACCAAATATTAGAAGACATTGGATTAATGAAAATGTTGCCAGGAATGACCGTAATCAATACTTGCGATTACAATCAAACCAAAGCTGCCACTTTAGCCATTGCAGAGCATCACGGCCCTGTTTATTTGCGTTTTGGACGTCCAGTTGTACCTAACTTTATGCCAGCTGACGAACCTTTCGAAATTGGGAAAGCAATTCTTTTAAACGAAGGAACTGATGTAACGATTGTTGCCACAGGACATTTAGTTTGGGAAGCACTAATTGCTGCTGAAGCTTTAGAAGCTAAAGGAATTTCAGCCGAAGTAATCAATATTCACACCATCAAACCATTGGACGAAGCCGCAATTTTGAAATCATTGGCAAAAACAAAATGTATCGTAACTGCTGAAGAACACAACATTCTTGGTGGTCTTGGCGAAAGTGTTGCTAGAGTATTAGCTTTGAACAATCCATCTCCACAAGAGTTTGTTGCCGTTCAAGATAGCTTTGGCGAAAGCGGAACTCCAGAACAATTAATGGAGAAATACAAATTGAACAATCAAGCGATTGTTGAAGCTGTAGAAAAAGTGATTAAGAGAAAATAATTCTCTTTTTAGAATAAAAAAAATCCCGTTTCGATCAATTGAAACGGGATTTTTTATGCCTTTAATTTTACAATTTATGGATGACAGGTTTTGTCTAAATAATTTTTCTTCCCTGAAGTACAAGTTGGAATTTCTGCAAATGGATAAGGTAAACCTGTTGCGGGATTTTTGATTTCTAGCTTTGTGGTATAGTTGTCTCCATCATCGTCAACATCTAAATAGTTTGGAATACCATCTTTATCCGTATCATCAATATTATCAACGCCTGTTGCCAATGTTCGTACATAACCATCTCCATCAAGATCTTCCAAATAAGACGGAATTCCATCACTATCCTGGTCTAATCGTTGAATTTCGTATAATTTAAAACTAAATACTAAAGGAGCATAAGCAGGAATAGAACTTGATCCAGAGTTATAATACGCCAGTCCAGAAGGGATGAACATTACGCCAGCTCCAAAATCGTTGTGACTTACAGTCCCATCAGGATTTGACACATAAGTTCCAGTTTTAAATTGCGGGAAAATCTCAGACCACCCTGTTATTGTAGAATATAAACTTAAAATTGTTTGCGGATATTTTACCTCTTCAAAACCAGTAGAAGTAATCGTTTCAGCTGTGGTTGTTGTAGCCGCAATTCTCTCTAAATATTCCCCTTTGTAGGCCGCTAATACACCATCAACATTACAAGGAGATTGCCCCACTCCCTCTCTCAAAACTAAATAATACACCTTATAGTTATTCACAATATCGTGTAGAGCAACTTCATGAACTAAAAGTTTTGGGAATGTATCTGCATTCAAATAAGAATAAATAGAAGGTTGATTGCCTCCATCAGGAATTTTAGTAATTGTTATATCTTGATCATCTGCAAAACCCGGATGATTGACAACTGTAATATAATTTGCTTTCAAATAATCTTCAATATCAGTAATGTCAGTGGTATATTGCACATTGTAATCTCTAGGAGGCTCGACTGGAGCAACATCATTCTTCGAACACGAAGATATAGAGACTGTTATTATTAGTAAAATAAAATAATATTTAAATTTGTTCATTATTGCTGATTTTTTAGGTGCGCAAGATACAATTTTGATTTATTTTTGCGTAGAATTTAACTTCGATTTTGGAAAATTTATGAGAATAGATAAATATTTATGGTGTGTTCGTTATTATAAGACTCGGAATATGGTCACCGAAGCTTGTAAAAAGAATCATATTACCGTAAATGGTCAAGTTGCCAAACCCTCAAAAGAAGTTTTTCCGACCGATAAAATCACTTTCAGGAAAGACCAAATAACCCAAATAATCACAGTACTCGACATTCCTGATAATCGTGTTGGTGCCAAACTAGTTGACATTTATCGAAAAAATGAAACACCCGCAGAAGTCTATGAACACTTAGAACTTTTAAAATTATCGAAAGAACATTATCGAAAAAATGGTGATGGCCGACCAACGAAAAAAGATCGTAGAGATTTAAATGATTTTGGAAAAAAAACAAGTGAATAAAGAATCAATGGCAACGACAATAAAACAAATCTAAAATTTATAAAAAATGAGCAAGAACATCATCCTTTCGAATCAAGAAATTGAGCATACTATAAAAAGAATTGCCTACCAAATCTATGAAACATTTGTAGATGAAGATGAAATTGTCATTGCAGGAATTGCTGCCAACGGTTTTACTTTTGCACTAAAAATAACCGAAGCACTAAAAAATATTTCTACACTAAAAATTTCGTTGTGCGAAGTTCAAATCAACAAAGTGAATCCTGAATTGTCTATTCATACTTCCTTAACAAAAGAACAATACACTAATAAAGGTTTAGTTCTTGTTGATGATGTTTTAAACTCAGGAACTACATTAATTTATGCCGTGAGACACTTTCTAGACGTTCCTTTAAAGAAATTCAAAACCGCAGTTCTTGTGGATAGAAATCATAAAAAATATCCCGTAAAGGCTGATTTTAAAGGAATCTCACTTTCGACTTCTTCATTAGAACACGTGCAAGTTGTTTTTGATGAAAACGGAGATAATTATGCTTATCTAAGCTAAGATTTTAAGAATTTCCTGAGCTGCTTCATCTTTTGTAATACCATCTACACTTACTTTATATTGTGCTTGATTATAATAGAAACTTCTTTCGAAAAGATGTTTGGCAATAAATTCTTTCATTTCATCCTCATTCATATTTGCAATAATAGGTCGTTTGCTTTTGTTAGAAACCAATCTTTCGAATAAAGTTTCAACCGAAGCTTTCAAATAAATCGACACTACATTTTCGCCTTTCAACAATTCGTGGTTATTTGCATAACAAGGAGCTCCCCCTCCCAAACTGATAATTAATTCACCCGAAGAATTTAATAATTCAATAAAAATTTCTCGTTCTAGTTTCCTAAAATAAATTTCGCCTTTTTGTTCAAAAATCTCATTTATCGACAATTTTGTTCTCTCTTCGATACTTTTATCTAAATCCACTAATGGAATTCCGGTACTATTTGACAGTCTATTCGCAATTGTGGACTTTCCAGACCCCATATAACCTAATAAAATAATTTTTCTCATTTGAATAAAACCTTATATACTAAGGCGTTAAGTACTTTTGTTTAAAAAAGACAAATTTATAATAAAATAGCTTTGAAAAATTAAAAATAAGACCTTATATTTGCACCCGCATTCAAGAATCGGAAATGACTCGATAGCTCAGTTGGTAGAGCACATCACTTTTAATGATGGGGTCCTGGGTTCGAGCCCCAGTCGGGTCACAAAATTTGTGATTATCGCATACTTTTCTTGAATCAAGACTCGATAGCTCAGTTGGTAGAGCACATCACTTTTAA
>NZ_JAQTPQ010000140.1 GCF_028712645.1 Flavobacterium sp. | reverse complement strand
TGGTTAAAATAATAATTTTTGTTTTTGGAAAATTTTTTAAAATATTTTTTTATTTCAAAAATACTTGTAAGACCTTCCAACTCCAAATCTAATATTAAAACATCTATCTCCTTAATCAGGAGTATGTCTCTTACCATTAAAAAATTACCAACGTTGGCAACAATTGAAATGTCGTCGTGGTCTTTGAAGTAGGATTTTACTCCAAAATGCACAACGGGATTGTTATCCGCTAAACAGACTTTTATCATGATATTAAGTTTTAGAAAGGTTTGTATTTATTGAGATGTAAAGTTAATAAATAAAATTTGTAAATTACTGCAAATTAATAGAAAAATACTACTTTAATTCTTTTATGACTAAACAAACAGGTATTTCTTTCATTTTGTGCTGATTAATCCTGTTTAATTTTTTATAAATCTCGAAAATGTTTTTCTCTCTTCCCGAGAAATCTGCTGCTGTTTTCCCTTTTTCATCTTCAATCATTGCCCATTCCAGCTCGTCATAACTGGCTCCTAGTTGATCCTCATCGGTTCTGTCGTCTCCAAATAATCCATCGGTAGGCGAAGCCACTAAAATAGAATTAGGTATTTTTAAAAATTCACCTAAAGCATAAACATCTGATTTCATTAAATCAGCAATTGGACTTAAATCGACTCCTCCATCTCCATATTTTGTATAGAATCCAACTCCAAAATCCTCGACTTTGTTTCCTGTTCCGGCAACTAATAAGCCGTGAATTCCAGCAAAATAATACAAAGTTGTCATTCGTAAGCGAGCACGACTATTTGCTAATGACAAATTAACCTTGGCAATATCGGCATCAATTGGAACAACAGTTTTAAAAGTTTCGAAAACTGAAGTCAAATCAGCCTCAATATTTGTAACATTAGAAAATCGTTTTTTCAATTGCTCAATATGTTCTCGTCCTCGAGATACGTGACTTGCAGCTTGATGAATTGGCATTTCTACACATAAAGTAGGCAAGCCAGTTTGTGCACAAAGTGTTGAAGTTACCGCTGAATCGACTCCGCCAGAAATTCCCACAACAAAACCATTTACTTTTGCGTTTTCAGCATACGTTTTTAACCAATTGACAATATGTGTATTTACTTTTTCAACTTGAATGGTGCTTTTTTTTGGCATAATAGTTTGGGTTTTTAAAAAGTAGGAATTGTATATTTGCAAAAATAATAATTTTTAGAAGCTTTTCCCGCTATCCATTACAATCTTTTCTTTTTCTAAAGAAAAAAAAGAAAAGGATTTCCACTACTATCGGGGCTAAAAAAAATAAAATGAGAAAAATAGTTTTAATATTTACCTTAGTAATTGCTTTGTTTTCTTGTGAAAAAAAGTCAAAAGAGGAAAAAGCAGTCGAATCTATTCCTATAAAAATCAAGGTAGAACGCTTTGATAAACTATTTTTTGAAACTTCTCCAAAGGATTTGGGCAAACTAAAAAAAGAATTTCCATTCTTTTTTCCGCAAGATACTCCTGATAGCGTTTGGTTAGAAAAAATGCAAAACCCACTTTGGAGAGAATTGTACACTGAAGTTCAAAAAAAATATTCGAATTTTGAACCCATTCACAATGAATTGGAAACGCTTTTCAAACACATAAAATATTATTTTCCGGAAACCAAAACGCCAAAAATCATCACCGTAATTTCGGAAATGGATTATAATAACAAAGTGATTTATGCCGATAGTTTAGTAATTATTTCTCTGGAATTGTATCTGGGAAAAGAACATAAATTTTATCAATTTCCAAAATATTTAAAACAAAATTTTGAAGAAAAACAGATTATGCCAGATGTGGTTTCTAGTTTTTCGACAAAAAAAATCGCACCCATTCCTGATAAAAATTTATTGAGCCAAATGATATTTTTTGGCAAGCAATTGTATCTAAAAGATATTCTTTTACCAGATTATGCAGATGCTGAAAAAATGGGCTACACACTAGAACAAATCAAGTGGTGTGATGAAAACGAAAGTTATATGTGGCGTTATTTTCTAGAAAGAGAAATGCTTTATAGCGATGATCAAAAATTGGATAACCGATTTATCAATCCCGCTCCATTTTCTAAATTTTATTTGGAAATTGATAATGAATCTCCGGGAAGAGTTGGAACTTGGATAGGTTGGCAAATTGTTCGTTCTTTTATGAAAAACAACGACATAAGCGTTGATCAATTAATGAAAATGAATGCTAAAGAAATATTTGAAAAATCTAAATATAAACCCAAAAAAAATGTCGAATAACAATACATCAGAAATTAAAATAGGTATTCAATTAGATGAAAACCGAATTCCCGAAAAGTTAATGTGGTCTGCCGTTGAAGGAGGTGTGGAATTAGAAGAGGCAAAAGCATTTATGTTATCCGTTTGGAACAGTGACGAAAAATCAACGAAGTGCATTGAATTGTGGACTAAAGATATGTCTGTTGAAGAAATGAAAATTTTCTTTCATCAAACTTTACTTTCTATGACCGAAACCTTTCAAAGAGCTACTGGCGACGAAAAAATGACTGCTACAATGCAAGACTTTTGCGATTATTTTGCAGAGAAATTGGAGTTGAAACTGTAAATTTATTTCACAAAAAAAGCCCAAAACTGAAATTTTAGTTTTGGGCTTTTTTTGTGAAATATAAATGAGAATCCTTTTAAAACTCAGAATTATTCTTAAAAACTTCTTGATTTACTTCGTCTATATAACTTAAAACTTCTTCTTTTCCAGTAGATTCTGTGGCTGAGGTTATAAAATAATGAGGCATTTCGGCCCAATTGTTAGCAAACATTTTCTTTTTGTAGGCAGCAATATGAGAATCAATTTTTACTTTACTAATCTTATCGGCTTTTGTGAAAATAATACAAAAAGGAATTTCACTTTCACCCATATAAGCCATAAATTCGATGTCGATATTTTGTGCTTCGTGGCGAATATCAATCAACACAAAGGCACAAACAAGTTGTTCTCTGGTTTCAAAATAATCGGTAATAAATTGCTGAAAAACAGATTTTGTTTTCTTAGAAACTTTGGCATAACCATAACCAGGTAAATCTACCAAAAACCAATTATTGTTAATCTTGAAATGATTTATTAATTGTGTTTTTCCAGGTCTTCCTGAGGTTTTTGCTAAATTTTTATGGTTAGTCAGCATATTAATCAATGACGATTTCCCAACGTTCGACCGGCCAATAAAAGCATATTCTGGCAAAAAGTCTTTCGGACATTTATCTACTTCGGAGTTGCTGACAATAAATTCGGCTGTGTTGATTTTCATAATTGTGTTTGTAAATTCTTTGCTTGAAGGCTAGTGAGCATTCAAATGAGTTTCTTTTAACCAGATTTCCAACAGGCGATTAAACTCTTCAGGATGTTCCATCATAGCGGCATGACCACATTTATCAATCCAATACAAGGTTGAATTGGGTAATAATTTATGAAATTCTTCTGCAACATCTGGAGGAGTAACATTATCGTTTTTACCCCAAATAATACAGGTTTGAACATGCATTTTTGGCAAATCTTTAGCCATATTGTGCCGAATGGCACTTTTAGCAATGGTCAATGTTTTTATCAGTTTTATTCGGTCATTTACAGACGCATAAACTTCGTCAACGAGTTCTTTGGTTGCCATTTTTGGATCATAAAAAACATCCTCTGCCTTTTTCTTGATGTATTCATAATCCCCTCTTTTAGGATAACTATCGCCCATTGCACTTTCATAAAGCCCAGAACTACCTGTGATAACAAGTCCTGCCACTTTTTCAGGATACATTTTGGTGTGATATAACGCAATATGTCCTCCAAGAGAATTTCCTAATAAAATTACTCTTTCAAATCCTTTGAAAGTGATAAAATCCTTTACATATTTTGCAAAAGCTTTAACGTTGGTTTTTAAAATGCTTTGCGTATAGATTGGTAAATTGGGGATGATTATTTTATAGCCTTTCTCAGAAAAATAACTAGCAACTGCATCAAAATTACTCAATCCTCCCATTAAACCGTGTAAAACAACAATTGGAGTGCCTTCTCCAGCTTCATAATAACTGTATCTACCTTCTTTTTTATAGTATTTTTCCATCCCTTTTTTAGCGAATTTTCAATTTCCACAAATATAGGATTTAAAAAATAAAAAAGAATTTTTGATGATATATTTTAAGGATATATTTCTTTCTTTATTGAAAAGCTATCTATAAATAATAAAAGTTTGGGCTTCATAAATTTTCATTTTTGTTTGTTTCAAAGGGGTTTTTAAAGCATCTTAAATTTCATTTTGGTTTCTAATCTTTTTCTCAATTCTATACTTCTTAACAAAGAGTTAAAAACGTCTAATCTTCTGATTGACTAAAAACTAAGGTTTCTCCTTACGAAGTGGTAAAACTTATTAACAAAGTGGGGTATTGTGGTAAATAGTGGTAATAATTTTTATATTTTTGCTCTACATCATTTAAATTTTTTCTTTTGAATACAATTGTCGGAACATACGAATGTAAAGTCGATGCCAAAGGGAGGTTGCTAATGCCTGCGCCTTTAAAAAAGCAATTGGCTACTTCTCTTCAAAACGGGTTTGTTTTGAAGCGTTCTGTTTTTCAACCGTGTTTAGAATTGTATCCAATGGAAGAATGGGATTTAATGATGGAAAAAATCAACAAACTCAATCGATTTGTAAAGAAAAACAATGACTTTATCCGCCGGTTTACTGCTGGTGTAAAAGTAGTTGAAATTGATGCTTTGGGAAGATTATTAGTTCCAAAAGATTTAGTGAGTTTTGCCAGTATTTCAAAAGAAGTCGTGTTTTCATCAGCAGTGAATATTGTCGAAATCTGGGATAAAGATTTATATGAAAAATCAATTAACGGCGAAGATATTGATTTTGCTGATTTAGCCGAAGATGTAATGGGGAGCCAAAATGACAACGACAATGGAATATCATAATCCAGTTTTGCTTAAGGCTTCGGTAGATGGGTTGAATATAAAACCAGATGGTATTTATGTTGATGTAACTTTTGGAGGCGGAGGTCATTCAAAAGAAATATTGAGTAGACTAGGACCTGATGGAAAATTATTTGCTTTTGATCAAGATGAAGATGCATTGGCAAACGCTTTGCCGGATGAAAGATTTACACTAATCAATGAGAATTTCAGATTTATAAAACGATTTATGCGTTTTTATGGTGTGAAAAGTGTAGATGGAATTTTGGGTGATTTAGGCGTGTCTTCACATCAATTTGATGTTCCTGAAAGAGGTTTTTCTACTCGTTTTGATGCAGAATTAGATATGCGAATGAGTCAAAAAAATGATTTGAATGCCTATCGAGTGGTTAATGAATATGATGATATCAACTTGAAAAGAGTATTCTTGGATTATGGTGAATTAAAAAATGCACCAGCTTTGGCAAGAACAATTATAGAGGCTAGAGAACATCAATCCATTAAAACTACAGATGAACTGAAAGAAGTTTTGGCAAAATATTTACCAGAGAGGTTGAGAAATAAAATATTGGCTCAAGTTTATCAAGCTATTCGAATTGAGGTCAATCAGGAAATGGATGTTTTAAAAGAATTTCTCGAGCAATCATTAGAAATATTAAATCCAGGTGGAAGATTAAGTGTGATTTCTTATCATTCATTAGAAGATAGATTGGTAAAAAGATTTATGAAAAACGGAATGTTCGAAGGAGAACCAGAGCGTGATTTTTTTGGAAACTTTTCAGTTCCATTCAAAACTATCGGTAAACTAATTGTTCCCGATAATGAAGAAATTAAAATTAACAACAGGGCACGTAGCGCAAAATTAAGAATAGCTGAAAAAATATAATTAGCATAAAGAATGAAAAACGGGGTTTACGGCATATTGAAAGCACGATTTCTTATTCAAGATGACGCCCTGAAAAACTGGCGTTTCATCGTTTTCCTGATTATTCTTGCCATTATTATGATTGCCAATACACAACGTTTTGAACAAAAAGTATTCAAGATTACCGAGTTGACAAATCAAGTAAAAGAACTGCGTTCGGAATTTGTAGATAGACGTTCGGAATTAATGAAACTTAAAATGGAATCGACTGTTTCTGAAAAAATGGTTGAGAAACAAATTTTCCCTTCAACAGTTCCTCCAATAAAAATAAAAGTCAAAAAAGTAGAAGAAAAAAGCTTTTTCAAAAAAATATGGCAGTAGAAGATAAAAATATATCCTACAGAATTTATCTAGTAGCATTCGCTATCTTCTTGATGGCAATTGCTATTGTCATAAAATTAACAAACATTCAATGGGTTGAAGGTGATTATTATAGAAAGTTAGCCAAAGAAAGAACAGTTAGGAATTTTGTTATTCCAGCCAACAAAGGGAATATTTATTCTGCCGATGGAAGTCTCCTGGCAACTTCAATCCCCAATTATGAAATTCGATTTGATGCCGTTGCTCCAAAATCAGAGGCATTCGAAAAAAATGTAAAACCGCTTTCTGATTCCTTGGCTTTGCTTTTGGGAAAACCAAGTGGTTTTTTTCTGAATGAATTTAGAAAAGCTAGAGCTAATAAAAACAGGTATTTTTTGGTAGCTCGAGATTTGAGTTATACTGAATTTATCAAAATTAAAAGTTTTCCTTTATTCAATTTAGGAACTTATAAAGGAGGGATTATCATCGAACAAGAAACTGTTAGAGAACATCCGATAGGAAAAATTGCCGAGCGTACCATTGGATATGAAAGAAGAAATCCAAATGGAGATTCAAATGGAAAAGGAATCGAGTGGGCTTATCGTAGGTATCTTAATGGGAAAGATGGTAAAATTTTGAAACAAAAAATTTCAAAAGGACAATGGAAACCTATCCGTGATGTTAATGAAGTTGACCCACAAGATGGCTATGATGTGATTTCTACAATTGATGTTTTTATTCAGGATATTGCGCATCATGCTTTGCTAAAGCAATTGACTGATTACGAAGCAGATCACGGTTGTGTGGTGGTTATGGAAACCAAAACAGGAAAAATAAAAGCTATTTCAAATTTGGGTAGAGCAGGAGATGGTTCTTATTATGAAACTACAAATTATGCAGTTGCCGAAGCACACGAACCAGGTTCTACTTATAAACTTGTTGATTTGATGAACTTGCTCGAAGATAAAAAAATTGATACAAGTGCTGTTTTCGATACCTATGGTGGAGATATTACTTATTCAGGAAAACACGTGAGGGATTCTCATAGAGGTGGTTATGGTAAAATAAGTTTAGCTAGAGGATTTGAATTGTCTTCAAATACGGTGATGGTTCAGGCGGTTTATGATAATTATAAAAATAATCCTTCGCAGTTTGTGAATCACATCAACCGTTATGGATTGAATAAATCTTTGGGACTTTCAATCAAAGGAGAAGGTAAACCATTCGTTCCGCAACCAACTGATAAAAATTGGTCTAATATTTCACTTCCTTGGATGGCTTTTGGTTATGGCGTTTCTATAACTCCTTTGCAAACATTAACTTTTTATAATGCTGTAGCCAACAACGGTGAAATGGTAAAACCACAATTCGTTTCTGAAATTAAAGAGTGGAACAGAACTATAAAAAAATATGACAAGGAAGTTATAAACCCAAAAGTATGCTCTCAGGAAACTATTAAGAAACTAAAGGCAGTTATGTTGAACGTTGTTAAAAAAGGAACGGCTTCAAAATTGTATTCCAAAAATTTTTCGATGGCAGGAAAAACAGGAACGGCAGCAGTAAATTATGCTAAAGATGGAGGAGCAGGAAAATATTATGCGTCATCATTTGTTGGTTATTTTCCGGCCGATAATCCAAAATATTCCTGCATAGTTGTAGTTCATAAACCAAGTACAGCACACAATAATTATTATGGAGCTGATGTCGCAGGGCCAGTTTTTAAAAGAATTGCACAAAAGATTTTTACGGATACACCTTCGACAAATGAGATTAAAAACATAAATAGAAAAATTCTGAAACAGGAAAATGATTACGACAATTATGAGAAATCACAAAACTTGCAAACATCAATTGTCCCAAATGTAAAAGGAATGTCAGGAATGGATGCCGTTTCGCTATTTGGAAATCTTGGAGTAAAAGTAAAAATAATTGGCATTGGAAAAGTAAAAAAACAATCCATTCAGCCAGGTGAAAATTTAGATAAAAACACAACCATAACATTGGAATTATCGTGATTATTTTAAAAGAAATAATGTACAAAGTCGCTATTGAAGCCGTAAAAGGGTCAACGGATATTACTATTAATAAAATGGATTTTGATTCCAGAAGTGTTGGAGCAAACGATGTTTTTGTGGCGATTCGCGGTACGATTTCTGACGGTCACGATTATATTGAAAAAGCAATTTGGCAAGGTGCAATTGCCATAGTATGCGATACTTTTCCAGAAATAATCACAAAAGGAATTACCTATATTCAAGTAAAAGATACTAACAAAGCTTTGGCTTATATGGCTGCTAATTATTTTGGAAATCCTTCTCAAAATTTAAAATTGGTTGGCATTACCGGAACAAACGGAAAAACAACTGTTGCTTCATTATTATATCAATTATTCAAAAAAGCAGGTTTCAAAGTAGGACTTTTATCTACGGTAAAAATCTTGGTTGATGATAAAGAATACAAAGCTACACACACCACTCCAGATTCGATAACGATAAATCATTATCTAAAAGAAATGTGTGATCAAGGCGTTGAATACTGTTTTATGGAAGTGAGTTCACACGGAATTCATCAAAAACGCACCGAAGGATTGCATTTTGCAGGAGGTGTTTTTACCAATTTATCGCACGATCATTTAGATTATCATCCCACTTTTGCAGAATATCGTGATGTAAAAAAATCATTTTTCGACAATTTGCCTAAAACAGCTTTTGCTTTATCAAATATTGATGATAAAAATGGGCAAGTGATGATGCAAAATACGTCAGCTAGAAAACTTACCTATGCTTTAAAATCTTATGCTGATTATAAAGCGCAAATTCTCGAAAATCAATTGTCGGGATTGTTGTTGAAAATAAATGGGAACGAGGTTTGGGTAAAACTCATCGGGACATTTAATGCTTATAATTTATTGGCAATTTATGGAACCGCAGTTCAATTAGGATTGGAAAGTCTGGAAGTTTTAAGGCTGTTATCCGATTTAGAAAGTGTTTCAG
>NZ_JAQTPQ010000139.1 GCF_028712645.1 Flavobacterium sp. | reverse complement strand
GGAGCCGTTTTGAAAGTGATTCCAATGAATGAAAACGGCGAATTGATTCTATCCGAATTCGATAAATTACTATCGGATAAAACCAAAATTGTAACGGTAAATCACATTTCGAACGCTTTGGGAACTATCAATCCCATTAAATATATGATTGACAAAGCTCACAAATTTGGAGCAGCGATTTTGATTGACGGTGCACAAGCCGTTCCACATTTGAAACCCGATGTTCAGGAATTAGATTGTGATTTTTATGTTTTTTCGGGACATAAAATGTGTGGGCCAACAGGAACCGGAATTTTATACGGAAAAGAAGCTTGGCTCAACAAATTACCTCCGTATCAAGGTGGTGGCGAAATGATTAAGGAAGTGACTTTCGAAAAAACCACTTATGCTGATTTACCGCATAAATTTGAAGCAGGAACACCTAATATTGCTGGAGGAATTGTCTTAGGAACTGCTGTTGATTATTTGAATTCCGTTGGTTTTGACAATATTCAAAAACAAGAATTGGAATTATTAGAATATGCCACAAAACGATTATTGGAAATTGAAGGGTTGAGGATTTTTGGCACAGCCAAGGAAAAAACATCGGTGATTTCGTTTAATGTTGGCGAAATTCATCCTTATGACATTGGCACGATTATAGACAAACTAGGAATAGCCGTTCGAACTGGACATCATTGCACGCAACCCATTATGGATTTTTTCAAAATACCGGGAACCATTCGGGCTTCGTTTTCGTTTTATAATACCAAAGAGGAAATTGACGTTATGGTAGAAGCGGTGAAAAAAGCGCAACTAATGTTATCTTAAAACAACACGATATGAAACTATTTACTATGATTTTATTGAGCGTTTTCCTTGGCAAAAGCTGTACAAGTCAGACCAAAAATGATTTAAAAACAGCCGTTTTGGAATATACTGCCAACACAAGGGGTTTTTACCAGAAAATAACTATCGAAAACCAAATGGTAACTGTTTCAAAAGACCGAAGCGGAACCGACAAAGCCGTTGCAACAAAAATTTCGGAGAAAGATTGGAAGGAATTAGTTGAGTGTTTTGAAAATATCAAATTGGATAGTTTGGCGACTTTAAAAGCCCCAACCGAAAAACGCTTTCACGATGGAGCTGCCATCGCCAACTTGAAAGTTGTTTATAAAGACAAGACTTATGAAACCGAAGCTTTCGATCACGGTTATCCACCAACAGAAATCAAAAAATTAGTTGATAAAATAAATACATTTGCTAAAAAAGAATAATGACAATTAAAGAAATACAAGAAGAAATAATAGACGAGTTTTCGATGTTTGACGATTGGATGCAACGCTATGAATACATTATTGATTTAGGTAAAAACTTGCCGTTGATTCGAGAAGAATTCAAAACTGATGACAATCTCATCAAAGGATGTCAGTCAAAAGTTTGGCTGAAAGGCGAAAAAAAAGACGATAAAATTGTCTTCACTGCCGATAGTGACGCAATTTTGACCAAAGGAATTATTGCCATATTAATTCGGGTTTTTTCGAACCAAAAAGCTTCGGATATTCTGAATGCAGATATGGATTTCATTGATAAAATAGGTTTAAAAGAACATTTATCGCCAACACGCGCCAATGGTTTGGTTTCGATGATAAAAAATATAAAAATGTATGCATTGGCTTTCGATGCAAAAAAATAATCTTTTAACCATATAAGGAATTTAAGATCATTTAAGTTAGAATAAATATAGATTGAAATTGACAAAAATATGACAAAAACATATCTAAAAGATTTGATTTATCAGGTTAATGGTTGTGCAATCGAAGTTCACAAACATCTTGGTCCTGGGCTTTTAGAAAGTGTTTATCATAGTTGTTTAAAAAAAGAATTGACAATTAGAGGCTTTGATTTTCAAACAGAATTAATAATCCCTGTCAATTATAAAGGGTTAGAAGTTGAAGCTGGGCTGAAATGTGACTTGTTTATAGAAAAAAGTTTAGTAGTTGAACTAAAAGCAGTCGAAAAAGTATTGCCCATTCACGAAGCACAACTTTTAACTTATATGAAACTTTTAGAAGTTCCAATAGGATTAATTATAAATTTTAATGTAAAACATATTTTTAAGGAAGGACAAAAAACTTACGTAAACGAATTATACAGATATTTAGATGAATAAAAACCATTCAAATCAAAACATTCAATGACCTTCATTTTATTATATGGTATAAAAAATAGATGTTTTTAAACATTAATAATCAACTACACAAGAAATTTAAGTTCATATAAGTTGGTTATGGAAAAATTAAGTTAAAGTAAAATATCCAAATCAAAAACCTTCAATGACCTTCAATGTCTTATATGGTTTAAAAAATAGATGTTTTTAAGTGTTAATAATCAACCATATAAGAAATTAAGTTCATATAAGTTGGTTCTAACAAAATTAAGTTAAAGCAAATTATTCAAAATATAAACCTTAAATGACCTTCATGTCTTATATGGTTCAAAAACAAAAATTATGGAAACAAAAATAGACACCAATAAACTAGGAATGGACATCGTTGACAGACTAAAAACAATTTACGATCCTGAAATTCCAGTTGACATTTACGAATTGGGATTGATTTATGACGTAATGGTTAGCACTGATTATGAAGTAAAAATCCTGATGACACTTACTTCGCCCAACTGTCCTGTTGCCGAAAGTTTACCAAGAGAAGTAGAAGAAAAAGTAAAATCAATAGCGAATGTAAAAGACGCTGAAGTAGAAATCACTTTCGATCCACCTTGGAGCAAAGATTTAATGAGCGAAGAAGCAAAATTAGAACTAGGAATGCTTTAAAAATTTGTTCAGGGTTTAAAGTTTAAGGTTGAGCAACTTTAAACTTTTAAACTTTTAAACTTTTCAAATGGAAGAAATAGTAAATAAAGTTGCCAATAGTGTCTTGGAAGTTTTCGATCTCGAAGATTTTTATCCAAAGGGAATTCGTGCACAAATTGATATTTCACAATGGCTTCTAGAAGGATTTTTGTTGAAAGAAAAAGACTTTAGAGAACAACTTAAAAACCACGATTGGTCGCAATATCAAGATCAATATGTTGCCATCAATTGTAGTACTGACGCTATTGTTCCTGCTTGGGCGCCAATTTTGGTTGCTGTACAATTAGCTCCTTTTGCTACGAAAATCGTAAACGGAAACATTGAAGATTTAGATTCTTCATTATACGAAGAAATACTTTCCAAAATTGATTACTCGGTTTATGACAACAAACCTGTTATCCTAAAAGGATGTTCGAAAAAACCAGTTCCGATGCGCGCTTATATTTTAGCCGCACACAATTTGCAGCCCTTTGCAAGAAGCATTATGTATGGCGAAGCCTGTTCAGCCGTACCTCTTTTTAAAACCCATAAAAAAGTTTAATTTTTAGAGTTTTTATTATCTTTACTTTTCAAAACAGTAAAAATGAAAAAGACAGTAATTTATCTCGCTTTAATTCTAGGTGTATTTTCAGTAAATGCACAAGAAACTGTGAAAGACTCCACAAAACTTTGGAAAAACGGCGGAAATTTTCTTCTGCTTTTTAACCAATCCGCTTTTAATGCAGAATGGTTAGCGGGCGGAACTTCAAGCATTGCAGGAAATTTTGGATTGAATTATGACTTTAATTATAAAAAAGACGATGTACTTTGGGATACAAAAATCATAGCTGCTTATGGTTTAACCAAAATAAAAGAAGCTGCAAAAACAGCCAAGACTGACGACCGACTGGAGTTAAATTCTCTTTGGGGCAAGAAAGCTTCTGAAAAATGGTATTACTCTGTTTTTTTTAATATCAAAACACAAATGGATGCTGGATTTGATAAAAATGGAGTTGAAGTTTCTCACTTTTTCTCACCAACCTATTTCCAATTTGGTCCTGGTATGTTGTGGAAAAAAGACTCAAATTTAAGCATCAATATAGCACCAATAACTCCCCGATTAATTTTGGTCGATAGCAAATATACTGTTCTAGGTTCATCGTTTGGTGTTTCCCAAGGCGATACATCACGATTTGAATTTGGTGCAAGTGTTTCTGCCATTTATAAATTAAATGTAATGGCAAACGTGAAAGTAGAAAACAGACTGAATTTATATTCCAATTATTTAGACAATCCACAAAATATTGACGTGGATTATCAGATGAATATCGTGATGAAAATTAACCGATATATGTCGACTAATATTGCTCTACAAACCATTTATGACGACAATGCCATAAAAGCAGTTCAAGTAAGAGAAGTTTTTGGATTGGGATTGGACTTCAGTTTCTAAAACAAACACAGATTTGCTTTGCCTGTTCGCCCTTTGGTCTCGGGGCACAAATTTCCACAGATTAATTTATGAAAATTTGCGACTGTTTTTTTGGTTTCTTCTCCCTCTCCTTTGGAGAGGGTTGGGGTGAGGATTATTACTCTTTTTCAATAGCATCCTTATAATCTGGATACAAAAACTTATTGTATGGAAAACGCGTGATGTGAATATGTCTCACGGCTTCATAAACTCGTTCCCGAAATTCTTCGAAATTCTCTTTGTTTGTTGCTGAGATAAACAAAGCGTTTTGTTCGCCTACTCGATTCATCCAAGTTGTTTTCCATTCTTCAAGTGTGAAATGTCTTGGTGTTTTTTCGGTGATTAAATCGTCTTCATCAATGGTTAAATGTTTGTAAGCATCAATTTTATTAAAGACCATAATAACGGGTTTGTTACTCGCCTTGATGTCTAATAAAGTTTGATTTACCGATGCAATATGATCTTCAAAATCAGGGTGCGAAATATCGACAACGTGCAATAACAAGTCAGCTTCACGAACCTCATCGAGCGTACTTTTGAAAGAATCAACTAATTGTGTGGGCAGTTTTCTAATAAAACCTACGGTGTCAGATAATAGAAAAGGGAGGTTTTTTATCACTACTTTTCGAACCGTTGTATCTAAAGTGGCGAAAAGTTTGTTTTCGACAAAAACGTCACTTTTCCCAACAGCATTCATCAAAGTTGATTTTCCCACATTAGTATAACCTACTAAAGCCACTCGAACCATTGCACCACGATTGCCTCTTTGGGTTCCCATTTGTTTATCGATTGCTTTGATTTTTTCTTTTAAAAGTGCAATTCTATCACGAACAATACGTCTATCGGTTTCGATTTCCGTTTCTCCAGGTCCACGCATCCCGATTCCTCCTTTTTGGCGTTCCAAGTGCGTCCATAATCCAGATAATCTTGGCAACAAATAAATACATTGCGCTAATTCTACTTGGGTTCTTGCATAGGAAGTTTCGGCTCTTTGAGCAAAAATATCGAGGATAAGATTGGTTCTGTCGAGGATTTTACAATCTATAATTTTGGAGATGTTTTTTTGTTGGGAAGGTGTCAATTCATCATCAAATACCAAAGTTGAAATGTCATTTTCTTTTACAAAAAGGTTAATTTCATCAATTTTTCCAGTTCCTAAAAAAGTCTTTGGATTGGGTTTGTCCATTTTTTGCCAAAACCGTTTCACCACTTCACCACCTGCAGTAAAAGTCAAAAACTCGAGTTCGTCAAGATACTCATTCAGTTTCTCTTCACTTTGATTTTGGGTAACCATTCCAACAATTGCGGTCCTTTCAAAATTTATTATTTCTTTTTCTAACATAACTTTTATTAAGTTGCAAATTTAATGATTTGTGGTGGACTTTAGGGAGTTATAGAGTTATAAAAATCGGACTGCTTTTTGAATGTATTTTTAAGTAATTACTATTCAATTGCCCTGATTCTCGACACCATCAATGCTATAAAAAATCCAAAAATACCAATAAAGGCGAATGAAAATCGCAAGCCAAATAGTTCGGCAATATGACCAATAACTGGCGGTCCCAACAAAAATCCAAGAAAGCTCACGCTGGAAACTGCTGTCAATGCTTCACCTGTTGGGATTGTTGGATGTTTTCCCGCAAGACTATAAAGGGTTGGTATAATGGTAGAAACACCCAATCCCACAAACATAAAAGCGATAGTTGCTGGGATTATAAACGGAAAGATCACTGCGGTAAACAATCCTGATGAAATCACGACACCGCTAATTTGCATCACTCGCTTTCGTCCAAATTTATTGATTAAACCATCTCCAAAAAACCGACCGCTTGCCATCATAATCATAAAAGAAGCATAACCCAAAACCACTAATGACTCTGGTGCCATAACAATATCTTTGAAATAAACACCGCTCCAATCGAACATAATTCCTTCGCTCGCCATACTGCAAAAACCGATTATTCCCAGCAAAATCAGAGATTTATCTCGTTTTCTGAATCCTTTTTTCTTCTCGAGTTGAACGATTTCTTTGGCTTTAATCAAAAATTTAAAATTAAGAACATCCAACACAAGGACGAGTATTGCAATGATTAAAAAATGAGTGTACGTTCCTAATTTTAATGCCAACATTCCAAGACCCACAATAGCTCCTGTGAATCCAGCCAAGCTCCACACGCCGTGAAAAGAAGACATAATGGTTTTTTTGAAAAGTCCTTCAGTATAAACACCTTGGGTATTTACTGCAATGTTAGATAAATTACCAAAAATTCCAAGTATATATAATCCAAGACCCAATTGCCAAGCGTTTTGAGCTAAACCTAAATTAGTCAAACTAAAAGCATACATTAAAATAGAAAAAGGAAGAATGCGGTGACTACCAAATCGAGTAACCAATTTTCCCGAAAAAAACATCATTGTTAACTGACCTACTGGCAAGGCAAACAGAATTGTTCCTAATTGTCCATCGGTTAAGTGTAAATCGGCTTTTATAATTGGAATTCGGCTTGCCCAAGTAGCAAAACACAAACCCATACCAAAATAAAACATTGAAACAGCCCAACGAATTCTGGTTAAATAAGATTCTTTCGCATCACGATACGACTTCCTGTATTTGCCTTTAGCTTTATACCTGCCAATAAAATTAAAATACTGCAAATCGTTATTATTTAAAAATTGAGTCGTCAAAAGTACAAAATCAATATATTCAAATTTGGCAGTTCAGCCTTAAACTGAAAATTATTTCGGAATTCATTATAAATTTAAAGCCTTCGCTTGCTCGCTACTTTGAATAGCCAGTTCAATAATTTGCATTACGTTTGCTCCGTCTATAGCAGTTACTGGTTCGGTTTTGTTATTAACAATAGATTGGTATACACCTTCAAAAAAATCATAGTAATTCCCTTGAAGTGTTGGCACTTTTTCCTTGATAATTGTACCATTGATTTCTGTGTGTAAAAGCCCTTGATTTTCATCAGATTCCGTTCCCCAATTCATTAAATTTGGCTTCATCCCTAGTTTTAAATTATCTTCCTGCACATCTCCACGCAGTTTTAGAAAAGACCCTTTTTTGCCGTGAACAATATAGGAAGGTATCGCTTCCCTGACAAAAAAACCAGCTTTCAATCTCACTCTAAAATCCAAATAATACAGTAAAATATCAAGATAATCATCAACTAACGAATGTTCTCTAGTAATCCTAATATCGGCAAAAACAGCATTGGGCAAACCAAACAAAAACAAGGCTTGATCGATTAAATGTGGTCCTAAATCTTTCAGGATTCCTGCGCCAGAATTAGCTGTTTCTTTGTGTTGTTTTGGACTTAAATTAGGATTGTAGCGGTCAAAATGAAATTCGGCTTCTACAATTTCGCCTAATACCTTTTCCGATACTATTTTTTTTACGGTCTTGAAATCGCTATCCCATCTCCTATTTTGAAAAACGGACAATTTTAAATTTTTCTCTTTTGCTAAAGCTGCCAATTCTTTAGCTTCGGCAACTGTAGTCGTAAATGCTTTTTCGACTATGGCGTGTTTTCCTGCCAATAAGACTTTTTTGGCATATTCAAAATGAGTTCCCACAGGCGTGTTTACGACTACCAAATCAATAGATTCATCCTGTAGAATAGACTCTAAAGTAGGATAACTTATGACTTCTGGATAATCTTCTTGAATTAATTTTTTACTTCTTTCCCAAGAACCCAAGAGTTCAAAACCGGGATGAATTGCTAAAAAAGGAGCGTGAAAAACTTTTCCTGACATTCCGTAAGACAATAGTGCTGTTTTTATTTTTTGCATAGAACGGAGAATTTTAGGTAAAATTAGGCGAGAAATTCCAAAGTAAAAAAAGAAATAGCGCAATTATTAACAAATTTTTATCGTCTTGCAAAAACTAAATCTTTGCAACTAAAATAGAAAGCCTTACTTTTGTGCGCAATACAGAATTTAAAAACAACAAATGGGAACACTTATTCAAATAGCTCAATTAATCTTGTGCTTGTCATTCTTAGTCATACTTCACGAATTAGGACACTTTTTACCTGCAAAATACTTTAAAACAAAAATCGACAAATTCTATTTGTTTTTTGACCCTTGGTTTTCAGTAGTAAAAAAGAAAATTGGCGAAACCGAATACGGAATTGGATGGATTCCAATGGGCGGTTATGTTAAAATCGCTGGAATGATTGATGAAAGTATGGACAAAGAACAAATGGCTTTGCCTGCTCAACCATGGGAATATCGAAGCAAGCCAGCATGGCAACGACTAATCATCATTTGTGGTGGTGTCATTGTAAATTTCTTTTTGGCTTGGTTCATCTACACAATGCTTTTGTTTAACAATGGAGATAATTTTGTGGCCAATTCTAAAATCAAAAATGGAATAGCGGTTGATACAGTTGGAAACATTCTTGGATTAAAATCAGGCGATAAAATTCTAAAAGTTGACGGAAAAGAAAAAATAAGGTTTGACCAACTGCCAATCGACATTCTTTTTGGAGACAACATCACGGTAAGTAGAGACGGAAAAGAAGTTACTTTTAATTTAGCTGATGAAGGTAAGCGTGAAGTGATGAAGAAAGCGGGTAAAAACTTTTTGAATCCAAGAATTGAAACTGTGGTGGATTCAATTGCAAAAAACTCTCCTGCCGCTCTTTGTGGTTTACAAAAAGGAGATAAAATCATTGAAATAAACAATACCAAAACTGCTTTCTATGATGAATTTATTTCTGAATTAAATAAAGTAAAAAAAGATTCAATTACTATAAATGTACTTAGAAACAGTCAAGAAGTTGTTTTAAAAACAAAAGCCAATAAAAATGGTAAAATTGGTTTTTATCCAAATTTACAAATTTTGAAAGATGCTTATGTAATCCAAAAATTATCCTTTTTTGAAGCTGTTCCAGCAGGATTTCATAAAACAATAGCAACTTTATCTGGACAAATCCGCCAATTTAAAATAATCTTCAATACAAAAACCGAAGGT
>NZ_JAQTPQ010000138.1 GCF_028712645.1 Flavobacterium sp. | reverse complement strand
GCAGCCAGAATTTATGCGTCGTATGAAAGAAATGAGTCAATCTGGTGGTGGTGGAATGTTCGGAATGGGAAATATGCCAGAAATGTATAATTTGGTGGTAAATACCAACTCGGATTTAGCTTCCAATATCTTGAACACCGAAGACAAAACAACCCAGGAAGGTTTGGTAAAACAAGCTTTAGATTTGGCAAAATTATCTCAAAACCTATTGAAAGGCGAAGAGCTTACTGCTTTTGTGAAGAGAAGTTTTGATTTGATAAAATAATCCTCCCCTAACCCCTCCGAAGGAGAGGAACTATAACCTGCGAGTGAAAACTTGCAGGTTTTTTGTTTGAAAAAAGATTGAATGCTAAACAAAAAAGACGAACTTTGAATTCATAAATCAACACTATACAATGACTTTACACATAGAAACTCCCGCCCTTCTTTTCTCGGCAACATCATTAATTTTATTGGCTTATACCAACAGATTCCTAACTATTGCAACCATAATAAGAGGACTTAAAAAAGCCTACAAGGAAAAAGAAAACAGTTTGGTTTTATTGGAAATCAAAAACCTGAATTTACGCTTAACGCTTATTCGTTACATGCAAATGGCTGGAGTCTTGAGTTTATTCCTGTCGGTATTCACAATGTTATTACTATTTTTAGAACAACAGCTTTTCGGCGTTTATCTTTTCGGCTTGAGTTTGCTTAGTTTATTGATTTCTTTAGGATTATCCTTTTGGGAAATCAATATTTCAGTAGATGCCCTACGTTTGCATTTAAGTGATTTGGGCGTGAAAAAAGAAATGGAGTAACGATATTTTACAATCACAAATAAAATGTATTTTACTCCTCTAGAGTCTGAATTCATTACTCTATCTTTGCCTTCACTAAAAAAATAAAAATGTTTGATATTTCAGTTACAGAATGGGTGGGTTATTTAGCTTCATTAGTATTAATGATTTCATTTCTAATGAAAAACATAAATACACTACGAATTATAAATTCAACGGGATGCTTATTGTTTGTTGTTTATGGTTTTATGCTGGCAACATCTTGGCCGATAATTATTTCTAACACCTTCATATTAGGAGTAAATGTTTATTATTTAACAAAGCACTTTCGAAACCGCTAATTGTTATTAGTTTCGTGAAAACAAATTTGATTATAAGAGATTTAGAAAGCAATAAATCGCTTTTTTGTTTGTTTTACAAATCAATTATTCCAAATCTAAAAACTACAATTTCAACAGAAAATTAATATATTTGGAATCAAATATTTGATTTATGAACGAAATTGTTTCTTATTTTTCTACAATTCCTTCTTCTCATAGAAGTTTAATTCTCGTGAGTGGAATTACCTTATTTTGGCTACTAGAAAATGCTTTTCCTCTTTTTAAATTTACCTATAAGAAATGGCATCACGCCAGCATCAATATTTTTTTGACGCTAACGACCATTATCATCAATTTTTCGTTAGCGTTTATTTTATTAAAAACTTCCGATTGGACTATTGCTAATAATTTTGGTGTTTTACAATGGCTACCACCAATGTCTTTATGGTTTTATGCAATTGTAGGGTTGCTATTATTAGATTTTATTGGAGCTTATTTAGCCCATTTTACTGAACATAAAATTAAGTTTATGTGGCGATTCCATTTGATTCATCATTCAGATACTTGGGTTGATACTACTTCAGGTAATAGACATCATCCTGGCGAAAGTGTTATCCGATTTGTATTTACAACCCTTGGAATTCTAATCGTTGGAACTCCAATGTGGCTGGTTTTTATGTATCAAACTCTTTCTGTAATTTCGACACAATTCACTCACGCTAACATTGCATTGCCCAAAAAACTAGATGATTTTCTGAGTTATTTAATTGTTTCACCAGATATGCACAAGGTACATCATCATTATGCTTTGCCTTATACAGATAGTAATTACGGCAATATTTTTTCGATTTGGGATCGAATTTTCGGAACACATATGACTCTCCCAAAAGATAAAATTATCTATGGTATTGATACCCATATGAATCCAAAAGAGAACAATGAACTGGGAAATTTATTAAAAATTCCTTTCCAAAAGCAACCTTTTCCTTCAAACGACCAAAAAATATCTACTTAAGATAAAAAGTGATTACTTTTTTTATTAATATTGGCACATAATACAGAATCTAAATTTATTAATCATTAACAACCTATTTGAATTAATTTTCACCTGATGAAAAAGAGTAACCGCAAAGAATTAACCTGGGAAGAAACAGAAAAACTTGTTACATTCGCTTTAGAAGAAAGAAATCCTTTTGAAATCATCAAAAAAGAATTTGGCTTAGCCGAAAAAGAGGTTCTTGAAATTATGAAAAAAAAGATGCCTGCAGAAAAATTTGAAATGTGGAAAAAGAAAGCAGCAGCAAATAAACCAAAACCAAAACCCATTAAAATAGACGATTTCGACGAAGATTTAGATGGTAAATACTATATAAAAAACAAACTTGATTAAGTATTAAACTCCTGAATTCAGGAGTTTTTTATTTTAGTATGCATAACTTCGTAAAAATTATAAACGCCTTGTAACAATTTCGACTTTTCAAGACTTATTCTAAAACAAAAAAAATAATAAAATGAAAAAAATAATTTTTGTATTTGCATTTGCAACCGTTCTTTGGAGTTGCAAAACTGCCAGTTCTTCAATTGCTACTTCTACAAAGCAAGAAGTACAAGTAACAATTAATCTAAACGAAATCAAAGATGATAAAGTTTTGGTTACGGTTAAATCACCAAAAATTCTAACTGACGAAGTAACTTACGGCATACCAAAAATGGTTCCAGGCACTTATTCAGATGATAATTTCGGAAGATATATTGATGATTTTAAAGCTTTTGACAACAAAGGAAACTTGTTAGAAGTAAAAAAAACAGATGATAATTCGTGGTCTATTTCTAAAGCAAAAACTTTAGACAAAATAACTTATTTAGTTAATGACACTTTTGACACTGAAAAAGGAAGCGGTTTTGGTGGTGATGATATATTTTCACCAACAGGTTCAAACATTGATGCGGGTAAAAATGTAATGCTTAACACACATTGTTTTGTAGGTTATTTTAAAAATTATATGGCTATTCCTTACAAAGTAAACATTTCACATCCAGCTGACCTTTGGGGTGCAACCTCAATGATTGACCAAGATACATCAACCACAAATGATTTATTTACAACATCTCGTTATGCTGAATTGGTCGAAAATCCTATAATGTATTCTAAACCAAACTATACTTCATTCAATGTAAATGGAATGGATATTCAAATTGCAGTATATTCTCCTAACGGAAAATTGACTGCCGAAGATATTACGCCAGGAATGAAAACAATGATGACTGCGCAAAAAACATTTTTGGGAAAATTTAATTCCACAAAAAAATATAGCGTACTAATCTACTTAGCTGATATGGCGAAACCAGATGCACGTGGATTTGGAGCATTAGAACACCCAACTGCAACAACTGTTGTTATGCCAGAAATGATGGGAAAAGAAGCCTTGGCTGAACAATTAAAAGATGTTGTTTCTCATGAGTTTTTCCATATTGTAACTCCTTTGACAATTCACTCACAGGAAATTCAAAATTTCGACTACAATGCACCAAAAATGTCAGAACATTTATGGATGTATGAAGGTGTTACTGAATATTTTGCCAATCTTTTTCAAGTGAATCAAGGATTGATAACAGAAGATGAATTCTATACCAGAATGGCAGAAAAAATTGAACGTGCAAAAACCCTTAATGACACAATGCCTTTCACAACAATGAGTGCCAATGTATTAGAAAAACCATACAAAGACCAATATTTGAATGTGTATCAAAAAGGAGCGTTAATAGGAATGTGTCTGGATATAATTATCCGAGAAAACAGTCACGGAGAAAGAGGAATTCTAGACTTAATGCAAAAACTATCTAATGAATATGGAGTTTCAAAAGCATTCAATGATAATGAACTTTTTGCAAAAATTACCGAATTAACTTATCCAGAAGTGGGCGAATTCTTGAAAACCTACGTTGCTGGACCCACTCCTATTCCTTATGAAAACTACTTGGCGAGAGTTGGAGTTACAAAATCAACTAAAAAAACAGCTGGTAGTGTCTTCATGAAAGGCAATGTGAGATACATTTCAGTAGATAGAAGTACTAAGGAAATCATCGTAGTTCCAAATATTGAATTAAACGAATTCTACAACAATCTTGGACTTAAAGGTGGAGATATTATAATGACAATCAATGACAAATCTTATTCATTGGATAATATTTATGATATGATTACGATTAGCCAAAACTGGAAAGAAAATGATACAATCATAGTGAAAATAAAACGTGACGGCAAAGAGCAAATCATCAAAGGAACAGTAAAACTTCCTTACGAGGAAAAAGAAAGTTTCGAGGCAACCGATGCTTCAAAATCAGCATTAAAAGAAGCTTGGCTAAAAGGATAATCACAATTAGCAGAAAAGAAAGTCCCAATTTAGCAATAGATTGGGATTTTTTTTTGAAATTCAATGAGAACAATAACTAATCTTTCCAACAATTTCCTTTATTTTGCAAAAAACAAAACCATCTATGAAAAAATCAATTGTTGCCTTCTTTACCCTTCTTCTATTGTCATCTTGTAACAAGGAAGTATCAAAAACAAATTTACATTTAACGGGAAATATCAAAGGTTTAAAAAAAGGAACTTTATACATTCAAAGAGTAGTTGACACAAGTCTTGTTGCTATAGATACAATAAATATCGACGGAAAATCAACTTTCGAAACAGACATCGATTTAAAATCCCCAGAAATGTTGTATCTGTTTTTAGATAGAGGTGTTACCAATTCAATGGACAACAACATTTTGTTTTTTGCCGAAGCTGGAAACATTACTATTGACACTAATCTGGATTCTTATATTGCGAGTGCAAAAATAACTGGCTCAAAAAACCAAGATAAATATGAAGAGTATCAAAAAATAAATAGTCGCTTTAGAGATGAAAATCTTGACATGATTGAAAAGAAATTCAACGCCATCAAAAGTAAAAACTCGAAAGCGATTGACAGTTTAAATACAAAACAAGATAACAACACCAAACGCAAATATTTGTTTGCTACTAATTTTGCTATAAACAATAGAGACTACGAAGTTGCTCCTTACATCGCTTTGTCCGACATATATGACATCAATATCAAATATTTAGACACCATTCAAAAATCGATGTCACCAAAAGTAGCTCAATCGCTTTATGGAAAAAAGTTGACCGAATATGTTGCCAAAATTAAAAAGCAACAGTAATAATCTTCGGTGTTTAAATACAAAACCCATCTTGTTTTTTAAGAACAAGATGGGTTTTTTGTGATAAAAAATATTGAACTATAAATTCCTTATTATTATCTCAGTCCAAAAGCTACTGCTGCAATTATTGCTATTACTATTATTAAAGCATACAAACACATCATAACTATCATCAAAATCCCCATAAATTTGTAATGCGATTTCAAATATTCTAAAGAAGAAGCAAGTGATTCTGAATTATTATCTCTTAAAGCAGCCTTTGCTATTGAAGCAAATTTATTCAAATAATAGACTGGAAAGAAATAAAGTGCTGCCATCACCAAATACAAACCCGAGATAAACGATCCTCCCATAGAACCAAAACCTCCTCCCATTTCTTGTGACATACTGCCAATAAATGAGAATAATGCGCCTGCAAAAACAGCCATCAAAACAATCAAACCAATTCCGATATAACCAAGAATAGATAAAAAATAAGCCCATTTGGCTATCTCTTTCAAAAATCCTTTTGCGGATTCATTGAGTTGCATTTCAAAAGTTGAATTCTCTTCCATATCTAATTATTTTTGGTTAGACATCAAATCTAATAAAAATTTTATAATAATTATAATATAGAAATGTAATTTTTCGTTCAGAAAAATACAAAATAAAAAAACCGTAAGCTATAAACTTACGGTTTTCGATTGAGCCGGCGGAGGGACTCGAACCCACGACCTGCTGATTACAAATCAGCTGCTCTAGCCAACTGAGCTACGCTGGCGACTCATTACGGCTGCAAATATAAGTTTGAATTTCAATTTTACAAAAGAAATTCAATCTTTTTTGCTAACTTTTTTTACTGTAAATCGTTGATTTTGGCAATCAATTGATTTGCAGTTTGTTCCAACTCAACATTAATTTGTTTGAAGTGGGCTTTTTTATCTTCTACTTTTTTAGCGTTTACTTTAGTAATCAAAGTATCAAAAGCAGCAATTGCTTCATCGATTAAAGCATTAGTTTCTGTTGTTGGTTTTCCTGTTGTAGTAATTTCAAACAAGTAAACTGCTTCAATAATATCTCCTAATACGTAGTTGATGTCTTTCTTTAAATTTTTGACGTTTGCCATTTTATTTTTAATTTTAATTTGCGATTGCAAAAGTACATATAATCTTTCTATTACCGACTATGAAATATAAATTTCTAAAATCGAAGCTTTTCCGTTGAGAATGAATGACTTCAAAGCAGCAGGAATCAAAACAGTATCGCCTTTTATATATTCGAATTTTGCACCTTCATATTCCAATTCAAAACTGCCATCAACACACATATAAACAGTAAATGATTCTCCCGACTTGTTTACCGCAACTTTTCCTTCTAATGGTAGAAAATTAGTCGTAAAATAAGGACAATCTACAACTGTATTCGATTGATTCAAGTCCTTGGAATATTTTTTATAAGTATCTATTTTATTATAATTAATGGCTTCCAAAGCTAAATCGACGTGCAATTCTCTATGATTTCCTGCCGCATCCACTCTATCAAAATCGTATAATCGGTAGGTAATGTCAGAAGTTTGTTGAATTTCGGCAATAACCAATCCAGCTCCAATGGCGTGAACTGTTCCTGTTTCTAAAAAGAAAACATCACCAACTTCCACTTTTACATTGTCAAGAATAGAAAGTAAAGTTTTATTTTTTAGATTTTCTACATATTCATCAGCATTAGAATTCTCCTTGAAACCTACGATTAAACTAGCATTTTCATCTGCCTGCATTACATACCACATTTCGGTTTTTCCAAAGGAATTATGACGTTTTTTGGCCAATTCATCATTAGGATGCACTTGTATAGACAAATCTTCGCGAGCATCAAGATATTTAAATAGCAAGGGGAATTGTTTACCAAATCTTTTATAAACTTCAGTTCCTAAAATAGCTTCAGGGTTTAAATTAATCAAATCATTAAGTGATTTTCCTGCCAAACCACCATTAGAAACCACACTTACATCGCCTTCGACTGTGGAGAGTTCCCAACTTTCGCCCGTAATTTTCGAAGTTATGGGTTTATTTAAAATCGTTTTTAATTTTTCTCCTCCCCAAATTCTTTCCTTTAGAATAGGCTCAAATTGTAATGGATATAATTTCATTTTTTTTGTTTTTTTATTATGTGTTGAACAACTATTATTTATAATTAACTTTTTATTAATGAAATGAATAGCAAAAAAATATCAGTCAATATTTAGGATACTATTTCCTCTTTTATGCTATCATTTTTTTAATTGATTCCAAAGCTTTTGGGATATGATCCGTAGCCGTTAAACTATCGAAAATTAATTGAATAATTCCATTTTTGTCTACAACATAAGTCACTCTTCCTGGAATTAAACCAAATAAATTGGCTTTTACGCCAAAAAGATTCCTGATTTTTTTATCCGAATCGGAAAGCAAAATAAAGGGTAGATTGTATTTTTGAATGAATTTTTCGTGCGAAGCAATACTGTCACTACTTATTCCTATAACTTCGGCTCCCATATCTTTGAAGTCTTCGTATTGATCTCTAAAACTACAAGCTTGAGCCGTGCAACTTGGTGTATTATCTTTTGGATAAAAATAGAACACAATAGGTTTTTTGCCCACGACCGATGTACTATCAAAATCATTTCCAAAACTGTCTTTTGCTAAAAATTTGGGGATTTTATCTCCTACTTGTAGTGCCATTATTTCCCGTTATAGGTCACAAAATTCCTTGGAGTTTCATATAAAACCACTTCTAAATCAAACTCGGGTTTTATTCTTTTTCTAATTTTATTCCAAATTACCACAACAATATTTTCGGCCGTTGGATTTAGATTTTCAAATTCAGGAACATCCAAATTCAAGTTTTTATGATCGAAAGGTTTTTCAATTTCTTCAAAAATTAAATCACTTAAATCTTTAATATCCATCACATAACCTGTTTCAGGATTAATTTTCCCCGTAACACTTACTATCAATTCATAATTATGTCCGTGAAAATTAGGATTGTTGCATTTGCCAAAAACAACATCGTTTTGCTCGAAAGTCCAATCTTTTCGATACAATCGATGGGCTGCGTTGAAATGGGCTTTTCTCGAAACGGTTACTCTCATAGGGATTTATGATTTTGGATTTTATATTTTAGATTTTGGATTTCTGCATTCTGAAATCTCAAATCTGCAATCTTAAATCTTATGTTCTTCTAAAAAATGATAAAATTCGTCGAAAATTATTTTAAACCAAACAGTATAAATTTCAGGATGCAAGTGAATATCATTTTTGACTTCTTCGATGCTCATCCATTTCCAATTTTCAACTTCATCTACATTTATTTTTGGCTCGTCATTATAATAACCAATCATCACGTGGTCGAGTTCGTGCTCTGTCAATCCATTGTCAAAAGGGGCTTTATATATAAAATGAAACAATTCCTTCAGGTCAGTTTTGAAACCCATTTCTTCAAACAATCTGCGGCTTCCAGCTTGAATATTAGATTCGCCTTCACGCTGGTGACTGCAACAAGTATTTGTCCACAATAATGGTGAATGGTATTTTTGATGCGCTCGTTGTTGGAGCATAATTTCGTTTTTGTTGTTTAAAACAAATACCGAAAAGGCACGATGCAAAACTGCTTTCTCGTGGGCTTCGAGCTTAGGCATTAATCCTATTTGCTCATCTTTGGAGTTTACTAATATTACGTTTTCTTCTTTCATATTATTTTAGCTTGTCAAAATTACGAAAAAAGAAATTAGTTTTTGCGCTGTAAAAAGTTTGTGAAAAGTTTAACGCCTGTATAATAATTGAAAATAGTAATTTTAGTGTCTGAAAATGAGTAACAATTATGTAATATTCTAAAGTTAAAATTATTTTAATTAGTTTGGGAGCTGTTAAATTTCAGCCAAATAATAATTTATTTGTAAAGTATCTGACATTTTCATACTCAAGCACATTATACTTTTGGAGTATAAAAAAAGAAAATATGAAACCAACAATCCCAATCCGAATCTTCCTATTCTTGATTCCGCTATTTATGTTTCAAGCCTGTGGGCAAACAACAAAAAAACAAAACTATAT
>NZ_JAQTPQ010000137.1 GCF_028712645.1 Flavobacterium sp. | reverse complement strand
ACAAATTACCAATACATTGTGGCAGACGAAAAAGGAGATATTGACCACGAAAATGCCATTGATGGGAATTTTTATCAAACTGAAAACGATTATTCTGTCATTGTGTATTATCGAGAAAGCAATGATCGTTATGATCGTGTCATTGGCAAAGGAAATGCCAGTTCGTTAAATATCACTAACTAAAAAAAATCAAAATGGTAAAACCAATCAAAATTTTTGTAATTTTGCCATTATTAAACTCATCTTTAGTATATTGATATGGTTTCACAGATAACAAGAGGTATAAAAATATCGGTTTTGACTAGTTTTGAAGGCACTTACTTCAAGAACTACAAAATTCATTTTGCCTTTAGTTACGAAATCAAAATTGAAAACCATAGTAAGGATTCGGTTCAACTAATCTCACGTCATTGGGAAATTTTCGATTCCTTGAGTACCATCGATTTTGTTGACGGAGAAGGTGTAATTGGTAAAAAACCAGTTTTAAAACCTGGAGAATCTCATACCTATAATTCAGGTTGTTTATTGTCGTCACCTTATGGAGCAATGAAAGGCTACTTTAATATGGTGAATTTTACTTCTACAAAAACATTCAAAGTTATTGTACCTACTTTCAGATTGTGCGCTCCTTTTGCCTTGAATTAATTTAATTTTCTTCTAGCCAAATTATCTATTTTTTAAACAATCCTTTGTACTTTTGTGAAATATTTTAAAATTCACGAAAGTGAATTTATCAATTGTCTAATTTTCACTTAAGGTCAAAACCCAAAAAAAGTGAAGCTAAATAAAACAAAATGCTTAAAGGATTTTTCAATGTGCCAAAAGCCGTAAACGAGCCTGTTAAATCGTATGCGCCAAATTCTCCAGAAAAAGCTGCCGTTCTCGCCGCTTACAAACAAATGTGGAATTCAAAAATCGATGTTCCTTTATTTATTGGAAACGAAGAAATAAGAACTGGAAATACCAAAAATATGACTGCGCCACACGATCATAAACACGTTGTGGGAACTTATCATCTTGCTGAAAAAACACACGTTGAAAAAGCTATTGCCAATGCGCTTGAAGCTAAAACAAAATGGGCAAATATGGCTTGGGAACAACGTGCTGCCATTTTCCTGAAAGCTGCTGAATTAATTGCCGGGCCTTACAGAGCAAGAATAAACGCCGCAACAATGATTGCGCAATCTAAAAATGTTTTTCAAGCAGAAATTGATGCAGCCTGTGAATTCATTGATTTTTTACGTTTCAACGTAGAGTTTATGACTCAAATCTACAACGACCAGCCCAAATCAAATTCGGATATGTGGAACCGATTGGAATATCGCCCACTGGAAGGTTTTGTATATGCGATTACACCATTTAACTTTACTGCTATTGCCGGAAATCTTCCAGCAAGTGCTGCAATGATGGGCAATGTCGTGATTTGGAAACCTAGCGACAGCCAAGTATTCTCTGCAAAAATTATCATCGATATTTTTAAAGAAGCCGGCGTTCCTGATGGTGTTATCAACGTGGTTTTTGGCGATCCTGTTATGATAACAAACACCGTTTTAGCAAGTCCTGATTTTGCTGGAATTCATTACACAGGTTCAACACACGTATTCAAAGATATTTGGGCAAAAATCGGAGCAAATATTCATCAATATAAAACCTATCCAAGAATCGTGGGTGAAACTGGAGGAAAAGATTTCGTTGTAGCGCATCCAAGTGCCAATGTGAAGCAAGTTGCAACTGGAATTGTTCGTGGCGCTTTCGAATTTCAAGGTCAAAAATGTTCCGCAGCTTCAAGAGCTTATGTTCCTCAAAGTATGTGGGCAGAACTAAAAAAACAATTAATCACCGATGTAAACTCAATGAAAATGGGTTCGCCAGAAGATTTTTCTAATTTTATTACAGCCGTAATTCACGAAGGTTCTTTTGATAAATTGGCCAGTTTTATTGACCAAGCCAAAAAAGATTCGGATGCTGAAATTATCGTTGGAGGAAACTATGATAAATCTGTGGGTTATTTTATAGAACCAACCATAATCGTAACTACAAATCCACATTACACCACTATGGAAACCGAATTATTCGGCCCCGTAATGACGATTTTTGTTTATGAAGATGCCAAATGGGAAGAAACATTAACCTTAGTTGATACCACTTCACCTTATGCTTTGACAGGTGCAATTTTCAGCAAAGACCGTTATGCAATTGAGCAAGCGACAATTGCTTTGCAATATGCAGCCGGAAATTTCTATATCAACGACAAACCAACTGGAGCCGTTGTGGGAATGCAGCCTTTTGGTGGCGCAAGAGCTTCCGGAACCAATGACAAAGCAGGATCAGCATTGAACTTATTGCGCTGGGCTTCACCAAGAACTATCAAAGAAACGTTTGTAACTCCTGAAGATTATAGATACCCGTTTTTGGGAGAATAGTTTTCGAAGTACAAGGTTAGATATACGAGGTACGATATTTAAAAACCCACAAGAATCAAGTTGTTTGAGTTCTTGTGGGTTTTGTTTTTGCTTTTTGCATTGAATTAACTCGTAAATTTCAAAGGCAAATGCACGACTTTCTTAGTCTCAAAAAACTCGTCTTCAAAAAAATTAGCTAAATTGTATTCTGTAGCTTTTGGAAAATCCTTCAACTCTTCGGTTAAGTCGCCGCCTTTTAGATATAGAATTCCGTTGCGGAGTTCGTGTTTGTGTTTCTTTTTGATTTTGTCTTTTACCCAAGATACAAAATCTGGCATATTGGTCACAGCACGACTTACTATAAAATCGAAATCGCCTTTTACCAATTCGGCACGCATTTGTTCGGATTTCACATTTTTAAGTTCTAATGCTTCGGCAACAGCCTGAACTACTTTTATTTTTTTGGCAATCACGTCAATCAAATAAAAACGCGTTTCTGGAAAAAGAATCGCTAAGGGAATTCCAGGAAATCCTCCGCCAGTGCCCACATCGAGGACATAAGTTCCAGGTTCGAATTTTATAATTTTGGCAATTCCTAACGAATGCAAAATATGTTTGGTGTACAATTCGTCAATATCTTTTCGGGAAATAACATTGATTTTGGCATTCCAATCGTGGTATAAAAAATCCAATTTTTCGAACTGTTCCTTTTGAATATCAGTCAAATTGGGGAAATATTTGAGAATCTCATCCATCATTAAAAATTTTAACAAAAGTACAGTTTTTAGTTTTGAATATTTAACGCAAATTTACAGATTGAAAATTTTTAATAATTACCTTTGCAACTTATTCAAAATTAAAGATGAACAACATCACACCAACATTTGCGAAGCAAGACAACCTAAAGTTTTTTAGAACGCTTAACTCGCGCGTTAACAACTACTTCAAAGAAAATAACATACAAAAAACAGGTAATTGGAAACTTTATCTAAAAACCATAATTATGTTTGCGGTTTTCCTTACTCCATACTTTTTAATCCTGACACTTGATATGCCGTTTTGGGCACATTTGCTTTTGACAATCGTCATAGGAATAGGAATGGCAGGCGTTGGAATGAATGTGATGCACGATGGTAATCACGGTTCGTATTCTAACATCAATTGGATTAATAAATTTATGGGCGGAACAATTTATGTTTTGGCCGGAAACGTATACAACTGGCAAGTACAACATAATGTTTTACACCACACTTATACCAATATTCCAGGCCACGACGAAGATCTTGACGCTGGAAGAGTAATCCGTTTTACCAAAGATGCCAAATGGTATAGTTTTCACCGTTTTCAGCAATATTACTCCGTGTTTTTATACGGATTATTGACTTTCAATTGGGCAATCACCACCGATTTTAAGCAAATGAGAAGCTATTTAAAAAGAAAATTATCTTACGGTGAAGCCAAAAGTCCAAAAATACTTTGGACAACCTTATTAATAACAAAAGCCATTTATTTTAGTATTTGGTTAGTATTGCCAATGCTTTTAGGAATCACTTGGTGGAAAGTTCTTGTAGGCTTTTTTGTAATGCATTATACCGCAGGATTAATATTGAGTGTAGTATTTCAATTGGCTCACGTGGTAAAAGAAACGACTAATCCGGTTCCAAACGAAAACGGAGAAATAGAAAATACTTGGGCAATTCATCAATTATTTACCACGACTAATTTTGCACCCAAAAACTGGATTGTAAATTGGTACACTGGAGGTTTAAATCACCAAATCGAACACCATATTTTTCCAAATATTAGCCACGTTCACTATGGTAAAATTTCGAAAATCGTAAAAGAAACAGCACAAGAATGCAACTTACCTTATTACGAATACAAAACGATGCGGAGTGCCGTTATTGCACATTTCAAACATTTGAAAGACCTTGGAATGAAACCAATCGCATCGTAAAGATGCACTGCAGTGCATCTCTACAGCCAAAAAACAATAAACAACCAACATTATAAATCATAAATTACATTTTAATGAACAATTTGCTTTCAGACAGAATTAACAATCTAGCTACTTCACAAACATTAGCAATGGCTGCTTTGGCCAGAGAATTAAAAGCACAAGGAAAAGATATTATCAGTTTAAGTTTAGGCGAACCCGATTTCAATACACCAGACTTTATCAAAGAAGCTGCAAAACAAGCTATCGATGACAACTATAGCACTTACTCTCCAGTAGATGGATACGGTGATTTGAAAGAAGCCATTTGCAGAAAATTCAAAAGAGACAACGGTTTAGATTACAAACCATCACAAATCGTGGTTTCAACTGGAGCAAAACAATCTTTATACAACATTGCACAAGTAATGTTAAACGACGGTGACGAAGTAATTTTGCCGGCACCTTACTGGGTTTCTTATTTCGAAATCGTGAAATTATCAGGTGGAGTTCCTGTAGAAGTGCCAACTTCTGTAGAAACAGATTTCAAAATCACACCAGAACAACTAGAAGCGGCTATCACACCAAAAACAAAAATGATGTGGTTCTCTTCTCCTTGTAATCCATCAGGTTCGGTTTATAACAGAGAAGAATTAACTGCTATTGCTAAAGTATTAGAAAAATATCCAAACATCATCGTTGTTGCTGACGAAATCTATGAGCATATCAATTTCTCAGGAACTTTCTGTAGTATTGGTTCCATTCCAGGAATGTTAGAAAAAACAGTTACTGTAAATGGAGTTGCCAAAGCTTTCGCAATGACAGGATACAGAATTGGATATATCGGAGCACCAGAATTTATTGCAAAAGCCTGTACAAAAATTCAAGGTCAAGTAACTTCAGGAGCTAATTCAGTAGCGCAACGTGCAACTATTACTGCAGTAGATGCTGATCCAAGCGTGTTAAACGAAATGGTTCAAGCCTTCCATTCTCGTAGAGATTTAGTAGTTGGATTGTTGAAAGAAATTCCAGGAATCAAAATCAACGTTCCAGAAGGAGCCTTTTATGTATTTCCAGACGTTTCTTCTTTCTTCGGAAAAACATTGAAAGGAACCGAAATCAAAGATGCCAATGATATGGCAATGTATTTATTGGCCGAAGCTTGTGTTGCAACTGTAACTGGTGACGCTTTTGGTAATCCTAACTGTATTCGTTTTTCTTATGCAACAAGCGACGAATTGTTGAAAGAAGCATTAAAAAGAATCAAAGACGCTTTGGCTCTTTAGTCAAAAGTTTTTTATACCATAAGCCTCAAGGAAACTTGGGGCATTTTTTTTTGGCGTGACCCACCGAAAAAACATATAAATATGCGATTGTAATCTACTATTTATATATAAATAAAAGATTATGTTCTACTATTTAAACATAAAAACATATGCGTAATAGCAATTCACCCTGTTTAAAACTCCTTTATTTTTCACACAACAACAATTTTCCAAAAAATCCATCACAAATTAGAAATCACGAATTATTTATAGGAACTTTGCCAACTTTTTAGGTGAGGTTCTAAAAGCCTAAAATTCTAGTCCTTATAAAAATAGCATCCAAAATAGATGAAGAAAAAAATAGAAATTCTTGCCCCTGCTAAAGATTTAATTCACGGTCTGGCTGCGATAAACGCTGGCGCCGATGCTGTTTATATTGGAGCACCACAATATGGAGCGCGTTCCAATGCTACCAACTCAATCGAAGATGTTGCAGAATTGGTAAAATATGCGCATTTATTCAATGCTCAAGTTTTTGTGGTGGTCAACACCATTTTGTATGACAACGAACTCGAAAATTGCCGTCAAATGATTTGGAAATTGTACGACATTGGAGTCGATGCCCTGATTGTTCAAGATATGTCAATTATGGAAATGGAGTTGCCGCCCATCGTTTTGCACGCCAGCACTCAAGCCAATAATCGCGATGCCGACAAAATCAAATTCCTGAAAGAGGCAGGAATGAAACGTGTGGTTTTGGCTCGCGAATTAAACCTGCACCAAATCAAGGAAATCAGCGAAGCTAGCGATGTGGAACTGGAATTTTTCGTAACAGGTGCGCTTTGCGTATCTTTTAGCGGGAATTGTTATATGAGTGTTGCCAATGGCGAACGCTCTGCTAATCGAGGTTCTTGTGCACAAAACTGTCGTCTGCCGTACAACCTCATCGATGGAAACGGCGATACGTTAATCAAAAATAGTCATTTACTTTCCATCAAAGATTTTGATGTTTCGGATCAGCTTCCGAATCTGATTGAAGCTGGAATTTGTTCTTTTAAAATCGAAGGTCGTTTGAAAGATATTGTGTATGTAAAAAATAATGTTTCTTATTTACGTCAAAAACTGGATAATTTTTTAGAAAATGAAGGCAGTGACAAATACACCAAAGCATCATCTGGAAAATGTACCTACACTTTCGATTCGGCTTTGAATCGAACTTTCAACCGTGGTTATACCGATTATTTTGTGAACGAAAGACATCAAGCAATTGGCTCTTGGGAAAGTCCAAAATCGAAAGGGCAATACATTGGCAAACTCATTAAAACCGTTGGAAACTCTTACGAAATCGAAAACGGTGAATTATTAAACAACGGTGACGGATTGTGTTTCATCAACGAAAACAACGAAGCCGACGGAATTTACGTGAACAAGGTTGAAAATGGTTTGGCTTTTCCAAATGTTCTGAAAGAAATCAAACCCGGAACATTCATTTTCCGCAACAACGACGCCGCTTTCATCAAAATTGTGGAACGTGAAGACAGTGCCATCCGAAAAATAAGCACGACTTTATTGTTGACCGAAAACGAAAATGGTTTCAAGCTCATCGCCACAGACGAAGACGGAAATGTGAGTACGGTCAATTTGGTTCATCCAAAAGAAAGAACCAAAAACAACGAATCTATCGAGGAAAACTTCAAAGTCAATTTGGCAAAAACAGGTTTCACGCCATACACCGCCGATGAAATAACGATTCTATTTTCCGAAAATTGGTTCCTTCCTATTTCTAAAATCAACGAAATGCGAAGAACAGTTTTCGAACAATTGTCCGAAATTCGTTTGTCAAACTACAAGGTCAAAGAATACCAATTGGTCAAAACATCGCATCCTTATCCAGAAACCAAACTGGATTTTATGTACAATGTTTCGAACAAATTGGCGCGTAAATTCTACGAGCGTCACGGCGTTACCGAAATCGAAAAAGCATTCGAATTGCAATGGGATCCAGGAAAATCTCGTGTAATGACGACCAAATATTGCATCAAATACGAATTGGAAAAATGCCCAAAATACCATCCTGATATGGATGGCAGACTCAAAGAACCTTTGGTTCTAAAACAGGGCGAATTGGAATACAAACTCAAATTCAATTGCAAGCCCTGCGAAATGGAAATCTGGGAAAAAGATGCCGAATTCGAAATCGAGGAAGACCACTTTCATTAAAAACTCAAAAACCGATGTTTTCTAGAAATATCGATATTTTAATCTTAATCTAGGTTACGAACTTTTTGTTCATACTGGTTGGAAAATTTGCACCTTTAAATAACAATAAATACAAAACGTTATGGCGACTACAATTTTACACAAAGCAAATACCCGTGGACACGCAGATCACGGATGGTTAAACGCTTATCATAGCTTTAGTTTTGCCCGTTGGTACAACCCTGATAGAATACAATTCGGAATGTTGCGCGTTTTAAACGATGATACCGTGGCTGCCGGAATGGGTTTTGGCACACATCCACACGACAATATGGAAATTATTACTATTCCATTGGAAGGTGATTTAGCTCATAAAGACAGTATGGGAAATGAATCGACTATAAAAACGGGAGATGTGCAGGTAATGAGTGCCGGAACCGGAATTCAACACAGTGAGTTTAACCCGAATGTAGATCAACGCACTAAATTATTTCAGATTTGGTTGTTTCCAAAATTCAGAAATGTGGAACCGCGTTACCAACAAATCACTTTAGATATTGCTAAACAAAAAAATGATTTTGCTCAAATTCTTTCGCCAAATCCAGATGATGAAGGAGTGTGGATTTATCAAGACGCTTGGTTTTATTTGAGTGATTTTGATCAAGATTTTTCTAAAAAACTGGTTCTAAAAAAAGAAGGAAACGGGTTTTACATCATCAACATTGAAGGCGAAATCGAAGTGAACGGAGAAAAATTAGACAAAAGAGATGCAATTGGAATTTGGGAAACGAATGAAATTGAAATCAAAGCTAATGTGGATTCGAAATTTTTAGTGATGGAAATCCCGATGGAGCAATAATTTAGTGTTCAATGTTCTGTTTATAGTGTTCAGAAAAAAACACTATTTTTGCATCCCGATTGAGTCAATTTTTCAATCTTTTAAATTTTTCAATCTTTAAATTAAAAAATATGAAAGCATACGTATTTCCAGGTCAAGGAGCACAATTCACTGGAATGGGCAAAGACTTATATGAGAATTCAGCATTAGCAAAATCACTTTTCGAAAAAGCCAATGAAATATTGGGTTTCCGCATCACGGACATTATGTTCGAAGGCACGGCCGAAGAATTGAAAGAAACTAAAGTGACCCAACCAGCCATTTTCTTGCATTCGGTGATTTTAGCCAAAACCTTGGAAGATTTCAAACCAGAAATGGTAGCAGGACATTCTTTGGGCGAATTTTCGGCATTAGTAGCCAATGGTGTTTTATCGTTTGAAGACGGATTGCGATTGGTTTCACAACGCGCTTTAGCAATGCAAAAAGCCTGCGAAATCAAACCATCCACAATGGCAGCAGTTCTTGGATTAGCCGATAATATTGTTGAAGATGTTTGCGCTTCTATTGACGGAGTTGTAGTTGCTGCTAATTATAACTGTCCGGGCCAATTAGTAATTTCCGGAGAATTTAAAGCAGTGGAATTAGCTTGCGAAAAAATGAAGGAAGCTGGTGCAAAAAGAGCTTTGATATTACCTGTTGGTGGTGGTTTTCACTCGCCAATGATGGAACCAGCAAGAGAAGAATTGGCTGCAGCAATTGAAGCAACTACTTTCTC
>NZ_JAQTPQ010000136.1 GCF_028712645.1 Flavobacterium sp. | reverse complement strand
AAATTTCAGTTTTTGAATCCAAAAAAGTATAAAACCAATCAGAGCGATTTTCCCGAATTGACTTTGGATATAAAGTAGATGACGACCAAACGTGACTTTTATTGATGTCCAATTGAGTAGTTTCTTTCTCAAATCCATCCCAACGCAGTTGAAAAAGTTCCTTATTTTGAAATAAAACTAAGGTAAAAGGTTCGATATTTTCCAAATCGATTGCTGCCCAAAAATCCTTTGGCGACAAGCTGCTAATCGTATCCAGAACAATCAAACCACGGCTTTTTCTGTAAGGTGGTTGATGTTGGTGTTTTTCGTTTGCACCGTTCAACAAAACTAAAGTTGTTCCTTCTTCATCGACGGCAAACCAAGTTCCGCCAGCTTGTGGATCTTTTGGAAAAATAATATTCTTGTTGTTTATGGAATAATTTCGAGGTCCGATGGCAGATGGTCTAAGTACTTTTTCATCTCGATTTGAAGTAATTATAATTTTGCCGTTAGTGTTGACAAAGCTTACTGTGCACATTGTTTTCTGTATTCGATTGTGGAACGCGCAACTCCAAAATTTTCGTCAACTTTGATATTGTCTGACATTAAAACGGCCACTTTTATCAACGCCTGATGATGGATGCAATGTTCGAAATTATAGAGTAATTCCCGGTAATAATTGCTTTCGGTCGTGATTTCGTTACCGTCAATCATTTGTCTCAAAACAATTTTTTTATTCTCTTTATCCAAATTATTTTGGATGGAAACAATTTGTTGAATGGCAAAATCCGTGTCGGTTTGTATTAAAGTATTTCTTTCTCGCTTGTCATAATTCAAAATTCCAGATTCATATTGATTTTCGAGACATTGAAAAAGCTCAATAATGTGTCGTGTATGTTCACCAATGCTAGCATTAGTCAACTGTACACAAGGCGTAGCGTATTCATCATTGGATAATTGATTTAACAAATTGGTCAGCTCTTCTAGATTGTTTTTTATGGAAGATAACAGCATATTCATAACTTTAATTTTAATAAATCAGAGATTTTATTTTTGTCCTGAAAAACCAAAAACGCACAACAAAGAAAGGTAATTATTGCCAAAATAAAAAGTGTTCCACCATCGTTTTGCACCTCAATTCCCAGAACAAATAGATGGGAAAAAATTGCACCAATCATCACGCCACATCCCATTAATGCTCCAAGTAATGTAGTTCTTGGAAATAAAATTAAAATGGCTGCAATCAGTTCAGCAATTCCAGAGCCAATTCTACCATAAGGTTCTATTCCTAAAGTTGAGAAAATATAAATGCTCTCCTCTGCCCCAGTAAATTTAAAATATAAGGTTTGCAATAAAATTACTGCTGCAATAATTCTGACAATCCAAGTTAGGGATTTCATAGTTCTATTTATTATTTGTAAAATTTTTTCCAATTGGCTTCTGCTTTTGCTTTCAAATTGCTTTCGTCTTTGTTCCAACTTTTTAGCGTATTATTGAAATAAGCATTGTAAAACAAATACAATTTTCCATCTAAAATTTTAAATGTTTCCGGATCAATTTCTACTTTTTCACCCGAGTTTCCCATTGCATAAGCACACCAACCACCAAATTGTGGTTCATAGCTCATAGGCTTTTTTAAGAAAGTATCTCTATTAGTAACCGATGAAAAATAATAAATTACACCTTCAAAGTTGGTTGAAATTTCTTTCTTCCCCTTTAAAGGTTTTCCATTAAAATAGGCTACGGGGTCATACCCTTGAATCGCGATTTTGTTTTCAAGATTGAAATGAATTAGTCGCTTGTTCTCATTTTGAGCAAATGTTATCAAAGAGAAAAAGCCAATAAGGAAATAGATAATGTGTTTTTTCATTGTAATAGAATTTAAAATGTTGTTTTGAATATTACTTTGACAAAAATAATAGGAATCAAAAACAACATTTGTCAGCTAGTTTACAATGAAGTGAAAATAGTTGAAATTACAATTTTTTAATATCCGGAATAATGATTTCTTTTCGGTTGTAAAACAATATTCCAGAATTTTCCATTTCATTGAGCAATTGGGTTGTGGTTTGTCGTGAAGTGCAAATAATCTGAGCGATGTCGTTTTGTGTCAAATAATTTTCAATCACTATTTTGTTACCAAAAACTTTTCCTTCTTTTTCGGCCCAATCTTTTAAAAACTGATGTAATCTGGTTTTAGCATCTTTGGAAATCAAGTTGGAATAACTGTTTCGGATACGTTTCATTTTCAAACCAACAAATTTGGTATAAGACAAAGCTAAACTTGGATTTCTTAATAGTAAATCTTCAAAATCAGACATTAGAAAACTACAAATAGCCACATCGTCACTCAAAACTTTGGCATATTCGTTAGAGTTTTTATCGTTTTCTAAAGTTAATTCGCCAAATAAATCTCCTTTTTGAATAATGTCTTTTATGGTTTCACTTCCCTCTTCATCAACAGCCACAATTTTAATAGCTCCTTTTTTGAGTAAAAAAATTCTTGGTACATCCGAAGAAGAAAAATAAATGGTCTCCCCTTTTTTAGCTTTTTTAAAACCAATAATGATACATAATTGTTTAATTTGAGACATACTCAAGGTTTGAAACAATTTGTGATCTCGTAAATACCAATATTTTAAATCTTCATACATAAGATAAAATCTGTTGTTGTAAAAGTATATAAAATTTTAAATCAAAAACCCTATCAGAGTTTAAAACTCTGACAGGGTTCAATAACTACAAAATATTTGAATCTATCCAGCAATTATACTCCGTGAAATCACGATTTTCTGAATTTCGGAAGTGCCTTCATAAATTTGAGTAATCTTAGCATCCCGCATCATTCTTTCTACGTGATATTCCTTCACATAACCGTTCCCGCCGTGAATTTGCACTGCTTCTACAGCTGTATCCATTGCAGTTTGTGATGCAAAAAGTTTTGCCATTGCACCGCTAATATCATAATTCTTGTGGTTGTCTTTGTCCCAAGCAGCTTTCATACAAAGATGACGAGCAGCTTCAATATTTACGAACATATCCGCCAATTTGAAAGCAATTGCTTGGTGATTGCAAATTTCTGTTCCAAAAGCTTTTCGTTCTTTCGAATATTTCAAGGCTAATTCATAAGCTCCTGAAGCTATTCCTAATGCTTGTGAAGCAATGCCAATTCTTCCTCCAGCCAATGTTTTCATTGCGAATTTAAAACCAAAACCATCTTCTCCAATTCTATTTTCTTTTGGAACCTTCACATCGTTAAATAGCAACGAATGGGTATCTGAACCACGAATTCCCATTTTATGTTCTTTTGGGCCAACAGTAAAACCTGCCATATCTTTGGTCATAATCAAAGCGTTAATTCCTTTGTGTTTTTTTTCAGCATCGGTTTGTGCAATGACAATATAAAACGAAGCTGTTCCTCCATTAGTAATCCAGTTTTTTGTTCCGTTTACCAAATAGTGGTCGCCCATATCTATCGCGGTGGTTTTTTGCGAAGTAGCATCGCTTCCTGCTTCGGGTTCACTTAAGCAAAAAGCACCGTGAATTTGTCCAGAAGCTAATTGTGGCAACCATTGTTGTTTTTGTTCTTCGGTTCCAAAAGCCTGCAAACCCCAACAAACCAAAGAATTATTGACAGACATCACCACTGAAGCCGAAGCATCGACTTTCGAAATTTCCTCCATTGCAAGAACATAAGAAATTGTATCTAAACCACTTCCTCCATATTTTTCATCCACCATCATTCCCATAAAACCAAGCTCTCCCATTTTTTTGATTTGCTCTGCGGGAAAAATTTGATTTTCATCTCGCTCAATTACACCAGGCAAAAGTTCGTTTTGGGCAAAATCTCTAGCGGCTTGTTGCACCATTAATTGTTCTTCGGTTAGATTAAAATTCATAATAATATAAAATAAATGTTGTTTTTTGTTTAAAAATTTTATCAAAGATAAATTTTTTATTCTGTATATTTTGACAAAATCGAAAGATTACTACAACGTTATCGTTACGCTATCTAAACCTTTGTTAATGAAGCCAGATTAGTATCTATTTTTCAAATAAGTAACGAGAAAGATATAATGTCGCAATTATTAAAAAGAGTTTTTGCCACCGATTAGAAGGATTAAAAAGATTTTTAAGCTAATTAACGAATTAATCTGTGCTAATCTGTGACCCGAGCGATAGCGAACAGGCGAAGCAAATCTGTGGCAAAGGAATTCATTAAAATACGACATTAAATTTTAGCTATTACTTAAATAATAGGATTCAAATGAATTTTAGAACCTATTTAAGTTTGAATTTATAAAATAAATTGCTTAGACACGATCGAAAATTTCAAAATATTCACAAAAGAGAAAACGAATCATCACTCAGAAAAAGTTCATAATTTTTAAGAATAAAGGAAAAAACATTTTCTAAAATCTTGAATATGTAATTATCACCCTTTTTTCCTTATAAATAACAAAAAAATTAAAGAATTTAATCTCAAAAAATTACATTTGCAATAGTTTCGTTATACTATTAAATCAATTAATTTATCATTTTATGGAAGTAATTTTAGTTTTTTTATTCATAATTGGCTACTTGCTAATTACATTGGAGCATCCTTTAAAGCTTGACAAATCAGTACCTGCCTTATTAATGGCTTCGACAATGTGGGCCTTTTTATCCATAGGATTTAATTTGGGTTGGTTTTCAGTTATTAATGAAAGTGGAGCTATTTTTAATATTTCCAATGGTGATCTTGAACTCCAAAAAGAAGGTTTTTTAGATACTCTAACAAGTAAATTTAGTGCTACTGCAGAAATATTGATTTTCTTAATTGGCGCAATGACCATTGTTGAACTCATTGATTTACACAAAGGTTTTGATGTTATAAAAAGTGCTATTAGAACAAAAAGTAAAGTTCAATTACTATGGATTTTAGGAAGTATCGGTTTTATCCTTTCTTCAATTATTGATAACTTAACTGCTACAATTGTATTAATTACCGTATTGCGAAAATTAATTCACAATAAAGAGGAACGTCTTTGGTTTGCCTCTTTAATTGTCATTGCAGCCAATGCTGGTGGAGCTTGGTCGCCAATTGGAGATGTAACAACCACTATGCTTTGGATTGGAAATAAAATTACTGCTGGTGGTTTAATGGAATATGTGGTTATCCCATCGGTTGCGAGTTTTGTGATTCCATTTGTAATTGCATCAAGACTAAAAGCATTTAAGGGTGATGTCAAAATACCTGAAGTTCACGTTAGCCAAGAACAAGAAAAACTATTGAGCAGCACTAAGATGTTATATTTAGGTCTTGGTGCCATTATTTTTGTTCCAATTTTTAAAACTATTACTCACCTTCCTCCTTATTTAGGAATGGTATTTAGTTTGGGAGTTGTTTGGTTATTTTCAGAATTTATTCATCCGGAAGAAAATTTTGATAAAGCAAACAACAAAAGATATTCTGTACACACAGCATTATCAAGAATTGAATTCTCAAGTGTTTTATTCTTTTTAGGAATATTAATGGCAGTAGGATGTCTTGAAGTATTAGTTTTTGGCAGCATTTCAAACGTACAAACAGGAACATTACGTTTTGCAGCCGAGAGTTTATCTAATGCAATTCCAAATATGGATTTAGTAATTATTTTGCTTGGAGCATTATCCTCAGTAATCGACAATGTCCCTTTGGTAGCCGCTACAATGGGGATGTATACTTTTGGAGTTGATAATCCAGTTTGGCATTTTATTGCTTATTGTGCTGGAACTGGAGGGAGTATGCTAGTAATTGGTTCTGCAGCTGGTGTTGCAGCAATGGGAATGGAAAAAATTAACTTTATTTGGTATCTAAAAAAAATAACTTGGCTCGCTTTTGTTGGATTTATGTCAGGAGCACTTATCTTTATTGGAATAGAACATTTTTTTAGGTAACAATTTATTGTAATTTTTAACGTTTTAATGTCAAAATAAATACAAGTATGATAGCTTTTCTTCAAATCGATTCAACTGCACAAGTCGCCTCAAATATAGCAAATACCGCAGAACAACTAGCTGCAAAACCCGAATTATCCGTAATAGATATCGTTTTTAGTGGAGGAATCGCAGGGCAAACCATTATGGCAGTAATTTTTATTATGCTGTTTTTCGCCATTTATCTCTACTTCGAAAGATTATTGGCAATCAATGCCGCTTCGAAAATCGATGCCAATTTTATGAATAATATTAAGTTAAATATCATAAAAGGTAGAATTGATGCAGCCAAATTGCTTTGCGCTCAAACCAATTCACCAGTGGCACGATTAATAGAAAAAGGGATTTCAAGAATAGGAAAACCTCTTGCTGATATTCATACTGCTATTGAAAATGCAGGAAAATTAGAAGTGTACAAACTCGAAAAAAATGTAAGTATGCTGGCTACCATTTCTGGCGCTGGTCCAATGACTGGTTTCTTGGGAACCGTTGTAGGAATGGTTATCGCTTTTCATAAAATGGCCGAAAGCGGCAACAATAAAATTGAAATGAGCACTTTATCCGAAGGAATTTATACCGCGATGATGACTACAGTTGTTGGTTTAATTGTGGGAATCATTGCTTATGTAGGTTACAATCATTTGGTTTCGAAAACAGATAAAATTGTGAACCAAATGGAAGCCAATGTAGTTGAATTCCTAGACTTACTAAACGAACCAACTTAATTATGAATTTAAGAGGAAGAAATAAAGTTTCGGCGGAATTCAATATGTCATCGATGACGGATATTGTGTTTTTGTTGCTCATCTTTTTTATGATTGCATCAACGACAATAACTTCGAACAATGCTTTGGATTTGGTTTTACCAAAATCATCTGGTAAATCGGATGAAGTAAAAAACATTTCGGTAAGTGTTAATAAAAATCTGGAATATTTCATTGATAAGGATAAATTTGCCGAAAACACATTGGAGGAAAAGCTCAAAACAATGCTTGCTAATCAAACCGACCCAACCATACTTTTGCATGTCGAAGAAGGTGTTCCTATAGAAAGAGCAGTTAGCGTAATGGATATTGCTTATAGAAATAAATTCAAAATTGTTTTGGCAGTAAGTCCAAAATAGAAACCGAATGAAAATTTTAGAAACCGAATACGAAAGAAAATCATTTGCACTAACTACAGCCTTTTTTATATTGCTGTTTTTGCTATTGATATTCCTAAAACTTACCATAGACCCTGTACCAGCAGAGCTTGAAGGCGGCGGCGGCGGTGGCGAAATTGCAATAAATTTTGGAAATAGCGAAGTAGGTTCAGGTAAAAATTATAAATCCAAAGATTTATCGGTTCCAGTGGTAAAATCAGTTCCTATTAAAACAACACCTCAGGTCGAAAAAGTTTTAACTCAGGAAACTACCGATGCACCCGTAATTTCTCAAACAAAAAAAATTGAAAAAGTAATCACTCCAAAACCTGTAATAAAAGAAGTTCCCAAACCTTCAAAATCTACTACAGACGCTTTGTCAAGTATAATGAACAGCTCAAATAAATCAGGCGATGGAAACGACAAAACTGGTGGAAATAAAGGAAAACGGAATGGGGATCCAAATGCAAAAGGCTATAATGGTGGTGGCGGCTCGGGAACTGGAAGTGGTGGAGGAACTGGTTCAGGAACAGGATTAGGAAACGGATCTGGCTATGGTAATGGATCCGGAAGCGGGACTGGAAATGGAAACTATCAATTGGGAAATAGAAAAGCACTCAACAAACCTGAACCAAGATATCTTTGCAATGAGCAAGGAACAGTTGTAGTACAAATTGCTGTTGATCAAAACGGCAAGGTAATAAGTGCCAATCCAGGTATAAAAGGAACTACAAATACAGCTAAATGCTTATTAGATCAGGCAAAAATAGCCGCTATGAATACAAAATGGCAATCGGATGACACCGCTCCCGACACACAAATTGGCAAAATTATCTATAACTTCAAATTGACACAATAAACTAATTGTCAATAGCATTCCAATAAATGAACTATCAAGAAACGACAAGCTGGATGTTTAATCAACTCCCGATGTACCAACTTCAAGGTGCTTCAGCCTATAAAAAAGATTTAACTAATGCTTATTTACTTGTAAAACATCTCGGAAATCCACAAGAAAAGTTCAAATCCATTCACGTTGCGGGAACCAACGGTAAAGGTTCTACTTCCCATATGCTCGCATCGATACTTCAGGAAGCGGGTTACAAAGTGGGATTATATACTTCGCCCCATCTCAAAGATTTCAGGGAACGCATCAAAATTAATGGAAATGAAATTCCAGAAGATTCTGTTTGTGATTTTATTACTGCAAATAAAGTCTTTTTTGAAGTCAATGATATGAGTTTCTTCGAAATGACCGTTGGAATGGCTTTCGATTATTTTGACAAAGAAAAAGTGGACATTGCCATTATTGAAGTGGGAATGGGTGGAAGACTTGATGCCACAAATGTCATAACTCCTCTTGTTTCCGTAATTACAAATATTGCATTTGACCATACACAGTTCCTTGGAAACACTTTAGAAAGTATTGCTTTCGAAAAGGCGGGAATCATAAAACCAAGCATTCCAGTTGTCATTGGTGAATATACAAATGAAACAAAGCCTGTTTTTTTGGCAAAAGCCAAAGAAAATCATTCAGAAATCTATTTTGCTTCCGATTTAATTTCTCAATCTTATCCTTCCGATTTAATTGGCGATTATCAAGTTCATAATAAGAAAACCGTCATTCAAACAACTTCTTTATTGAACTCTCAGAAAGTATTTAAAATTTCCGAAGACGACATAAAATCTGGTTTATTGAAGGTTACAAAAAACACCAGACTAGAAGGAAGATGGCAACAATTGGGTGAATCTCCAAAAATTATTTGCGACACGGCACATAACAAAAACGGATTGGAAATTGTGATGAAGCAAATCCAAAAAGAACAATTTGACACATTACATATTGTTTTGGGCGTAGTCAACGACAAGGATTTAGATGAAATTTTGCCACTTTTCCCAAAAAATGCTAACTATTATTTTTGCAAACCCAACATTCCTCGAGGTTTAGACTCTCGAATTCTAAAACAAAAAGCAAGAGAATTTGAATTGGATGGAGAAGCATTTGATTCTGTTTCAGAATCTTATAAAAACGCATTGAAAAAAGCCGCTAAATCAGACCTTATATACATTGGCGGAAGTACTTTTGTCGTAGCAGAAATTTTATAGTTTTTAAAAAATTTACTTGCGAATATGAAAAAGTGATGTATATTTGCACACGCAATAAGGAAACGAAGATTTCTAAACTGTAAAATAAGGGCGATTAGCTCAGCTGGTTCAGAGCACCTCGTTTACACCGAGGGGGTCGGGGGTTCGAACCCCTCATCGCCCACAAAATAACTTCATTAGAAATAATGGAGTTTTTTTTATTTTTATAACTACTTCATTCTATATAAACAATTAAAGTTAGTGGGTTTGCTTCCGAAGAGGAAAAATTAATTTTATGGAATGATTTAGACGCCAAAGATTACCATACTTATTTCACTATTTTCTCCAAGAGTAATACAATAAACATCAATCGTGGT
>NZ_JAQTPQ010000135.1 GCF_028712645.1 Flavobacterium sp. | reverse complement strand
CGATTATTCGTTCGCACACAATGGAAATCAAGAAGAAACTCGACGAGACCGATGAAGAATTATTGGAATTAGCAATTATAGAACTTCGGGAACGCTTTCAATTATTGTCCAAAGAAATAATAGTTCCTTTTGAGGTTGAAGTTGGCGAAAATATTAAAGTCACCATTCCGCAATTGGGTGATAAAAAACAAATTTTGGATTTCTCGATTCGAAATGCTAAATTTTACAGAATCGAACAATTGAAACAACTGCAAATTGTAGATCCTGATCGTCACGCCAATCGAATTATGGCGCAAATGCAAAAGGATTTGCGATTGCCAGTCGAGCCACGACACATCGAATGTTTTGACAATTCGAATATACAAGGAACTAATCCCGTGGCGGCTTGCGTGGTTTTTAAAGACGGAAAACCCAGCAAAAAAGATTACCGACATTTCAATATAAAAACCGTCGAAGGACCGGATGATTTTGCTTCGATGACTGAAGTGGTTTATAGAAGATACAAACGGTTGTTGGACGAAAACGAACCATTGCCACAACTCATTATTATTGATGGTGGAAAAGGACAATTATCTTCGGCATTAAAAAGTATTGATGAATTGGGATTAAGAGGGAAAATTACAATCATTGGCATTGCCAAAAGACTCGAAGAACTTTTTTATCCTGGCGATTCCATCCCGTTGTATTTGGATAAAAAATCGGAGACCTTGAAAGTCATTCAGCAATTACGAAACGAAGCGCACCGTTTTGGGATTACTTTTCATCGGGATAAAAGAAGTAAATCAGCCCTCAATTCTTCGATTGAAAGTATTCCAGGAATTGGCGAAAAAACGATGTTAACGTTAATTCAACGTTTCAAAAGTGTTAAAAGATTGAAATTAGCTACAGAAAAAGAAATTTCTGATGTTATAGGTTTGTCAAAAGCCAAAAAAATTACCGACTTTTACAAAACCAATAACGAGTCAATATGAAAAAGGTTGTCCTATTAATTTTTCTGTCTTTTACTTTCCTCTCGTCTTTTTCACAAGACACTATCAAAAGGCCAAAAATTGGACTGGTTCTTAGTGGTGGAGGTGCGAAGGGATTTGCACATATTGGCGTTTTGAAAGTTTTGGAACAAGCAGGAATCAAGATTGATTACATTGGAGGAACAAGTATGGGTTCAGTTATTGGAGGACTATATGCGATGGGATATAGTGCAACCCAAATTGATTCTGTTTTTAGAAAAACAAATTTTGACGAATTACTTCAAGATTTTACTCCTCGATCCTCTAAAAACTTCTACGAAAAAAGGAATGATGAGCTTTATGCAGTTGTTTTGCCTTTCAATAATTTCAAAGTTGGCATTCCAGAAGCACTTTCGAAAGGAATATATAATTACAATTTACTAACTTCTCTTACTAGAAATGTGAGACACATAAGAGATTTTAACCAATTAAAAATTCCCTTTTTATGCATTGGAACAAATATAGAAACTGGTGAACAAATTATTTTAAACAAAGGCAATTTAGCCCATTCGATGATTGCGAGTTCAGCATTTCCATCCTTGTTTTCTCCTGTAGAAATTGATGGAAAATTAATTGTAGATGGAGGAGTTGTCAATAATTATCCTATTGAAGAAATAAGAAAATTAGGTGCTGATATTATTATTGGTGTGGATGTTCAAGACGGTTTATTAGACAGAAAAGAACTTACCGAAGCTACAAAGATTTTAGGACAAATTTCGGCTATTCAGACGATAGAGAAAATGAAGTCGAAAATAAAAGATACCGATATTTATATAAAACCAGATATTAAAGACTACGGAATCATATCCTTTAACGAAGGAACTGAAATTATTAGAAAAGGAGAGGAAGCTGCTTTTGCAGTGTATGAACAGCTAGAAAAATACGGAAACAAAAAAGATTTTGTAAAAAACAACCTAAAACCAGAAGTGGACAGCATTCAAATCAATAAGATTATAATAAATAAATTGAAAAACTACACTTCTTTGTATATAAAAGGAAAATTGCCTTTTAAAGAAGGTGAAAATATCAGCTACGCCAACTTAAAAAAAGGAATAGACAATCTTAATGCTACCCAAAATTTTAGCGCCATAAACTATTCATTAGAAGATAATAATTCGAAAGATGATTTAATATTAACCTTGACAGAAAACCCAATTAAAACATTTTTGAAATTTGGAATTCATTATGATGACTTGTTTAAAAGTGGAGTTTTAGTAAATTTAACCCAGAAAAAAATATTTTTTAAAAATGACGTCACTTCCCTAGACATAGTTCTTGGCGATAATTTTAGATATAATTTAGATTATTATATTGATAATGGATTTTATTTAAGTTTTGGTTTTAAATCACAATTTAATAAATTTAATAAAAATATAACCAAAGAAATAGCAGGATCAACCTTGGATGGCTATAATATAAACTCCATTAATGTAGATTTTTCCGACTTAACAAACCAGGTTTATTTCCAAACCTTGTTTGCACAAAAATTTCTATTAGGCACTGGCATTGAACTTAAATTATTAGACATCAGGTCAGAAACACTTACAAACATAGCTCCGATTATTGATAAAAGTAATTATGTTAGTGTTTTTGGATATGTAAAATACGATTCTTTTGACAATAAATATTTTCCAAAAAAAGGGTGGTATTTCAATGGAGACATTCAGACTTATTTATTTTCTTCAAATTTCACGAAACAATTTTCTCCTTTTTCTATTGCAAAAGCAGATCTTGGAGTTGCGGCAACTATCTTCAAAAAAACAACTTTTAAGATTCAGGCCGAAGGCGGATTTACTTTTGGCAAACAAAGTGTATCCTTTTTTGATTTTGTCTTAGGTGGATATGGTTATAACCCCATTGATAATCTAAAACATTTTTATGGCTATGACTTTTTGAGTTTGGCTGCAAACAGTTATTTAAAATCTTCAGCTACTATAGATTGCGAAATTTTTAAAAAAAATCATTTGAATTTTACTGCAAATTATGCCAATATAGAGGATAATCTTTTCCAAAACTTGGATTGGCTTTCACTTCCAAAATACTCTGGTTATGCTTTAGGCTATGGAATGGAAACGATTGTTGGACCAATAGAAATTAAACATTCGTGGTCTCCTGAAAATAAAAAAGGATTTACCTGGTTCAGTCTTGGATTTTGGTTTTAATCTATAAAACTTTAACACTTATTGTTTTTATAAAAACAAAAAAAAATGCGAGTAATACCGTAAAAATACCTTTTTTTTATAGTATGTGAAAAAATAAACTAAAAACGATAGGAGCACGTGCAAATGTTGTGTTAAACTTTATTTTTTACAAAAAAACAAAAACGTAGTTAACTACCTTTGCCCTCGAAAACCCAGAAGGGGTGGTTTCCTTCTTAATTTCTATAAATTTTAATAATTTATAATTTTTTGGTTAGTTAATAGCATAAAAACTCAGTCTTTATTTGACTGAGTTTTTTTGTTTTAATACATTTGGAACAAAATTTGCACTCTGAGTGAATAAATAGCTAAAAAAATGAAAAAAATAATTCTACTCTTACTATTTGTTTCTGTTGTAAGTTTTGATACTCAAAAAGGAGATGCCTTTGATGTAGGAGAATGGTTTAAATTCCGAATCCACTATGGATTTATAAATGCGGGTTACGCAACTCTAGAAGTCAAAGAAGCTTCTATAAACAACAGAAAGGTTTTTCACGTTATTGGCAGAGGGTACACAACAGGTATGTCTAGGTTTTTTTTCAAAGTAGAAGATACTTACGAAAGTTATATCGACAAAGAAACCAGAAATCCTTATCAATATGTTAGAAAAATTGATGAAGGAGGATATACCAAAAATCAAGAAGGTTTTTTTAATCAAAAGGAAAATAAAATAATTGTAAAAGATTATAAAAACAAAACTGAAAAAACTCTTGACATCCCAAAAAACACGCAAGACATTATGTCATCTTTCTATTATTTGCGAAATTATCCAAATATTGACAAAATAAAACAGGGAGAATTTGTGGCAATTGATATGTTTTTTGATGATGAAACCACAAAATTTAAGTTAAAATTCATAGGTCGTGAAGATATTACAACTAAATTTGGAGTTATTTCGACAATGATTTTTAGACCATTAGTACAATCTGGACGAGTTTTTAAAGAACAAGAAAGTTTAACCGTTTGGGTTTCAGACGATGACAACAGATTACCAGTTCGAATAAAAGCGAGCCTAGCTGTTGGATCTATCAAGGCTGACTTAGACAGTTTTAAAGGACTAAAGAATCCGTTTAAAATAAAAAATGTTGAATAATAATATTCACTTTGAACAGTTTTTAATAATAGAGAGTGATTAAAAATCAAAAACTGACACTAATTTTTCTTAAATATAACTTTTAAAATAAGTTCCGATTTATAAAAATAATTTAATTGCATAAAACATACTTTTTGAAAAAAATACATCTTCTTATAATCCTTTTATTTTCTCTGTTTTCTTGTAAACAATCTGATTCTGTGAGCATAATTCCAGATGAAAAAATCCCTGCTGAAATAGAACAATTTGGATTCAAAACTAGCGATTTTAATATTTTGAATGATACCATTAGAAAAGGAGACACTTTTGGCAGTATTATTGAAAATCAAAATCTTGGAGATAAAAAAGTCTATGACATTATTGAAAAAGCTAGAGATAGTTTCAATGTAAGAACCGTAAGAATAGGAAAAGCATTTACTTTTTTGAGATCAAAAGACCGATACAAAAAATTAGAAGTAGTGGTATATCAACCTGATAAGTCTAGTTATTACGTTATTGATTTAAGGGATTCCGTCTTGGTTTATAAAAAAATTAGACCTCTCACTTTTAAACAAAGAACAATTGCAGGAAAATTAGACGGTTCCTTATCAGAAGCATTGAGTAAACAAGGAGTTGATGCCGCTTTGGCAAATAAATTAACAAAAGTGTATGCTTGGTCGATAGACTTTTTCAAATTGCAAAAAGGAGATAAATTTGGTGTAACTTTTACAGAAAGATTCATAGATGACACTATTTATGATGGAGTTGACAGCTTAAAAGCAGCCTTTTTCGAGTATAGAGGAAAATTAATTTACGCCTTTCCGTTTGCACAAAACCAAAATTCGGGTAAACTAGATTATTATGACGACCAAGGAAAAGCACTTAAAAATTTCTTCCTCAAAGCACCACTTAAATTTGTAAATATTACTTCCCATTATACTCAAAATAGATTTCACCCAGTACAACATATTTGGAAAGCACACAAAGGAACCGATTATGCTGCTCCAACGGGAACACCAATTATGACAACTGCAGCTGGTATTGTAGAGCAAACTGGTTACACAGCTGGTAACGGAAATTTCGTGAAAGTAAAACACGACAAAACATACTCAACTCAATATTTACACATGTCAAAAATATTGGTTCGAAAAGGGCAAAGAGTAAGTCAAGGAGCAATAATAGGGAAAGTAGGTAGCACAGGTCTTGCAACAGGACCGCATGTGTGTTACCGATTTTGGAAAAACGGAGTTCAAGTAGATGCTTTAAAACTTAAATTACCTAATTCTCAACCTATGGACAAGAAAAACTTACCTCGATTTATGACTCAAATGAAACCTTTGAAGCGAGAATTAGATAGCGTTGCAAATTTATAGTCCAAAAAAGTAACTGTTATTTACAAACTAAAAGTGTAAATTTACGTCCGAAAAGTAAAAAAATATTCAAAATATAAGAATCTATAATATAATGGCTCTAGAAAATATAAATCCCACAACTTCTAAATCTTGGTCAAAACTTCAAAATCATTTTCAGGAGATGCAAAATGCTTCAATGAAGGAAATGTTCCATAAAGACAATACAAGAACAGCACAATTTCATTTACAATGGAATGATTTTGTGGTTGATTATTCAAAAAATATCATCAATAAAGAAACGATGAGTTTATTGCTTGAATTGGCAAATGAATCACAATTAAAAGATGCAATTTCAAAATATTTTAGCGGAGACATCATCAATCAAACTGAAAATCGTGCCGTATTGCATACCGCTTTACGTGCTCCCGAAACTTCTATTATCAAAGTGGATGGAGAAAATGTTATTCCGGAAATATTCGAAGTTAAAAATAAGATAAAGAACTTCACAAATGAAGTAATAAACGGAGTAAGAAAAGGATTTACCGGAAAATCATTTACAGATGTTGTGAATATCGGAATTGGTGGTTCAGACCTTGGTCCTGCAATGGCTGTTGAAGCTTTACAGTTTTATAAAAATCATTTAAATCTTCATTTTGTTTCGAATGTGGATGGCGATCACGTAAACGAAATTATTAAAAAATTAAATCCAGAAACTACCCTTTTTGTAATTGTTTCCAAAACATTTACCACACAAGAAACTTTAACTAATTCTGAAACTATTAGAGAATGGTTTTTGAAATCGGCTTCACAAGAAGACGTGGCCAAACATTTTGTGGCGGTTTCAACCAATATTAAAAAAGTAACTGAATTTGGAATCAATCCCGATACTATTTTCCCAATGTGGGATTGGGTTGGCGGACGTTTTTCACTTTGGAGTGCCGTTGGACTTTCAATAAGTTTGGCTGTTGGTTATGATAATTTTGATGAACTATTATCTGGGGCTAACGAAATGGACAACCATTTCAAAACGGAATCTTTTGAAAAAAACATTCCAGTAGTTCTAGCTTTATTAAGTGTTTGGTATAATAATTTTTTCGGATCTGAAAGTGAAGCATTGATTCCTTACACTCAATATTTACAAAAATTGGCGCCTTATTTACAACAAGGAACAATGGAAAGCAATGGAAAAAGTGTTGATCGTGATGGAAAACCAGTTAATTATCAAACGGGAACAATAATTTGGGGAGAACCAGGAACGAATTCGCAACACGCCTTTTTTCAGCTAATTCATCAAGGAACCAAATTGATTCCAACTGATTTCATTGGATTTGTAAAACCATTATATGGAAATGATGATCATCACGATAAATTAATGTCGAACTTTTTTGCCCAAACCGAAGCCTTATTAAACGGTAAAACAAAAGAACAAGTTCAAGCCGAATTTGACAAACAAGGACTTGCTGCAGAAAAAGCTAAATTCCTTTTGCCCTTTAAAGTTTTCAGTGGAAACAAGCCTACAAACACTATCCTGATACAAAAATTGACTCCAAAAACTTTAGGTTCTTTGATTGCTTTATATGAACACAAGATTTTTGTGCAGGGAATTATCTGGGATATTTTTAGTTATGACCAGTGGGGAGTTGAGCTTGGCAAACAATTAGCAAATTCAATTCTTGAAGAAATACATTCTAAAACAGTTAATCAACACGATAGTTCAACCGAGTTTTTGTTGAATCACTTTTTGAAAAACAAATAAATAGCACTTCCTAACTTCGATTATAAAAACACCAGTACACTTAACCTTTAATTTTTTGTTTTTAAATGTTTTTTGTGTAGTGGTTTATTCCTGATATGTTTTCAATACTATAATTTGCTATTAGTAATTATTTATCAACCATAGCATTATCTGTCTAAATCTTATAATTAATTGGTAACCAGATAAATAGTCCTTTTTTTTATTAACAAATAGCCTTAAAAAAGTGATATTTTATTAACATCGCTTTAACAAATTGCTTTTTATTAACATTTCCTTAACATTATTATTAATAAAATGTTAGAATTTTGCCGAAAACTAATAAACTAAAAAAAAAAATGAAAACAATTAAAAATTGGTTACTTTCTGGGTTACTATTTATGGTAGCTTCGACGGTGTTTTCTCAAGGAAAAATCACAGGAAAAATTACCGATGGTCAAAACTCTTTGCCTGGAACAAATGTTTCTATAAAAGGGACAAAAGCTGGTGCAACAGCAGATTTTGATGGTAAATTTACAATCAATTCTGAGGCAAAAGCTGGAGAAGTGGTTCTTTCTTTTATAGGTTATGAAGCTAAAACTATTAAGTTTAATGTTTCGAATGGTTCAACTATTGATTTAGGAACAATTATTTTAACTGCTAATTCAAATGAATTAGATGAAATTGTAATAACTTCAGGAGTTGTAGATATTGCAAAAGACAGAAAAACACCTGTTGCGGTTTCAACAATTAAAGCAGCCGAAATTCAAGAAAAATTAGGCACACAGGAATTTCCTGAAATTTTAGCAAATACACCTTCTGTATATGTAACAAAACAAGGGGGAGGTTTTGGAGATTCAAGAATCAACATTCGTGGTTTTGATCAAAGAAACGTAGCGGTTATGATCAATGGTGTTCCAGTAAACGATATGGAAAATGGCGCTGTATATTGGAGCAACTGGGCTGGATTATCTGACGTAACATCTGCTATGCAAGTTCAAAGAGGTTTGGGTTCTTCTAAACTAGCCATTTCTTCTGTAGGAGGAACTATCAATGTTGTAACAAGAACTTCTGAAATGAAACAGGGAGGATCAGTTTCAACTGGTTTTGGAAATGACAATTACTTAAAAACTCAAGCGTCTTACAATACAGGAATTATGAAAAATGGTTTTTCTGCTTCTGTTTTGTTAAGCTCTACAACTGGAGATGGATATGCTGACGGAACTAAATTTGAAGGGAAAAATTATTTTATTGCTTTTGGATACAAACCAAATGCCAAACATGATATTCAATTTACTTTTACAGGTGCGCCACAATGGCACAATCAAAGAAGCTTTGCAAATCCATTGTCAGATTATATAAAATACGGTAGTAATGGAGAACCAAACATCAAATACAGCTCTGACTGGGGATACAAAAATGGACAAGAATATGCTTGGACAAGAAATTTCTATCACAAACCTGTAATGTCTCTTAACTGGGATTATAAAATCAGTGAAAAAACTAAATTATCATCTGTGTTTTATGGCTCATGGGGTCGTGGTGGAGGAACTGGAAATATTGGGAAAAGTCCTTTTGCATATAAATCAACAGATGGTTTAGTACTTTTTGATGAATTTGTTAAATACAATACCGGACAAGCAAATACTATTGGAGCTCCACTTTCTCCGAATGGAAATGGAGACTATGTTACTAATAGATCAACTGGGTTTACAAGAAGAGCTTCTATGAATTCTCATGATTGGTATGGTGCAGTTATCGATTTAAACACAAAATTAAGTGATAAATTGGTGCTTGATTTTGGTATCGATGCAAGAACTTATGTTGGGTATCACTATAGAATGATTAATGATAGATTAGGAGCTGATGCTTATTTTGACAATAAAGACATCAATAATCCAAATAGAACTTTATTGCAAACTTATTCAGCTTCACCTAGCTTGAATCCTTGGACGAACATTAAAGACCAAGAAAAAATTGAATATAATAACAATGGTTATGTAAAATGGATGGGGGCCTTTACTCAACTTGAATATTCAACTGAAAGACTTTCTGCATTTTTCCAAGGTGCAGTATCTCAACAAGGGTTTCAAAGAGAAGATACTTTCTTATATTTAACAAATGATCCTCTTTATAAAACTAATTTTAAAAATATTTTAGGTGGAAATGTAAAAGGTGGTTTGAACTACAATTTCAATGAAAACCATAATGTGTTTTTTAACTCTGGATATTATTCAAAACAACCTGTATTCAACTCTGTTTATCC
>NZ_JAQTPQ010000134.1 GCF_028712645.1 Flavobacterium sp. | reverse complement strand
TAACACCCCTTTTTATCATTAATAAATATATATATTTCGGTTAAAGTCCAATTGTTTTAAATACAATAAAAAAATGGGATATTTGCCAATACTTATAAATCAAAAAACTTCTTTAAAAAAAGAATATATTAATGGAGATTGTCTCGCTTCTGAATTTGATAATATGTTTTATAACACTTCAAAAATACACGTTATTTATACTGGAATTATTCCCTTTTATAAAAATTTTGATTCTTTAGAACACGCAAGAATAGTATCCGATCATATTCCTATTTGGTTTAAATTTTCATTGAATTAAATGATTTACAAAGCAAAAAATGACTTATTACTGTGAATGATGTCCAAAATGGGTAATTGAATTAGCATCATTTTTATAATAAAAGAACAACCTCAAAGTGTGATTCATATCGTATTGATAACCCGATTTTTTTTGTTGATAGACATTCATATAACCAAAATCAAAACTAAGTTTTGGGTTAATTGATTGTTTTATACCAATAAAAAAACGATTTTGATCAAGAGTATTATAAACAACTTCCTTTCCAAATTGAACTAAAATTTCATCGGAAATTGCTAGCCTTGGTAATGATTTATTCTTAAAAATTGGGATGTCAAAACTTATTAAATAGCGAACTCTATCTGTAAATTGTTTGTTACCTGTATTAATATCATTAACAATTATTTGCTGCCAGCGCTGCTCATTCCGAAAACGATGCAAGACAGACGCCTTACCTATTTTTGAATTAAACTGGTACAACTGATAAATGAAATCTTGATTTGAAAAAGTGTTCCAATTTGGATTTGATGGAGCAAACCAGAAATGCCCACAACCCAACGCTATTATTTGTTTATTTTCAGTAACATAAGCTGCTGCTCCTCGTGCCATATAAAAACTTTCTGAATCTAAAAAATCGGTTCTTCTCACATGAAAATCAGCCAACAATCCCCAATGTTTATCAAACATTATAGTATTATTTAAACTAACCCAAGTTTGCTGTTGTTGATTAATTTTTTTTTCGGTGTGTACTTGTGAAATTCCAAGTAATGGAAGTAATATTACTAATAGTACTATTTTGAGCTTTAACATAAGAATAATTTTTATCAGAATATCTCCTTAATTATGTGTGCAAAATAACGCACTTTAGAAAGTTATACGTATGATAAAAATCATAATAATGACTAAAAAACAAATAATTATTAACTATTACGTTTTCATTTTTTTCTTCCTCGCAGCTGGGAATAAAACATTATTCAAAATCAACCGATAACCAGGAGAATTAGGATGCAAATCAAGAACTGTAGCAGGATCTCCCACTCTATGCTGATAATCCTCAGGATCGTGACCACCGTAAAAAGTAAACATTCCTTTACCTTTTTCGCCGTGAATGTATCGTGCTTCACCGTTGAGCTCACAACTTCCCATCACCAGAACATTCGATTTAACAAGGGTTTGGTCGAAAGAAGTCGTTTGTCCCATAAAACCTTTTATCAATTGGGTATGATTTTGACACAACATACTAGGAATTGGATCCCATTTTGCCGAAAATTCCATCAAAGTAAAATAATCTTTTTCCATTGGAATTTTCCTTTTTTCAGTCATATCTATATCCGAAAACTCATATTTTTCAGGTTTTCTCTCAAGAATAAAATCCTTGAAGGCAAATGAACTAGTATAATTTATCTTAGATTGATAGCTAGCATCACTTGCATCACCGTCAAACATTGGTTCGCAAATATCTACGTCATCGGCAGCCAAAGCAATATCAAAACTATCCGTTGCCGAGCACATTGCAAACATAAATCCACCACCTATAACAAAATCTCTGATTTTTTTGGCTACAGCCAATTTTTCTTCCGAAACTTTATTATAACCTAATTTTGTCGCCAAAGCTTCAGCATCTTTTTTTTGTTCAATATACCACGGAGAATTCCTGTTAGAACCATAAAATTTTCCGTATTGTCCTGTAAAATCCTCGTGATGTAAATGTACCCAATCATAAAGAATTAATTGGTCTGCCAAAACTTCTTCATCATAAATAGGTGTAAACGGGATTTCGGCATAAGTCAAAACCATCGTAACGGCATCATCCCAGGGTTGTTTCCCTTTGGGCGTATAAACGGCAATTTTAGGGGCTTTTTCGAGAGCTACCGCATCCATATTTTGAGAAGGACTTGCTATTAATTCCAAAATTTGATTAGTTTCAGCATCGCTCAACACTTCAAAACTCACGCCACGAATTTGGCACTCTTTCCTAATTTCAGTTGCATCTGGAAATAAAAAAGAGCCGCCACGATAATTGAGCAACCAACTGGCTTTGTATTTTTTTTCGATACACCAATAGGTAATTCCGTAAGCCTTCAGATGATTTTGCTGAGTGGTTTCATCCATTGGCAAAAGGATAAAAGAAGCTTTTGCTGAAAAGGAAACTAGGATTAAAAGTGTAAAGAATAACTTTTTAGAAGTCATTTTCGATGTTTTTATTTACTGAATCACTCGCTTTGCGAGTGCCAAAGATACTCGTTTTAATGTAAAAAAAATGCAAATAAATCTATTGAGTCCTCAATTTTATATGGTAAATTTTATGAAGATCGTATGTGAATTTTCATCCTTCCTGAATCAAATTTGTTTATTTTCGCCAAGTTCCAAAATCTACTTTATTAGAAAAATGGCTTTAAACAGATGGTCTAAATTATTCCAGAAACATCTTTTTATCCATAAAGACGGTTTTTTTGAATTGCCCTATTTATCAAACTCTCCAAGAATAATGGTAGAGAGTCTCATAAAATTTTATTTCACATTCTGGATTGCCCAGATAAGTAGTGCGTATTTTTCTTTTGGAAGCCCTAGTTTTTCGATAATATTTCGTCGGTGACCTTCGACTGTTTTTTTGGAAATAAAAAGAAGTTCTGCAATTTGTTGTGAGCTTTTTTGTTGAGCAACTAATTCTAATATTTTTTTTTCGGAAACGGATAATTCTTTGGTATGATTTTTTGCCGAATTTGTATGAAAAATCAGTTCACTATCTAAATCTAGATTGACATATTTTTTATCTGAATCAATGGCTTTCAAGCATTTTTCTAACTCTATATCGGCTTGTTCTTTCAAAATATATCCAAAAACACCATATTCTAACGCTTTGTTATACACGCTTTTATCTCTGTGCATCGTTAATAGAATAATTTTTATATTTATTTTTTGTTCGTGAATTTTTTGCAAAATCTCCAATCCATCAAGACCTGGCATATTAATATCTAAAATAGCAATATTAGGAAGATGCACTTTTATTAAATTGAACGCCGATATTCCATTATTACAAGTTTCTAAAACTCTAAATCCAATAGACTCTACAAAGGATTTAGTGCCTTGAAGGGTAAACGAGTGGTCGTCAGCTATAATAATGGTTTTCATACTGTTAATGGTATTTTTACAGTTATAGTAGTTCCTAAATTATCAGAAAAAATACTTGTTTTGCCTCCTGTAATGGCGCCTCTTTCTATTATGCTGTGCAAACCAAATGCTGTTTTACCTTTCAGTTTTTCGTCAACGTTAAATCCCTTTCCATTGTCTTTTATTTCTAAAATTAAAAAAATTTCTACTTCTTTTAAGGAGACTCTGGCCGAGTGTGCATCGGCATATTTAATAACATTTGATAACGATTCTTGTATGATTCGATACAATTGCAATTCATTTTCGGGGGTTAATTTTTTAGTGTATTTAATATCGGTGGTAATCATAAATTGATTTTTCGATTCTAGATATTCCACTAATTGTTTGATGCTAAATTCCAAACCCACTCTGTCAAACATAGCTGGATGTAGGTTTCTACTAATTTGACGAATTTCATTTATTATAATGTCAATCTTACTATTTAAATCCGAAATATCTTTTTTAGATGATGTTTTTAAATTTAGTAATTCATGACTGATGCCATCATGCAAGTCGTTTGCAATTCGCTTACGTTCGTCCTCGGTGTTTTCCAATAATTGCTTGGTAAACATTGTTTTAAGCGTTTTTTCTTGTTTTAATTTTTTCTTATTCCTAAAAAAAGCAATTACAATAATTGATAAAACAATCAACACAAGTAAGGTTATTAGTATTGAAATAAGTTTTTTATTTTTTTCTATTTGCAATTTTTTGAGGGTTAACTCTTGTTCTTTTTGTTTCGTCTTATATTTAGTTTCCATTTCAATTACCTTGACTTTAGTCAATTCATTGGCTAAAGACTCTTCTGTCTTCTGTTTTTCTTCCGTAAAATACAAAGCTTTTTTATAATCATTTTTTGATAATGCGTCAGCTTTAAATAATGAATATATAATTTTTAAATTTTGGTAATCTTCATATTCTTTGAATATAGGAATTGCTTTTTTATAGGTTAAAATGTCGGATATACCTTTATTAGCCTTAATCTCATAATGAGAAAGTGAAGTACTATAAACAACGAAAGAACTTTCCGATTTTAATGAATCGACTATTGGTTTAATTTCATCCAATTTATCTTTTGCTAAAGACAAATTACCCTCGTCCACCAGTTTTTGAATGTAACAAGTTGTCAAATCAATTTTCAATCCGGTATTTAATATTTTGATTTTTTTTGCAGCATTGTAAACCGAATCGACAAGTATAGAAAAACGCTTGTCTTTTTTTTCGTCCAACAGAGCTATTTTGTTATACAAGCACATAAAAACATTGTTGTTATCATTTGCCTCTTTAAAACATTTTATTGCTTTATCGATATTTTTTTCAGCCTCATAATAATTTTTTGTAAACACATAAATATTCGTGAAATTACTATAAACATAGCCTTTACCAGAGTTATATCTTGTTTTTTCAAAGCAATCTAATGCTTTATAATTGTTTTGCAATGCTAATTCTTGTTCTCCAATGCTACTGTAACAATATCCTAAACTATAATACGCATCGCCCAAATTGTTGCAACTATAATAATCGATTGCTTGAATTTTAGTGATTTTTTTAAAATTTAAAATCGCTTTTTTAGAATCGCCTTTGTCGCTATAATAGTTTGCAATGTAGGAATATAAAAAAGTGGTTTTTGTTTCAGGAATTTTATCCTTATAAAGTAATAAAAACGAATTAATTGTTTTTAGAAAAGTATCATCAAAAGATAGATTATCTATTTTTATTTTAGAAACAATCTCTAATGATTCAGCAGCGGCAGTATATTTTCCTTCCTTTATAGTAGTGTTATAGTAGTTATAAAATGTACTCAAATAGTTCTTCTCAAAAAAATGCTCCTTTTTTGATAGCCATTCACAAGTATTATCCAACTTTTCATTAGGAGACTTGCTATAAAAGACTTGATTTTTATTTTCATTTTTACAAGATTCGAATACTACTAAAAGTAATAAAACAGCAACAACCTTATATTTATTAATGTGCATATTTCTTTATTTTTTACAAAAATATCTTTTTTATATGAAACACAGAGGTACAACAAAAAAACAAGGGCTAGCCCTTATATGATTTTATTTTCTATTACTTCAACTTTGCCGTTCAATATTTTAAAGAACTCCATTATGAAAAAAACTACTTTAACGTTCCTGACCATTCTCTTTGTAGCAGGAATAGTAAATGCACAAACAGGAATTGGTACTACAACCCCAGATGCTTCTGCAATTTTAGATGTAAGCTCTTCAACCAAAGGTTTTCTCTTTCCAAGAATGACCACTTTAGAAAGAGATGCTATCGAAAATCCAGCCACGGGTTTAACCGTATTTAATAGTACTACCAATGCTTTAGAAATAAACAAAGGCACTACGATTGCTCCACTTTGGACAGCTTCTACAGGCGCTCCAGGAACAGCGGGCTTACTAACAGCAGGAAACGCAGCAGGAAATACACCTTTTTGGAACGGGACAAATTGGATAATTAATAGTAGTTCCCTTTTTAATAATGGTGGTAATATTGGTATTGGAACTACAACTCCAACGGCAAACTTAGAGGTTGTTGGAACAACAAAAACTACCGATTTGCAAGTAACCAATGGCGCAGTAGCTGGAAAAATATTAACATCCGATGCTATTGGAAATGCAACTTGGCAAGATGCAACGGGATTAAAATATCTAGGAAAACTACAAACAGATGTTGGTTCGTCTGGAACACCAATGATTAATAACAATACAATGACAACTCTTACTTGGCTTACTCCCTATATTGATTATGCTTCGTCTTTGAGTCTTGATGGTCAAACCATAACCATTCCTGCTGGTGTCAGTAAGGTGCGAATTACGACAAGAGTTTCTTTTCTAATGTTTTATTTAACACCTCTCAATGTTTTTCATAGTGCCAAAGCCATAATTACCTTAAACGGAAGTAATTATGGTTGGGCATCAACGAGAGTTTCGACAAATCAAGATTTTTTGTTGTTTAACGGCTGGAATTTTTCTTCTCCTTTGTTAGATGTTACGCCGGGCGATGCCATTCAGGTAAAAGTGCTACAAAACAATGGTCTTGATTATGGTTTAAGTTGGGGTTCTGAAAACAATACTTTTTTAGTCGTAGAATATTATCAATAATATTATAATTATGAAAAAAATTACTTTAACATTCCTAACTATTCTATTTGTAGCGGGAATACTAAATGCACAAACAGGAATTGGCACTACAACCCCAGATGACTCTGCAATTTTAGATGTAAGTTCGTCAACCAAAGGTTTTCTCTTTCCAAGAATGACAACTTTAGAAAGAGATGCCATAGTAAATCCCGCAACAGGTTTAACTATTTTTAACCTCACTTCCAATGCTTTAGAAATAAACAAAGGCACTACGATTACTCCACTCTGGACAGCTTCAACAGGAATTCAAGGAATCCCTGGCTTACTAACTGCTGGAAACGCAACAGGAAACACTCCTTTTTGGGACGGAACTTCTTGGATAACTAATAGCAGTAACCTTTATAACAATGGTGGCAATATAGGCATTGGAACCACTAATCCATTAACAAATTTTCATATCAACGGAAACGTAAACAACCGAGTTGGGGCACTAATTTCTAATGCAAGCAATGCCAGTAACGCCTTTTCAATTTTAAGTTTAACCAATAACACGAGTAATGGGTTGCATTTATTTTTGAATTCCTCTACTAGACTTTCCGATGGCGGAATTAATGATGCCACATTAAGAAACGATGCGGGAAATTTACTCTTGCAATCTCAAGGGGCAGTAGGACTAACAATTCAAGCCAGTACGGGCAAAGTAGGTGTTAATAATACTTCTCCTACCGAAACTTTAGACGTTGTAGGCAAAACAAAAACAACTGCTCTGCAAATAACATCTGGAGCAGTTGCTGGGAAGGTATTAACATCAGATGCCTCAGGTAATGCTACTTGGCAAAATAGCTCAATGCCAGCAGGAACAGCAGTTGGGCAAATGAATTATTGGAATGGAACGGCTTGGGTACTAGTTCCTCCAGGAACTCAAGATCAAACGCTTACTTTTTGCAACGGAAAACCTACTTGGGGACCTTGCTTACCAATATTAACAATTGGTCAAAATTATCAAGGCGGAACTATTGCCTACCTTGATGCTACTGAGCAACACGGTCTAATCGTTGGACCTATGTACAATTATAGTCTTTTATGGGGTTGCGAAGGAGTAACAGTAGGTGCTGTGTCAAATTCTGGACTTACAAATACAGGAAATATTATTGCAGTCTGCGCTGATACTTCAGCAGCAAAAACCTGTTATGATTTAATATCAAATGGTTATGAAGATTGGTATTTGCCAAGCAAAGAAGAAATGCAACTAATTTACCCTAATAAAGCATTACTCGGATATAAAGACTTTGCTTATTGGACTTCTTCAGAAGATTCGAGTACACAAGCTTGGTATATTCAAATGACAAATGGAAATCAAGGAACTACTGTTAAAGGAGCAACTTTTCCATTTAGACCTGTTCGTTCTTTTTAAAATCTAAAAAATTATGTACAATATTTAATCTTAAAAAAAAATATGAAATGATATTACAACAAAATATGAAATCTTTTTTCTTTAAAAAAGGGATACTAATTTTAATCTCTTTTTTAGGAAATTCGCTATTGGCACAAGTTCAAAACAATGAAATACTTTTTATTGGAGATAATACTTCGGTTTATTTATCTTCTAATACCTATTATTTTGGAGCAGGACTTGCACAAACCAAAACGACCAGAACTGCCTTGACTTACGGAAAATTAACCTTTTCTCCGACAGCCACTTGGAGTGGAGCATCATCCAGCCATTTTGTTGACGGTTATGCTAGTACAAAAGGAGCTACAGCATTTGTTTTCCCAATAGGACAATCAGGGGTTTATGCCCCAGCTGGAGTCATACCAAGTTCAAGTACTGGAGTTGACGGAGCCTATTTTCGAGCCAATCCCAACACGATAGGTACTACTTTAGATGCAAATGTCAAAGCAATATCTCCGATAGAATATTGGGATATTCGTGGGGCTGTTGCCAATGCCAAAATTTCTTTAACTTGGAGAGCATCTAGCGATATAACTAATTTAACACAGTTTGAAGGAACGACGATTTCTTCATTATCCAATTTAACTCTTGCAGGATACGACGGTTTAAAATGGGTTTTGATTCCCTCAACTGTTGATGCCACTTCTATTCTAGGAGGAGCAAGCACTTTATTAGACGGTTCAATAACATCTGATGCAAACGTCAATTTAAATTCTTATTCTGCTTTTTCTTTGGGCTCAAAAGGAAGTGCTTGTGCCCTTACCAGCACTTGGGATGGGAGTTCTTGGTCGCCAGTTGCACCAGTTGCCACCCAAAAAGTCATTATCGCAGGCAATTTTACTGCAACAGCTGATTTAACCGCTTGTAGTTTAGAAGTTACAGGAACGTCTGTCGTTTCGGTTCCAACAGGATTTAATTTCAACATTTCTGGTGCAGTTACCGTCGCTCCTACTGCCAGTTTGACTTTCGAGAATAATGCTAATCTCGTTCAAATTGACAATGTAGCCAATGCCGGAAACATTACCGTAAAACGAAACAGTTCACCATTGATACGACAAGATTACACCTTATGGTCTTCGCCAGTCAATGGACAACAATTATTGGCGTTCTCCCCCGCAACCTTGACCAATCGTTTTTATGTTTATAATCCAACAACGAATTTATATAATACCATTGCTCCAACGTTTGATTTCAACATTGGAACTGGTTATTTAATCCGTATGCCCAATACGCATCCTACAATTCCAACCATCTGGAACGGAAGTTTTACAGGAGTTCCAAACAACGGCAATATTCCAGTAACAATGACTAATGGCGGTGTAGGATTCCGTTTCAATTTAACAGGAAATCCATATCCATCTCCAATAAATATGGCACAATTTGTCACTGACAACACTAACATAACTGGAACCTTGTACTTTTGGAGAAAAACAAACAATCCATTAAGTCCATCGTATTGCTCTTGGACTGCAGGAACATTTACCACAAACGGCGAAGCCCAAGTTGTAGATCCAATTGGAATCATCCAAACAGGGCAAGGATTTTTCGTAGAAGCCAACGGAACAGGTACCGCTTTGACATTTAAAAACACGCAAAGAATCGGGAACACCGTAGGCCAGTTTTTCAAAACCAAGGCTGTAGAAAGAAACAGAATTTGGCTGAATGCTACCAATACAT
>NZ_JAQTPQ010000389.1 GCF_028712645.1 Flavobacterium sp. | reverse complement strand
TTTCTTTTAAAGTTTTAAAAGCACTGTTTAAAACTTTAAAAGATACTAATCTTCCTGAACCAAAACCATTAGTTAGCGGTGTTGAATTATCAATTACTCCTTGTATAGTTATAGGTAAGCCATCCTGAATAATTTCATATTTAGTTTCTTCACCTCCGTTTTCAAAATTATCCCCATAACTTTTGGTTACAAATTCATAGCCAAATTGAGCATTTTGAGAGGAATAAATTCTCGCCAAATTTGAACTCCCTACAGAATATAATGTTCTAGTAGTAGGAATCTCGCAAAGATTATATCTTTCAATTTTTCTAATATATGCAATTGGAGCTTGATTTATATAATATCCCGATTGACAAGTCAAACAATTATAAGGGCTGTAATAATATTTTTCTATTTCTGGATTGGTATTAATTAAATTATTCTTAGTAATTCTAAAAGTACGGAATCCTCCAATTTGATTTTCAATATTTTGAAAAGTAATAGGATTAGTATAAAAATCAAAATAAATATTCCCAAGCATACAAGGTCTTTTAAGTTCAATTTTTATAGAATAATCTTTGTTTGCCTCTAACGTAAAAAAATCATTTGTAGAAATTGTACTGCCTGTAAAAGTGTAGGATGTCCCAATCAATAGTGGCACATCTGAATTCGATGCATTAGTATAAAAATTAACACTTAAACCAGTCGTTAAATCAGTAACTGCTACTATTAATGTCAAAGGGAAAGGATCAGCCGCTGAACAAATTTTAGATACATTTCCGTTTATTTTGATACTTTGTTCTATTGAGGAATGGATAGTAGAGGTATTTGTGTTATTATATAAATATGCATCATCGGTTAGGACATTCAAACTAAAGGGAGTACTTTCTGGATTAATAGGTATATTTACCATGCCTTTCACGTGAGGCTCGTAATCCAGTATTGTATTGCCTTTAGTTGGATATATTATTTTTTTTAGTAATCCATAATATCCAAAATTTTTATCTGGTCTTCTATTGGCTAACTTACCGTCAGAAAATGAAGATTGAATTACTGAATTTGGAATAGTAATTTCATCAGAAATCAAACTGCTATTTATTTTACCATTAAAAACTCCATAATTATCTTTAGCAAAACTAAATCTAGCAGGTAAATTTTCTGGCGAATAATACTCAAATTGATGAGTAACAGGAGTGCTATTTGTAATAAACTCATTAATTTGTTTTAAATAAAAACGTTTTTTTAAATACTCCGGAAATTGATTATAACTATTTGGAAAAGTATTACCAATATATTCAGTATAATCAAATTTTATTTTTTTTATCAGTGTTCCTTTTAAATCTAATAAACTGATATCATCAACTTTAAAAAGTGGAAAATCTGGATCTGAGAATCTTTTTGAGTTACCAAATACAATCTTACTATTACTACTGTTTATTTCTTTTAAGATAGATTCAGTGGAATAGGATTTATATTGATAATTAACTAACCTACTTGTTAGGCGAGATCCATTCGAATAAGCATATTCCAAACTTTGTTCATTTCCTGTAATATAAGTTATGCTTCTTGAATCGTAACTTAAAGTAATTTGGTTATTTGTCGATGGATCTTCAATTTTCGTAAGATACCAAGATGTTTTTACATCTTCTGATATTGGCCCTGGATTTTCAATAAAAATTCTTCTTGAAGAGCTTGATTCTATTGCATTTAATCCCCCAAAATAATACTTTATTCCTTTTGTATCAGTAATTACTATTTCAGGTAAACTGTTTGGACCATAACCTATAGATAAAAAATCAGGTGTAATTTCAATTTTTAATCCTGAAGGTTCTATTTCAACTGGGGTATTAGCATCATCTAGAAAAAATTTTCCTGACAAACCATTTACATTATAACTAAAAATATCAGGTTGGGTATCAACTTGAGGGGCACTTGACGCTTGGTCTAAAAAAGTTGCCATTTCACTTGAATCTGGAGATACATTTGGTTTTTGTAATCGTCCATTATAATTATCCTGATAATCATATACTTGTCTTATTACAACTCCTCCAGCATTTAGAACCCAACCAACTCCAACGTTTGATTCATATTGATCAACTTTAACCCCATCAGAGGAATAAGAAAGAGAAATGGGGAGTGATAAACTATTAGATTTTATTTCCATAAGAGGAATCGATATATTGGCATTTCCAGTAAATTGATTTAATGGGACTTGACCGTATAGACCCAAACTGGCACTATTAGGAGGAGGTGGGATTACATTTGGAAAGTATTTGCTGGGTTTGTCATCTCCTTGAGCTATTGCATGTAATGAAGCAAAAACAAGTAAAATGCAGTATAAAGATTTAATTGTGTTTTTTAAAATTATATTTTTCATTGTACTTTTCTTTTTAATTTAACCCTCCTTTAATTATTTTTACCCCATCACTTTGTACATTAGTCTTAATATTTACAACATAACCCCCATCAGGATAGGGACTTAAATCTATCGGAACAGTTCGGCTCGTGATGTTGAATCGTTGTAAAAT
>NZ_JAQTPQ010000388.1 GCF_028712645.1 Flavobacterium sp. | reverse complement strand
ATAATTATTGTAATGCTCGTCGTGAGGCAGCAGCAAAATATAATAAAGCTTTTGAAGGCCATTCGAATATTGTAACTCCATCATTTGATTTAAATGGAGATGATCATGTTTTTCACCAATATACCTTAAGAATAATCAATGCAGACAGAAACGGTTTGATGGATCATTTATTGAGCAAAGAAATTCCTTGTGCTATTTATTACCCAATTCCGTTGCATTCACAAAAAGCTTATGCAGATTCTCGTTACAAAGAAGAAGATTTTCTAGTAACAAATCTATTGGTAAAAGAAGTAATTTCTTTACCAATGCATACCGAATTAGACGATGAGCAATTCAAATTCATAACGGATAGCGTTTTAGAATATTTAGGTTAATTTACCGCAGATTCGCGGATTTTAATTTTACAAATAATATAGATACTAAAAAACACCAAAAATCCGCAAATCTGCGGTTTAAATAATAAATATGAAAATACTAGTAACAGGAGGTTTGGGCTTTATTGGTTCTCATACTGTGGTCGAATTGCAAAATCAGGGTTTTGAAGTTGTCATTATTGACAATCTATCGAATACCTCATTGAATGTTTTGGATGGAATTGCCAACATTACGGGAATCAACACGGCATTCGAAAATTTGGATTTGAGAGACAAAGAAAAAGTACAGGATTTTTTCAAAAGACATCGCGATATCTCGGGAGTAATCCATTTTGCTGCTTCGAAAGCGGTTGGCGAAAGTGTTGGAAATCCATTGTTGTATTATGAAAACAACCTGAATACCTTAATTTATTTGCTTCAGGAATTGCAACAACAACCGGAAGCCAATTTTATTTTTAGTTCCTCTTGCACGGTTTACGGTCAAGCCGAAAAAATGCCCATTACCGAAGATGCATCCATTCAAACGGCAATGTCACCTTATGGAAATACCAAGCAAATAGGCGAAGAAATCATAACGGATACAGCCAAAGTAACCAATATCAACGCGATTTTGTTGCGTTATTTCAACCCAATTGGAGCACATCCGTCGGCTGAAATTGGCGAATTGCCACTAGGAGTTCCACAAAATTTAGTGCCGTTTATCACTCAAACTGGATTGGGTTTACGAAAAGAATTATCGGTTTACGGCAATAATTATCCTACCCCTGATGGAACAGCAATACGCGATTATATTCACGTAGTCGATTTGGCCAAAGCCCACGTTATCGCTTTGAAACGACTATTGAATAAAAAGAATTTGGATAAAGTCGAAATTTTTAATCTAGGAACAGGAACAGGAAGTTCAGTTTTAGAGGTAATTCATTCATTCGAAAAAGTAAGCGAAAAAAAATTGCCTTATAAAATTGTAGCTCGACGTGAAGGCGATATTACTTCGGCTTATGCCAGTACCGATAAAGCCAACAATGTCTTGGGCTGGAAAGCAGAATCCACCTTAGACGAAGCGATGGAAAGCGCCTGGAAATGGGAACAGAAAGTCAGAAACAAGTAATCATTGTTCAGTTTTTAGTGTTCAGCATAAAACAAAATCCTAAATTATCGAGTTGGTAATTTAGGATTTTTGGTTTTTATATTAGTAAAAAACATTTTGAATCATTAAAATAATTAATGATAGACCAATGAAAATACAAGGTAAATATGTTGGCCAAGCATTTTTGAAAAAAATTTCATATTGTATTTCTTGAGAAAAGGAAATTACAATGATTAGAATTCCGCTAATTAGATAATTAAAGTAGAATCGATATTTTAGGGTGTTTGATATTGATTTTATCAAAATAAAGAAACTTAAAACTAATGGTATGATATACCACAAAAAAAAATCAATTTTCATAGGGAAGTTATTTTTGTAAAGTTATAAAATCCAATTATGTAAATCCTAAAAAAAAATCCCCACAAACTTATAGTTTATGAGGATTCTGTTTATAAACACACTGATCACTAAAAACTGACCACTGAATACTAATCTTAAACATTCGCCGTCACCGCTTCTCTATCAATTTTTCCAATTAAACCTGTCAATACTTTTCCTGGGCCCACTTCGGTAAACAAAGTGGCACCATCTTTTATCATTTGCTGTACGGATTGTGTCCATTTTACTGGAGCTGTTAATTGGATAATCAAGTTTTTCTTGATTTCATTTGCGTCAGAAACTGCTGTTGCTGTCACATTTTGATACACTGGACAGATTGGAGTTGAAAATGTAGTTGCCTCAATGGCTGCTGCCAATTCTTCTCTTGCGGGTTCCATCATTGGAGAGTGAAAACCTCCGCCTACAGGCAATATCAACGCTCTTTTTGCACCCGCTTCTTTCATCGCTTCACAAGCTTTTTCAACTGCAGAAGTTTCACCAGAAATCACTAATTGTCCGGGACAGTTATAATTAGCCGCCACTACAACTCCGTCAATAGAAGCACAAACTTCTTCAACGATATTGTCAGCTAATCCAAGAACTGCGGCCATTGTTGAAGGTGTTATTTCGCAGGCTTTTTGCATTGCTAGAGCTCTCTGTGAAACTAATT
>NZ_JAQTPQ010000387.1 GCF_028712645.1 Flavobacterium sp. | reverse complement strand
GCGTGCATAGAGTTAAAACCTCCCATACCTGCAATAGTAATGGCAGCTTCTGAACCACCTGATACAATTACATCACACATTCCTAAACGAATGTAGTTGAAAGCATCGATTAATGCATTTGCAGAAGATGCACATGCAGAAACAGTAGTATAATTTGGTCCCATATAGCCATTACGCATCGAAATGTGTGCTGGAGCAATATCGGCAATCATTTTAGGAATAAAAAACGGATTGAATTTTGGTGTTCCGTCTCCTTTTGCATAATAAATAACTTCATCCTGAAAAGTCTCTAAACCCCCAATTCCGGCTCCCCAGATAACACCCACTCTTGTTTTGTCGATATTATCATCAGTAAGTCCGGCATCTTTAATAGCTTCATCACTTGCAGCAACAGCATATTGAGCGAATTTATCTAATCTACGAGATTCCTTGCGATCCATGTAATCTTCAATATTGAAGTTTTTTACTTCACAGGCAAATTTCGTTTTATGCTTCTCTGTATCATAATATGTGATAGGAGCGGCTCCGCTAACCCCATTCACAAGTGCCTCCCAATAATCCTGAATATTATTCCCGATCGGAGTAAGGGCACCTAATCCTGTTACAACAACTCGCTTTAACGTCATAAATATGTATTTTGTACTTTAAACAAATAAAACCCATGCTTTCTTAACTGTAATGTTTACTTAAGAGCCATGGGTATTACAATATAAATATATCTTTTTGATTGAAAATCAATCGAAATTTAAATTTTAAAAAAAATAATAACACCCGATTTTCTTAAAATTCCAATTTTTTAAAAAACAAATCCCAATTTTGGAATTTGGGTATTCAAAGTTGGAATTTTAAAAAAATTCGGGTGCAGTATTATTATTTTTTAGCTTCTTCGATATAAGAAATAGCTTGACCAACAGTAGCAATGTTTTCTGCTTGATCGTCTGGAATTTGAATATCAAATTCTTTTTCGAATTCCATAATAAGCTCAACAGTGTCTAATGAGTCAGCTCCCAAATCATTAGTGAAGCTTGCTTCTGTTACAACTTCGTTTTCGTCAACACCTAATTTGTCTACGATAATCGCTTTTACTCTTGATGCAATGTCTGACATAATCTTTAATTTTAGAATTTAATTTGTTGGCAAAAATAAAAAACTTTATTTTAAAACCACGATTTAGTTTATAAATGTAACACTAATTTATAAAATTAATTTCATGAAAGCTTTTTTAATACTATTTATTTTCGATTTTTATTCCGTTTTTTGCATTCTCAAATTATATTCAATTATGAAAAAAATTATTGTTTTTGCCTCAGGATCAGGGACTAATGCTGAAAACATCATAAAATATTTTGCAAAAACCAAAATTGCCAAAGTCGTTTCTGTTTTTACAAATAATGCTGCGGCAAAAGTCATCGAAAGAGCAAAAAATCATCAAATTCCAACCGAAATCTTCTCAAAAAGCGAACTTTTAGAAAGTAACCTCTTACAAAAAATACAAGAAATCGACCCGGATATGATAGTTCTGGCAGGTTTCTTATTGAAATTCCCGGATCATATAATCGAGAAATATCCTAATAAAATAATCAACATACATCCGGCACTTTTACCAAATTACGGAGGTAAAGGAATGTACGGCATGCACATACACCGCGCTATAGTGAATAATAAGGAGAAAGAAACCGGAATTTCCATTCATTATGTAAACGAACATTATGATGAAGGTGGTATTATTTTCCAGAAAAACGTAGCCCTAACAGATGATGATACGCCAGAAACTGTGGCCGAAAAGATCCATGAACTGGAACAAAAGTATTTTCCGGAAATTATTTCAAGATTATTGGAGGATTAGATTTTAGATTTCTTAGACATAAGACTTCTTAGATTTTGATTATTTAAAATTAAAATCCAAGAAGTCCGCAATATCAAATTCTAGGAAGTCCAAAAAACAAAAAATCTAAGAAGTCTAAAAATCTAAAATCTAAGAAGTCTAAAGAAAATGAATCACGAAGTACATATATATACTGATGGCGCTGCAAAAGGAAATCCTGGAAATGGAGGATATGGCGTAGTGATGGAATTGGTGGGAACGCCTCATAAAAAAGAATTCTACGAAGGTTTCCGTTTGACTACCAATAACAGAATGGAACTTTTGGCGGTAATTGTAGGTCTTGAAAAACTAAAAAATCCCAATATGAAAGTTTTGGTGGTTTCAGATTCTAAATATGTAATTGATTCTGTAGTAAAAAAATGGGTTTTTGGCTGGGAGAAAAAGAACTACACCGGCAAAAAAAATCCTGATTTATGGAAACGGTTTTTAATTATTTACCGCAAACATCAGGTCGATTTTAAATGGATTAAAGGTCACAACAATCATCCTCAAAACGAACGTTGCGACGAATTGGCTGTTATGGCCTCAATGCAAAAAAACCTTTCGGTTGATGTTTATTACGAAACCATCGGCTCAAAATCATAAAAAAATAACGCGTCAAAAAACAATTGTTTCCGACGCGTTTTCTCGTTAT
>NZ_JAQTPQ010000386.1 GCF_028712645.1 Flavobacterium sp. | reverse complement strand
ACACCAGACAAAACCCAACAAAAATCAACAAAATAAAATAAGTTCAACCTATATGAAAGGACCTTTATTTTACTCAAAAATATTACTCTTTGGAGAATACGGAATTATTCGTGACTCAAAAGGTTTGTCTATTCCATACAATTTTTACAATGGTGCGTTGAAAAGAGACGCAAATCCATCTGAAGAGGCCATAAAATCAAATGAAAATTTGAAACATTTTGTTTCTTATTTAGAAACTTTACAAAGCGAACAATCCGAACTGGTTACTTTTGATTTAGCATCCTTAAAAAATGATGTCGAAACCGGAATGTTCTTTGATTCCAGTATTCCACAAGGTTACGGAGTTGGAAGTAGCGGCGCATTAGTTGCTGCTATTTACGACAAATATGCCCAAAATAAAATTACAGTTCTCGAAAATTTGACTCGAGAAAAGTTATTGAAACTAAAAAATATTTTCGCCCAAATGGAGTCCTTTTTCCACGGAAAAAGTTCGGGTTTAGATCCTTTGAACAGTTATTTGAGCATCCCGATTTTAATTAATTCAAAAGATAATATTGAAGCAACCGGAATTCCTACCCAAAGTTTAGCAGGAAGTGGGGCAGTATTTTTAATAGATTCAGGAATTGTGGGCGAAACCGCTCCTATGGTCAATATTTTTATGGAAAACTTGAAAGATCAAGGTTTCCGAAAAATGTTGAAATCTCAGTTTATCAAACATACTGATGCTTGTGTCGAAAATTTTCTTGGTGGCGATATGAAATCCTTGTTTGCCAACACTAAAAAATTATCAAAAGTAGTTTTGAATCACTTCAAACCAATGATTCCGGAACAATTTCACAGTATTTGGCAAAAAGGAATTGACACTAACGATTATTATTTGAAACTTTGTGGTTCAGGTGGCGGCGGTTACATTCTAGGTTTCACTCAAGATTTAGAAAAAGCAAGAATTTCATTAAAAGACTATAAGTTGGAAGTAGTTTATCAATTTTAAAATGCTAAGTCGGAAGAACAAAATAATCGTGATGAAATTCATCAGTTTGTTCTCTGTTGTTAGAGGTTATAACATTCCAATAATTGTTTTAGCGCAATATCTTTCGGCGATATTTATCCTTGCACCAGAAAAAAGGCCATTGTCAATACTTCTCGATTTTGATTTGTTTATTATCGTTTTTGTTTCGTCCTTGACCATTGCTTCGGGTTATATCATCAATAATTTTTACGACAGCAAAAAAGATTTGATTAATCGCCCCAATAAGTCGATGCTTGACCGATTAGTAAGTCAAAAAACAAAACTTCAAGTCTATTTTAGCCTAAATTTTATTGTTGCTTTTCTGGCTATTTTTGTTTCTTGGCGCGCATTTATGTTCTTCTCGGTTTATATTTTCCTGATTTGGTATTATTCTCATAAAATAAAAAAATACCCAATTATAGGCAATTTGACGTCGGCTTTTTTGGCAATCTTGCCTTTTTTTGCCATTCTTTTGTATTACAAAAACCTATACGAAGTCATCTTTGGTCACGCTACTTTCTTGTTTTTGTTGCTTTTAATACGGGAAATGATAAAAGATTTAGAAAATATCAAAGGTGATTTAGCCAATGATTACAAAACCATTCCCATTATTTATGGCGAAACAGTTTCGAAGCAAATTATTACCTTTTTAACAATTGCAACGATAGTTCCAATTTACGTTTTAATTGAAATTTTCGACGTTGGTTATATGGATATCTATTTTTATTCCTGCCTGATAATTTTGATTTTCTTCTTGTTACGTCTTTGGAAATCGGATACAAAAGAACACTATTTAATGCTTCATAATGTGCTGAAATTTCTAATCGTGTCGGGTGTTTTTTGCATAATCCTCATCAATCCTAGCGTACTTTGGCACGGAAGAAAACTGCTAATGTCAATATGAATTTTTAGAAACTACTTTTCTCAAGACTACGAAACCGTAATTCAAAAACAATCAACTATTAACCAATAATAAACTATCTTTGCGCACACGAGGCCATTAAAGGCCGAACTGACGAAGTAAATTATAGAATATTATGAATAACAAGGAAGGCAATAACAAAAAAAGCGGGGGAAGAGCAAACAGCTCTAGACCCAGTTCAAATAAGCCAAAACCTGCGATGCAAAAAAGGGCTCAAGGTCCTAAAAAAGTAAAACCATCCCGAAGTGTCGGGACTAAAGTTGCGGAAGCTGCTACTGATAAAGTTGAGAAAAAACCAAATCAAGCTCCTAAAAGACCAAAAGTAAAAGACGAAATTCGTTTGAACAAATACATTTCGAATTCAGGAGTTTGTTCACGTCGTGATGCCGACATTTACATTCAATCGGGCAACGTAAAAGTAAACGGAATTCCTGTTACCGAAATGGGTTATATGGTAAAACCTGGTGATGTAGTGAATTTTGATGGAGCAGTTTTGACTCCTGAGAAAAAAGTGTATATTTTGCTGAACAAACCCAAAAATTTCACAACTGCACTTGATGAAGGTCAAGAATTCCGTAATGTTTTAGAATTGGTAAAAG
>NZ_JAQTPQ010000385.1 GCF_028712645.1 Flavobacterium sp. | reverse complement strand
TCAGAGGCTTTAAGTCCCCAAGTACCTTGAATCCAAGTTGGTGGATGAAAATCGGAATTTGAAGAATTATTGTCATCTGAACTTGATGAACAAGAGAACAGTAAAAGTGCTGTAAAAACAAAAAGTAATTTTTTCATAATAAATAAGTTATAAGATTAATATTTGACAACATTATAACTTAATAATTAATAATCTTTACGGGTTTCCGTAAAACACTAAAATAAATAAAAATGGTAGACACACTTCTTAAATTAAAAGATTGTACTTTAGAAGAATATGACAATTTCTTTGAAAAATTAAACAGTATCCAAGATATAAGATTTGGAGACACTTTACTCAATACAACATATATTGGAGAAAGAACCCGATAGCGCGGATTTGCAATCCGTGCCCATACCCGATAGCGCGGATTTGCAATCCGTGCCCATTCCAATTGTAAACTAAAAAAAGCATAACAAAAGACTATTATTTTTGAGCCCCGCTCCTCGAAGTGTTCCTTAAAAACAAATATTATTAAACCTAGGATTGCTCTGCGAAGTCTCCCGACTTCGTAGCTATTCCAATAAGCAACAAACACAGGAAACAAACCACGACTCATAAAAATAGCACCTAAATTGTAACGGCAAATAGCAATAGGTACGAAGTCGGGAGACTTCGCACAGCGTGTGAGCAGACAAAACAATTCTCTAATTCACTTTCCTATAACTCCAAACCGCAATTCCATTCAAGGCAAAAGCATAAAAAAGAATCATAAAAAACGGTCTCGATATATCCGAGAACGTGGCTCCTTTAAGCATTACCATCCTTATGATTTCCACAAAATAGCGAATAGGATTGAGCAAAGTCAGGTTTTGTGCCCACGCCGGCATACTTTCGATTGGCGTGAATAATCCGCTCATTAAGATAAAAATAACGGTAAAAAACCAAGCCACAAACATTGCCTGTTGTTGCGTATCAGAATAGTTAGAAATAATTAATCCAATGCCGAGAATGACCAATAAATAAACGGAAGTAAAGAAATAAATCAACCCAATACTTCCTAAAATGGGAACGCTGAAAACGACTCTGGCAATGAGTAATCCAACGGTCAAAATCACCAATCCCAAGACCCAAAAAGGAAACAATTTCCCAATGACAAACTGGTATTTTCGAATTGGCGTAACGTTAATTTGTTCTAAGGTGCCAATTTCTTTTTCACGAACAATATTCATCGAAGACAGAAAAAGCGTGAGCATTGTTACTAATAACACCAAAATTCCCGGAACCATAAAGGTTTTATAGTTTAAGGTATTGTTGTACCAAAACGAAGGAATCGTCACAATATTCACGGGTTGAATGTATGAAGCCTCGTTATATTGAACCAATTGGGTTTGGATTTTTTGATTAAAACCGCCTATGATTTGCGAAATATAGACATTCTCCACTCCTGCCGCCGCACCATCAATGGCGTTGATGCTTACCGAAAGATTCGTGCCATTTTCCTTGATTAAATCACGTTCAAAATGATTGGGAATTTCGAGAATAACATCGACTTTTCCAGTTTGCATTTGCAAATCGGCTTCTTTTTTAGAAGAAAAACTTTCGGTGATATTGAAATAATTGGAAGCTTGAAATTTCGAAATCAATTCTCTGGAAGCTTCGGAATGATCGTTGTCAACATACGAAAACTTGATGTTTTTGATTTCAAAACTGGCGGCATTCGATAAAATAAGCAATTGCACCAATGGCAAAACAAATATGATAGGAAGCATTGCTTTATTTCTAAAGATTTGGCGGAACTCCTTTTGTATGATGAATAGTATTGTTTTCATAATGGGCCACGGATATCGCGGATTTAACTGATTATCACGGATTTTTTTATTTTTTGTCTATTCTCAATTTTTTTTTAGCTCACCCTTTGGGGGTTGGGGGGCTTAGTCCAACCTAATTTTGTATTTCTTGATGCTTACCGTAAGGAAAAACGCAGTCATTCCAATGAGAATCAACGTTTCTTTCCAAATTACATTTATTGTTGCTCCTTTGAGCAAAATGGCTTTGATAATGATGATAAACCACTTAGCGGGAATGATGTTGCTGATGATTTGCAACGGCAACGGCATACTCGAAACAGGAAAAATAAAACCCGAAAGTATGATGACGGGCAACATTAATCCCATCAGTGAAAGCATCATTGCGGTTTGTTGCGATTGTGAAACAGTCGATATTAATATGCCTAAAGAAAGTGCTGTTGTAATGAACAAAATACTTTCGAATGCCAATAAAAATAGGTTTCCTTCGACTGGCATCCCGAATACAAAAAAGCCTAAAAGCAGAATAATTGCAGCGTTGATTATAGACAAGAAAATATACGGAAATACTTTGCCTATAATTACTTGAAAAGGTTTTAAGGGAGAAACTAGCAACACTTCCATCGTGCCCAATTCTTTTTCTCGTGTTATGGAAATAGAAGTCATCATTGCCGAAACAAGCATCAAAATAATGGTCATTACACCGGGAACAAAGGTAAAAACACTTTTCAATTCGGGGTTGTAATACAATTGG
>NZ_JAQTPQ010000133.1 GCF_028712645.1 Flavobacterium sp. | reverse complement strand
CCAGCTTGAGCGTGTGAAACCGCCATTTTTACCAAAGCATCATTGGTTACATCATTAGCAATATCACCGTTTTCAATGATTCCGTCGTGACCATAAATAGAATAAGGATCGAGTGCCACATCAGGCATAACAATCATTTCAGGGCAAGCTTTTTTAATTGCTTTTATTGTTCTTTGCATCAATCCATCAGGATTCCAAGCTTCTTTTCCGGTGTTGTCTTTTAGGGATTCATCTACTTTTACGTAAATATTTACGGCACGTATTCCTAAAGCAAAAAGTTCTTTGACTTCTTCTACAGTTAAATCTATCGAACGTCTGTAAATTCCAACCATAGATGGAATTTCCACCTTAACGTTTTCTCCTTCTGCAATAAACATTGGAAACATAAAATCGGATGGACTTAGTGTTGTTTCTCGAACTAATGAACGAATACTTTCATTCACTCTTAATCTTCTAGGTCTTTGTAATGGGAACATACTATTTTAGTTTAAAGTTTAAGGTTTAAAGTTTCGTTTAAACCCAATCAACTGGTTTTTCTAATACTTTCAATAATTTTTCTTCTTCGCTTCCTTTTTCAGGATGATGGTCATAAACCCACTGAACGTGTGGCGGCAAACTCATCAAGATACTTTCGATTCTACCATTGGTTTTTAAACCAAACAAAGTTCCTTTATCGTGAACCAAATTGAATTCTACATAACGACCGCGACGAATTTCTTGCCAAGTTTTTTGATCATCCGAATATAGTGAATTTTTTCTTTTTTCAACAATTGGAATATATGCTTCAAGGAAACTATTGCCGACTTCGGTTACAAAATTGAACCAATCTTCCATTGACATTTGCTCATTTGCTTTGCAATAATCGAAAAACAAACCGCCAATTCCTCTGGCTTCATTGCGATGCGCATTCCAAAAATAAGCATCACATTGCTTTTTGAATTTTGGATAAAACTCCGGATTGTGTTTGTCGCAAGCGGTTTTACAAGTTTGATGAAAATGTTTTGCGTCTTCCTCAAACAAATAATAAGGCGTTAAATCTTGTCCGCCACCAAACCATTGTTGAATCACGTTTCCCTTTTCGTCATACATTTCGAAATACCGCCAATTGGCGTGAACCGTTGGTACCATTGGACTTTTTGGATGCAAAACCAAACTTAATCCGCAGGCAAAAAAATCGGCTTCGCCTACGTTGAACAATTTTTGCATCGAATCCGGTAATTTTCCGTGCACTGCCGAAATATTGACACCACCTTTTTCGAAAACGGCTCCATTTTGAATCACGCGTGTTCGTCCTCCTCCACCTTCTGGACGCTCCCAAATGTCTTCTCTAAATTTAGCCTGACCATCAACAGCTTCCAATCCTGCGCAGATTTGGTCTTGAAGGTTTTGTATGTATTGGTAAAATTTGTTTTTCATCTTTTTTCTATCCTGCAAGGTTTCCAAAACCTTGTAGGTCTTTTATTGTTTATTTTGCTATACCTACAAGGTTTTAAAAACCTTGCAGGACAATAATTGATTTACTCAAAAATATATTTTTCGGTTAAAAAATCGTTTTTTTGGTTGTGGCAAAAAATGAAATTTTCTATTCCACCAAATAATTTAAGAACCTCTTCTCTTTCAATTTTGGTTTCTTTTATTGATATAATCGATTGATATGAAGAAAACTTATACTTTTGAAAACTTAAATCTAAATGATGCTTCGGATTCAAATGAACATATATTATTAGTTGCTTCAGATAATCTTCGTCATTTAGTTTTATCCTCTTGAAATGTTTTTCAAATAGACTTCCTGTTCTATCTATTTCCTTATTAAAAGCTTTTACATAGGAATTAAAAAAATTAGAAAATGCCTGAGTCACTATTTGTTCCTCTTCATTTAATCGAATAACCAAATGAAAATGATTGTCCATTAAGCAATATCCAAATATTGAAATTTTACCCAATAAATATTTTGATAGTTGTTTTAAAAAGAAGTTTTTGTTTTCATCATTTTCAAAAATCAAACACCCATTTATTCCTTTATTATAAATATGATAATAACCATCTTTTTCTAAAACTTCTAATTTCATATTTCCAATAATTAGGTTGTTACTCCTGCAAAGTTTTTTTTAAACCTTGCAGGAGAATTCTTGAACTTACATCCTTATTTCTGCTTGTATTCCTTCACCGCATCCACAAACGCTTTGGCGTGATCCACAGGAATATTTGGTAAAATTCCGTGGCCTAAATTGGCTATATATTTGTCTTTTCCGAATTCGTCAATCATTTCGTGAACCATTTTCTTGATGACAGGAATTGGAGAAAGCAATCTTGACGGATCAAAATTTCCTTGCAACGTGATGTTTCCTCCTGACAAATAACGGGCATTTCTTGGCGTACAAGTCCAATCTACTCCAAGTGCAGCAGCTCTACTTTTTCCCATTTCGCCAAGCGCAAACCAACATCCTTTTCCGAAAACAATGACTTGCGTTTCATCTGCCAAAGCTTCTATGATTTGGTTAATGTATTTCCAAGAGAATTCCTGATAATCCACCGGAGAAAGCATTCCTCCCCAAGAATCAAAAATTTGAATAGCATCGCAACCTGCTTTTACTTTTTCTTTCAAATATAAAATGGTCGTATCTGTGATTTTTTGCAATAAAGTGTGCGCTGCTACTGGGTCTGAAAAACAAAATCCTTTGGCAATATCAAAACTTTTAGACCCTTTTCCTTCGACAGCATAACAAAAAATGGTCCAAGGCGAACCAGCGAAACCAATTAATGGCACCTCATCGTTTAGCATTTCTTTGGTCAATTTCACAGCATCCATTACATAACCCAAAGTTTCTTGAATGTTTGGAACAAAAACCTGATTTACTTGTTCCATCGTCCTAATTGGATTTGGGATAATTGGTCCCAAATTGTCTTTCAATTCCACGTGAATTCCCATTGCTCTAGGCACAACCAAAATATCCGAAAACAAAATCGCTGCATCGGATCCAATGCTACGAATAGGCATCACGGTGATTTCGGCAGCTAATTCTGGGGTTTCACAACGGGTAAAAAAATCATATTTATCGCGCATTGCACGAAATTCAGGCAAAAATCTTCCGGCTTGACGCATCATCCAAACGGGTGGACGTTCTACTGTTTCTCCTCTTAATGCTTTTAAAAATAAGTCGTTCTTTATCATTTTTTGTTTATTTAACGTTCAACAGACCTAACAGGTTTTAAAAACCTGTTAGGTCTAAATTATTTATATTCTTCGATTACATCCTCAATCACGTTTTCAACCGAAGGCTGATCTGCGACTATAATTTTTTTAGTTATTTTATCTAAAGCTTCGGCGGTGGTGTTGCCAATGCAAAAGCAAATTTCGTTTTTTATTTTGTTATCCTTCAAATAACTTTCAACAGCTGATGGACTAAAAAATAGAATTCCATCGACTGCGGTTTTTATCTTTTGTGGCGTTAAACTCGTTTCATATACTTGAATTTCATTAAAATTGACTTTGGCTTCTTTCAAGGCTTTTGGCAAAGTTTCTTTTCGCAAATTTCCGCTGAAAAAAGTAAAACTTTCATTAGAATAAATCAAGGTTATAATTTCGGCCAAATCTGAAGCGTAATCAACGTAAACATCGACATTAAAACCATTTTCTTCTAATAATGACTTGGTTTTTAAACCCACGCAAAACACATTTTTTGTTTTTAATGCTGAACTTTTGGGATGAAGCAAAACGCTTTGAGCCGCATTTTGACTGGTGAAAATCAAATTTTCATTAATTCCATTTAAATCAAAACTGGAGTTTTCAGTTTTGATGAAATTAGTATCTATCACATTAAAATTAGCATCTAACAAAGCTTGCTTTTGATGACTCAAAAGTGTTTTTGTGGATAGAATGCTGATTTGTTTGTTCATTTTTGTATTTCTGTTCCGTGCTTATATTCACTAATTTTGAAATCTGTAATTATACTATCTTTATTATACTCAAATTCTAAATTTTTCACATATACAGGATCAATATCCATCTCATAATCTGTTACTATTTCATAATAAACACCATTGGTATTGCTTACATTCCTTTCAGGTTCGCCAATTTTTTCAATAAGTTGTTGGTATGTTAATCCTTTTAATTTATGATTTTCCGTTAAATCAATTAACATTTTTTCACGGTTTGGATGCGTGTTACAATCTCCAATAATAACCCATTCAGCTTTGTTAAATTTTACATTTTGTTTGCAAGAAACAAATAAAACAATAAATATTACAAAGGCCTTTTTCATTTTGAATTGTTAATTACTTCTTCAAACTTTCCTTAATTGTTTTCATCAATCCCGCACCGCCTTTCTCCAAAATTTCATTAGCACATTCTTTTCCAAAACCAGTCCAATTGTCTAAAGAAATAGTTCTCTCAATTTCCAGTTTTTCTTTTCCATCAATGGAGAATAAATTTCCAACAAAATGAATTTCGTTGCTGTTTATTTTTGCCAAAGCACCAATTGGTGCCGTGCAACCACCTTCGAGCGTTTTTAAGAATTGTCTTTCGATTTGGGTGCAAATTTCGGTTTCCTTGTGATTCAATTTGGCAACAGCTTCTTTGCAAAAAGCATCGTTTTCCATAGCAACCACAAGCATTGCCCCTTGAGCTGGTGCTGGAATCATCCAATCTAAATTGATATAAGAAAAACTCCTATTTTCTCCCTCTCCTTCGGAGAGGGCTGGGGTGAGGATTGGTTTTAAGTTGATTCTTTCTAAACCTGCAGCGGCAAAAACAGCTCCGCTCCAATCGCTTTCGTTTAGTTTTTGCATTCGAGTATTCACGTTTCCACGTAAATCAACCACAGTATGATTAGGGTATTTATGAAACCATTGTGCTTGGCGACGCAAACTTCCGGTGGCAATGGTTCCTTTTCCTTCAAGAAAATCGAGGTTTCCTTTGTGAACCAAAATATCCAAAGTATTGGCTCTTTCGAGAACCGCCGCTTGAACAATTCCAATAGGCAAAGCTGTTGGCACGTCTTTCATCGAATGCACAGCAATGTCAACTTGGCCATTTATCATAGCAATGTCAAGCGTTTTTGTGAAAATTCCTGTGATTCCGAGTTCGTAAAGTGGTTTATCAAGAAGGATGTCCCCTTGCGATTTTACGGCAATAATTTCGGTTTTATAGCCTAAATCGTTTAATTTTTTTTGAACTGTGTGGGCTTGCCAAAGGGCTAATTCGCTGTCGCGAGTTCCAATTCGTATTGTTTTGTTTGAATCCATTAAACCTTTTCTTTTTTTTAAACCGTAAAGATATATTAAGGTTCGTTTAGATTTTTATTATGATAAGGTAATTTTGTATTTTTCTTCAGCGATCGAGATTTCTTTTTTAGGAGTTGAATACCCTATTTGAAATACTTTTTCAATAAACTCAATGCTTTCGTCAACCGAAGTGTTTTCGTCTTTTAAATGACTAGCAAAATGGTTGGTGATTTTCTGAATGATTCTAGAACCAATTAATTCAGCCTGTTCTTCATCAAAATCAGATAATTTTTTTCTTTGGAAAGTTAATTCTCCAGCTACAATATCACTCAATTTTGCTTTTAATGCTTGAATTGTTGGCGCAAATTTTCTACCATTCATCCAAATATTAAGCTCTAGTTTCATATCCTCAATAATGGCTTCGGCAGCAGGAATATGTTGTTTTCTTCTTTCAAGTGTGTCATCGGTCATTTGAGACAAATGATCCATATGAATTAATGTTACGTCTTTTAAATCTTGGACGTTTAGGTGAACATTTTTAGGAATAGACAAATCTAAAATTAACATTGGTTTTTTTAGATTCAGAATCGCTTTGTCAATTGTTGGGTTGTTTGCTCCAGTTGCCACAACTAAGACGTCAGCTTTTTGTAATTCCTGATGCAAATCAGAATAATCTTTTACAACTAAATTCAATTTTCCTGCTAATATTTCGGCAGTACTTTTTGTTCTATTTATTAAGGTGATTTGTTCGTTTTTGGTGTGTTTTATCAAGTTTTCACAGGTGTTACGACCTATTTCTCCTGTTCCAAAAAGCAAGATGTTTTTGTTGCCAATATCCTCAACACTTTTCATTATGTATTGCACGGCTGCGAAAGAAACTGAAGTTGCTCCAGAGCTAATTTCGGTTTCGTTTTTTATTCTTTTGCTGGTTTGAATAACGGTGTTTACTAATCTATCTAAAAAAGCATTGATTAAACCCAAAGATCTTGACTCCTCAAAATTTGATTTTATTTGTCCAATAATTTCAAAATCTCCAAGAATTTGACTGTCTAAACCTGTTCCCACGCGAAACAAATGATTGATAGCTTCCTGATTTTTATAAACAAATCCTACTCTTTGAAATTCTTCAACAGTACCATTGCTGTTTTCTAAAATCAATTTTATTAATTGGAAAGGGTGTTCTGCATATCCATATATTTCGGTGCGATTGCAAGTAGATATTATAACTAAACTTTCTATTCCGCTTTCTTTAGCTTGAAGCAATGCATTGGTTTTTGCTTTGGCATCCAAACTAAATTTTCCTCTAACTTCTGCATCGGCTTTCTTGTAACTCAATCCAATAGAGTAGAAAGTTTTATGTTTTGATAAATTTAGATTTTCCATAAATAATCTTTTTCTGATATGCTTGACAAATTTAGAACTAAGGTTTCTATTAAAGTAACGCTAAAAGTACTTTTTGTGTCGCTGAATGATTTTTTGTTGATAAATATAATTTCATTCGCAAAAAACACTATTTTTGTAATGAAATTAAGCCTTTCAAAAACAAATGTACTAGTTTCTTATAAACAAAAACCTGATAATTATCATATCTGCTAATAAAAAATGTCGCAATGAGTTCTCGAGATATAATAACAATTGAAGATGACTTTACCCTACTTCGTTTCGAAAACGATAGTGATGAAGTTTTTTATACCCAACGTGAAGTTAAAAGCGGGTTGATCCAATTTCACTTTGGATTGAAAGGAAAAGCAAAATTTATTTTCAACCAAGGAAATTATGCCTTGGATTTAAGAGAAGAAAAATCTTTGTTGTTATACAATCCACAAAAAGAACTGCCGTTAAACTTGGAAATAGAACCAAATTCTTGGGTAATTTCCATTATTATTTCTATCCAAAAATTCCATAATTTATTTTCTTCCGAAGCTAATTATGTCACTTTTTTGAGCGATGACAACAAGGATAAAAAATATTATAAAGAAGGAGACATTAGCCCGTCGATGGCAATTGTTTTGAGTCAATTATTTCATTACAACTTAAATCCGTCAATAAAAAACTTGTATTATAAAGGTAAAGGATACGAATTATTAAGTTTGTATTTCAACCGAACCGAAGATCCCAATGCTGAACAATGTCCGTTTTTGATTGATGAAGAAAACGTTTTGAAAATAAAAAAAGCTAAGGAAATCATTCTTGCCAATATGGCTGAACCGCCAGGATTACAGGAACTTGCTGATGAAGTTGGACTTACTTTGAAGAAACTCAAAATGGGATTTAAACAAATTTATGGAGATACCGTTTATGGCTTTTTATTCGATTATAAGATGGATTCTGCTCGAAAATTGTTGGACAGTGGTTCCTATAATGTTAATGAGGTAGGCTTGAAAATTGGCTACAGCACCGGAAGCCACTTTATCGCTGCTTTCAAAAAGAAATTTGGAACAACTCCAAAGAAATATTTGATGGCTATTAATCCGAATATGTAAAAAAAATATTCTCCTGCAAGGTTTCCAAAACCTTGTAGGTGTTTAGTGAAATAAAAAATATACCTACAAGGTTTTGGAAACCTTGCAGGATTAAAACTGAAACAAAATATGAAAGGAGTATTACTCATCAATCTGGGTTCGCCAGAAAGCCCAACACCAAAAGACGTTAAAACCTATTTAGACGAATTTTTAATGGATAAATACGTGATAGACGTCCCGTTTCTATTGCGAGCATTTTTGGTTCGGGGAATAATTCTAAGAAAAAGACCCGAAAAATCTGCCGAAGCCTATAAGAAGGTTTGGTGGAAAGAAGGCTCTCCACTTGTTGTGCTTTCTAAAAGAATGCACGAAAAGATAAAAAAACTAGTCAATATTCCGGTTTCGTTGTCAATGCGTTACGGAAAACCTTCCATTTTATCGGGATTACAGGAATTAGCAGATCAAGGTGTAAACGAAGTTTTGTTGTTTCCGTTGTATCCGCATCACGCAATGTCATCCACAACGACGGTTATAGAAATGGCTGAAGAAATGCGTAAAAAACATTTCCCAGAAATGAAATTTACGATTGTTCCTGCGTTTTATAACAAGCCCGATTATATCAAAGCCTTGTCAAATTCCATCAAAAAACATTTAGAAGATTACGATTACGATCATCTTTTATTTTCTTATCACGGTCTTCCTGAACGTCATATTCGCAAAACCGATGTAACTAAATCGCACTGCAAAATTGACGGTTCTTGTTGCAACACGCCTTCACCAGCTCACGAATTTTGTTACCGTCACCAATGTTACGAAACCACAAAATTGGTAATAAAAGAATTAGGAATTCCAGAAGGTAAATACAGCCAAACTTTTCAATCTCGTTTGGCAGGCGACAAATGGCTCGAACCTTACACGGATGTCGAAGTAAACAAAATGCCCGAAAAAGGCATCAAGAATTTGGCAGTTGTAACGCCAGCTTTTGTTGCAGATTGCTTAGAAACATTAGAAGAAATCGCAATGGAAGCCAATCATCAATTCAAGGAACACGGTGGCGAGAATTTCTTGGCAATTCCTTGTATGAATGATGGTGATGAATGGTGCAAAACGGTTGCAAATTGGATAAATGATTGGGTTAAATAATTAAACCTAAATTTAATTAAGTTTAGTTTTATATGTGTTTTCTAAACTAAAAAATATTTAAGTATCGTTTTTCGGTTTTTTTTAAACTTAAACTACTTAAAAAACTAAATAAATTCCAAAGATGAAAAAATACTTATACATTTTATTAATTCTTTCTAATTATACATTTTCACAAAATCAATTTTCAAGTAAAATTAAAAGTGAATGTGAAATAATGATAAGTGCTATGAAAAACAGTAACTATAATAAAATTTTAGATTATACATACCCAAAAATAGTTGAAATGGGTGGGGGAAGAGAAAAGTTATCTTCTTTAATGAAATCAACTTTTGATAAAATGAAAAGCGAGGGTTTTGTTTTTGAAAATGAAATAATAGAAGAACCACAAAACATTTTTATAGCTGGCAAAGAGCTCCATTGTATTATTCCTAAAAAAACAATAATGAAAACTCCTAAAGGGAGAATACAAGCAACCTACTATTATTTAGGAATATCTAAAAATGGGGGAGGAAAATGGTATTTTATAGAAACACATATGTTGAATGATGAAAACATAAAATTGATTTTTCCAAACTTTAATTTTGATTTAAAAATTCCAAAGAATTCTAAATCAACATTAATTGAATAATGGAATATTACAACTACCTAAAGTCTTTGCGCCTCATCTTTGTCATCACTTGGATTTAATAGTTTTTTACTTTAAAAAATGGAAAACTTACCTTCAAATTATCACCAAACGCTTCTTTTGTTGAAAGAAAGGATAAAGCTTGCCCAATATAAAAGTTTATCATTGGTTAATACCGAATTGATTTTAATGTACCTTGACTTCGGAAAAGTACTGTCAGAAAAATTAAAATCAGGTTGGGGAGAAAGTATAGTTGATAATTTATCAAAGGATTTACAAGCAGAATACGTTGGTGTTAAAGGATTTTCTTCGAGAAATTTAAGGCGAATGAAACTAATTTTTGAAGAAGTAGAACATAACT
>NZ_JAQTPQ010000384.1 GCF_028712645.1 Flavobacterium sp. | reverse complement strand
ACAAAGGTACTACAATCAGGTCACCAAAAATCCATAGTGTCCAATTTTCTATTTTTTTGAGTGCCATATACCACATTCCTGTGAAAAATATTCCTGCTGCAAAAATATCAACATAATTATCCTTTTTTATATTATAATCAAAGAATTTATATATCCCAAAAACTACAAATATTGTTATGAAAAACAGAATGATTCCTATTATTTTTTCTCTATTATTGGTTCTTGTGATTGCAAGATTGTCCGTGTCATCCCCTTTTCGAGCCCAGTTGTACCAACCATAAATACTCATTAAACTAAAATAACCATTAATCATCATATCGCCAAGATAACCTGCAATAAACAGTAAATAAGTAGTAATTATTGTGGCAATTAATCCTGTTGGGTAAACCCAAATATTTTCTTTTTTGGCAAACCAAACACTTAAAATTCCAAAGACAAAAGCAATGAATTCTAAAATAATTTGAGTAGTTGACGCATCCTTGTATGCATTAAGAAAAAATTCTATCATTTCTGGTTTTTAAATTAATAAAACCTATAAGATTTTTAAAAACCTTATACGTTTTAGTTGTTAAAAAAATTAATGTCATTCTCAAAAGCAGTTCCAATAACCACTAAATCTGCACCAGAATCATACGCTTTTTGAATTCCTTGCGAATCTATAATTCCTCCGCCAACAATTAACGGAATTTTGATGTTTTTAGAAACTAACCGAATCATTTTTGAAGGAACAGCTTGTTTAGCTCCACTTCCTGCTTCAAGATAAATAAGTTTATTACCTATCATTTCACCAGCTTGAGCCGTTGCAAGTACCAAATCGAGATTATTCCTGTCTATAGGTTTAGTTTTGCTTACTCTTTCTACTGCTGTTTTACCTCCACTTTCTATAAGAATATATCCTGTCGAAATAATTTCCAAATTAGTTTGTTTTAAAACAGGAGCTGCCTTAACTTGATGCTCAATCAAATAATCTGAGTTGCGCCCAGAGATTAATGAGAGAAACAAAATCGCATCGGCTTTATTTGAAATTTGAGATGGATTTCCTGGAAAAAGAACAATTGGTAAACTACAATTTTGCTTTATTTTTAGAATTAATTCGTCGAGAATATTATTTTTTACTTGGCTTCCGCCAATGAAAACGTGGGTTGCTGGCGATTGATTTATTTTTGAAATCAAATAATCAAAGTTGTTCCAAACAATTTTGTCAGGATCGAGGAGAATCGCCAATAATTTTTGATTGCTGATTTTAGATTTTAGAATATGGTTGTAGATGTTCGTCATATTATTTTGGCCACGAATTCAATTTATTAATTTTCAAATGCATAAACTAAAGTAAAATTTTCGAATTCTTCGAAAACAATTTTAAATTCTTGAGCGACACCTTCAAAATTAAGTTGAGCAATAGTTTCTTTATCTTCTAATTCAAATGTATTAACTTGAATGTGATTCTTGAAACTGATTCCTTTTTCGTTTCGGATTTTAAAAATCGACTCTTTTGCTCCCCATTTTACGGTTAGTTTTTTGATGTAATCATGGGAATCAAAACTCTGCAAACGATTCAATTCGGTTGAATTTACAAATTTATCAGCAATTCGAATGATTTTCTCTCGCTGAAGTTCAATATCGATTCCTACTGTTTCTTCACTAATTATTATAGCCGAAAATTCGTGGGAATGTGAAATTGAAATAGGTTTTCCATCCTTCAAGTGTGGCTTTCCAGATTCATCATAAAATAAATCAAAGTCCGAATATCCTGCTTGTTGCAACAACTTTCTAACACTCAAAAAGCCTCGTTGATGCAGTTGCGATTTCATCCCGCTTAAACGCAACCCACTTTTTTGGTTAAGCTGTACTTCTTCATACAACTCTTCATAAGATTCGGAAATTTTCCAAACAAATATTGTTGTAAAGGTATTGGGTTTTATGATTTTATATAACGGCATTAAGAATTTGTATTTTCTTTTCCCAAAAGAACCATCATTTAAATCTTGTCTTTCAGAATTCAAAAAAAATCTTGGAAAACATAGGGAAAAGCTCTTGAAAATAAATATTTTACTGATTTATAATTATTTAAAGGAATGTTTTTTATTAATAACTTATTATGTAATTTTGCACCGAAATTTTATAATTACAAATATACTATAAATGAGTACTACAACTACGCCTTTTTTGGCTTACAAAGTAAAAGATATTTCTCTAGCAGCTTGGGGAAGAAAAGAAATTGAATTGGCAGAAGCTGAAATGCCAGGTTTGATGGCGCTTCGTGCTGAATATAAAGACGAACAACCACTTGCTGGTGCTCGTATTGCTGGATGTTTACACATGACAATTCAAACTGCGGTTTTGATTGAAACTTTAATCGCTCTTGGTGCTGAAGTAACTTGGAGCTCATGTAATATTTTCTCAACTCAAGATCAGGCTGCTGCTGCAATTGCTGCTGCCGGAATTCAGGTGTATGCTTGGAAAGGTTTGAACGAAGTTGATTTTGACTGGTGTATCGAACAATCTTTATTCTTTGGCGAAGACAGAAAACCATTGAATATGATTCTTGA
>NZ_JAQTPQ010000383.1 GCF_028712645.1 Flavobacterium sp. | reverse complement strand
AAGAATTAGAAAATATTTTGAAGAAAATCATTCTGAATACACTCCAAAATTCTATATACAAGGTTCTTACAAAATGAAAACTGGCATTAGAACCAAAGATGACATTTGTGATTTGGATGACGGAGTTTACTTCTTTAGAACACCAGATGTAACGGCAACGACATTGCAAAATTGGATTTGGGATGCTGTTAATGGATATACTGCAACTTCTCCAGAACATAGAAAAAAGTGCATTAGAAATATTTTTTCTGGTGATTATGAAATTGACATTCCTGTTTATTATAAAGTGAGTGGAGAAGAATATAAACTTGCTGTAAAAAATAATGGTTGGGAAGATAGCGATCCAAAAGCACTTATTGATTGGTTTAACAACAATAAAGATGCTAATGGTAAGATTATAAAAATTATAAAAGAAATGAAAGCTTGGTGTGATTATAAAAGAAATAAAATGCCAAGTGGACTTGCAATGACTATTTTGGCTATGAATGCAAAGGAGAAAATTGTTATGAATGATAGAGACGATATTTTATTGACCGATATTTTGAGAGAAATTAAAAAAACTTTAGCTCAAAAATTTGAATGTATTGTTCCTGTTACTCCAAAAGATAATTTATTTGCGGATTATGATACAACAAGAAAAACTAATTTCTTAAATAATTTAGATAGTTTTCTCTCTGATGCTGAAGCTGCATTAAAAGAACAAAATCAACTAAAAGCTAGTAGATTATGGCAAAAACATTTAGGTAATAGATTTCCTGATGGAGAAGATAAAAATGAACAATCAAATAGTAATTCTGCAACGACAACTGGCGCGGCATTATCAAGACCTTGGGGAAAATAAAAGATGAATGGCTATACAATTTTTGAAGAACAAGTAACAGCTGTTATTGAAAAATACAAGGAATTATCTTTTAAAATTGATGATGGAATTCCTTGTGTCTTCGGGGCTATTATTTTAGCTGATGAATACGGGAATATTGAAGATACTTATCAAGTTGAGATTAAGGCTGTAATTGATTATCCTTATAGTTTTCCTTTGTTATTTGAAACTGGAGGACGCATTCCAAGAAATATTGACTGGCATATATTTGAAAAAACTGGAAACTGTTGTATTGCTTCTCCTCCAGAAGAATATATCATTTGTAATACTGGAATTAATCTACTTCAATTCATTGAAAATCAAGCTAAAAATTATTTTTATAGTCAAATATTCCGCAATCAGAATGGTTATTTTTTAAAAGAAAGGTCTCACGGTAATGCAGGTTGGATTGAGTTTTTTGAAGAAACTTTTATGACAACTAATGTTTTCAATATCGAATTTGGGTTAATTCAAATACTTGAAGGCAAAAAAATTGATAGGGTTTCAGATTGCTTTTGTGGGAGTGGTATAAAATATAGAAAATGCCACAAAAAAAGTTATGATGTTTTATCGAAATTAACTTTAGATAATGTTCGTTTATTTATGAATGCTTTGAGAGATACTAATGAATATAAAATGGCAAAACAAAAGCAATTTTAGGATAGTGTCTGCAAAATTAATTGGAAGTTTTATTTTCTTTTATCATCAATTCCTTTTTCATATGCAATCAAATTAATCATTTACTCACGCTTTGTCTATTGTTTTTTTTTGATGTTCGTGATTATGCAATTTATTTTCGTTTGTCTATTGAACTTCTATCATAAGCTATTAAATTGCATAATTCCCTCAACCTACTTCTAACCCGATTTCCATAAACATTCTCAATTTCAGAAGCTGAAAGGTTTGTAGTTATATGCGTTTGGATTTTTTTACTTGTGAAAATATCATAGCGGCTTAATAGAATTTCTGCCATAACATTACATTCGTTTCCGTAGTATTTTAGGTTATTTTCTGTTCCTAAATCGTCGAAGCATATTGTTTTGGGTTCGGATTCGTATAGCTTTCCCTTGCTGTATTTATGTATGATTTGGTAACCGTCCTGGATAAATTCAAAGCTTATATCTCTACACGGTTTTACGAAAAATTTATGTTCTGTTGGTGTCAGGTGTTTCATTAAATTCATTAGTGATGTTTTACCGCAGCCAACTGGGCCAGAAAGCAAAATTCCTTCGTTGCTGTTGATGCCATATTGAAAACAAGTTGCTTCATCTTTGAGGAAATAGGCAATGAGTTTGTAAATTATGGAATAATCACTTTCAAAGATTTTGAAATGATTTCCGTATAATTCGACACCTTTTTTCTCTAACCAAACTATTATTTCAGTGTAGCTATAATGGCTCTGAATAATCTTTGTCTGTTCCTGTGTTGAGGTGTTTTGCTCTGTTGGATTGTGGTTCATTTGAAATGAATTTAGGTACGTTTAATATCCAATTTTGTGCTGCAGCCTGCCAATTGACCATTGGTGTTTTACCACCAACTAACCAACCATTGCTGGAGAAGTAATTAAAAAACTGGTTCTACTGGGTTTTGTGTGAATAGCCGTCAAGGTTTCCATGAAAAAATAGAATGGCTGTTCTAAAATTTTGTTTATTTCTATATCCACGACCTATTCGTTTTAGTTCTTCAATTGCTCCGTTAA
>NZ_JAQTPQ010000382.1 GCF_028712645.1 Flavobacterium sp. | reverse complement strand
CCATGCTCAGGCAGCTAATGTGCCAATTATTTTTGCGATTAACAAAATTGATAAACCAAATGCTAATCCTGAAAAAATAAAAGAAAAATTAGCAGGTATGAATTTACTTGTTGAAGATTGGGGTGGAAAAATCCAATCCCATGATATTTCTGCAAAAGTAGGAACAGGTGTAAAAGAATTATTAGAAAAAGTATTATTGGAAGCAGAAATCCTTGATTTAAAAGCTAATCCAAATAAAGCAGCTCAAGGAACAGTTGTTGAGGCATTTTTAGATAAAGGAAAAGGATATGTTTCAACCATATTAGTACAAAGCGGAACTTTAAGAATTGGCGATTATATGTTAGCCGGAAAACATCATGGTAAGATAAAAGCCATGCATGACGAAAGAGGAAATGTCGTAACTGTAGCAGGTCCATCAACACCAGTTTCTGTATTAGGATTAGACGGTGCTGCAACAGCAGGTGACAAGTTCAATGTTTTTGAAGACGAAAAAGAAGCGAAACAAATTGCTGCAAAACGCTCTCAATTAATGCGCGAACAGTCAGTTCGTACACAACGACATATTACTTTAGATGAAATTGGACGTCGAATCGCATTAGGTCAATTCAAGGAATTAAACATTATCCTTAAAGGAGATGTTGACGGTTCAGTTGAAGCATTATCTGATTCGTTCTCTAAATTATCGACCGAAGAAATTCAAATCAATATTATTCATAAAGGCGTTGGAGCTATTACTGAAACCGACGTAATGTTAGCTTCTGCTTCTGATGCAATTATTATTGGATTTAACGTTCGTCCTGCTGGAAATGCACGACAATTGGCCGATAAAGAAGAAATTGACATTCGTTACTATTCTATTATCTACGCAGCTATTGATGACTTGAAAGATGCAATGGAAGGAATGTTGGCGCCAGAAATGAAAGAAGAAGTTCTTGGAACTGCCGAAGTTAGAGAGTTGTTTAAAATCTCTAAAGTGGGTACGATTGCTGGATGTATGGTTATGGATGGCAAGATTGCCAGAAATGCCAAAATCAGAATCATACGTGATGGTGTTGTGGTGCATACAGGAGAACTGGTTGCTTTGAAACGTTTCAAAGACGATGTGAAAGAAGTATCCAAAGGATATGATTGTGGTATCCAAATAAAAGGATATAACGACATCGAAGAAAGAGATGTTATCGAAGCCTTCCACGAAGTGGCCATCAAAAAGAAATTGAAATAAAATTTCAATCATATTTATAAGAAATCCCGAGCAATCGGGATTTTTTTGTTTTAGGATGAATTTTGCAATTTTAATTATTAATTTAGATTTATTATAATTGTGGTTATAAATAAAACCCATACTTATTCAAACTTCAAAAAGTAAATATAATGGCTAAGGAACCTTTTGCAGCAAAACTTACAACACTTTGGATGGGTGGTCTTTTCTTTTGGGTTATAAAGGGATTTAGAGGAAACATAAATAATCAACTTATTCAAGAATTTGAAAGTAGAAATCTTTGGACAGGATACATTATATCTGTGATATTTATTTTGACAATTTTATATGTTATCTACCATTAAAATCGACTCGATGCGCACTAATTTTCTCATTACAGATAGTGCAGAATTGCATCCTATGTCAACTAATACAGGCAAAACCACAAAGTAAAACCACTCAAATCGAGTGGTTTTATGTTTTAAATAAGCTAAAAATGTCTTTTACTTGCTGGGTTTAATCAAATTGGCAATGTTGTATTTCTTTTTTATCTTTTCCTTATTGGTTCGAATGAATTTTTTAACAGTAAAATTTATGTAAATAATTGAAATACAGTTTACTAAATGGTATGAATTGAAAAATTAACATTTTTTCAAAAAAAATTAATTTAAAATTTGGTGATTTGTAATTTTAATTTACTTTTGTTCTATCAAATTAGTAGAATTTAATAAAAAATCAAATACAAAAAAATGAAGACTGTCAAATACACCTCATTTTTAAAAATGCAAGAAACAATTACATTTGGCAATCCAAGCTTGATGTGTTGTTGCTGTTAAAAAATCTTCAATTTAAATCCTTACGAATTTAGTTTAAGATAGCCTATGGTTTTCGGGGTTGAAATCTTATAAAGACCAATTCAAATAATACTAATCCAAAATAAATGAAAAATGAAAAAACGAATGTGTTGTAGATAAAAAAAAAGCCATTTCTGCTGGAACAGAAATGGCAGGCTTAAAAAATGTTAATCGCTAAACTAAACGGAATAGAGAAAATTGATTGAATCAGTTTTCAGAATCCTTATTTATTAAACCAAAACAAAGTAATGAAAAAAAAGTTATATTATCTTTCATGGCTCAGCATTTTTCTGATTTCATTTGGAATCAATGCACAAAATACTCAGCCACTTATTCAGTCTAAACTCGACGGAACAGTAATTAATAAAATCACAAATCAACCAGTTTCGGGAGCTTCTGTAACTATTAAAGGAACCACGCACGGAGTGGTAACAGATGCAGAAGGTAAATTTTATTTTCAAACAGGTCAAAAATTTCCATATACTTTAATCGTAACATATATAGGAT
>NZ_JAQTPQ010000381.1 GCF_028712645.1 Flavobacterium sp. | reverse complement strand
GAATCCGAATCCTTTACTTCTTCCAGTAAATTTATCAGTAATAATTTTTACAGAATCAACTGTACCATAAGCCTCGAAAGACTCTCTTAAATCTGCTTCCTCAATACTGAATGGAAGGCTTCCAACAAAAATATTCATATATATATATATTATAATTGCAACAAATGTAATCTTATTTTTTTCTAATCTACCATTTATTAGATTATTTATATGAATTGTTTTATAAATTAATCAAAAATATATCGCTAAAGTGCAATTTTCAGGTGTTTTTATTTAAAATTTACAATGTTAAGGATTTGATATAATAGGAACTTTATAAAAAATACCGTATTGAAAATTTAAAGTTGGTCCATATAAAGGATTGTTACTTGTGTTTTTTGCATTGAATTTAAAAGTCCCCGAAATGGTTTTGTTTAAAGCATCATATTCTGTAATTATAATTTGACCATCCCCTATGCCAAATCCCGTGGCAAAAGTAACTGTTCCTGTAGCATCTGTTAAGGTATATGTTGCAGTTTTAGAAGTGCTAGTTCCTAAAAAATAAGTGGTTTTTGCTGTGGAAGTAGTTTTCAATGTTACTTTTTCATTTGAAGTATACGCTTCAATGGTCAAAGAACCATCAGTTTCAATAGTAGCATTGGATTGAACTGCTCTCCAAAACACATTGTCTTTTGTTCCTTGAAAAGAAGGATTGTTAAATTTCACGTCCTCTTGACAAGAAATGAAAGTACATAACATCATGAATAATAGAAACCTTTCTTTCATAATTTTTGGCATTGAACTACACAAAAGTATATTATTTTGAGTTATAAATGGAATTTAAAGCAAAAATTCACAAAGAAATTACCATAAAACAATGTCGTTTAAAGATTCAAAAGAATTCTAAATTATTAATTGTCAATTAGTAATTAATTTTTATCTTTGCACCCTTAATTAATCGAGGTCGAGTACCTCAAAATTTAATCATAAGATTATGTCAGTAAAAATTAGATTACAAAGACACGGTAAAAAAGGGAAGCCTTTTTACTGGGTTGTAGCAGCTGATGCTCGCTCAAAAAGAGATGGTAAATACCTAGAAAAAATTGGTACTTATAATCCAAACACAAATCCTGCAACTATCGAGTTAGATCTTGATAGCGCAGTAAAATGGTTGCACAATGGTGCACAACCTACAGATACAGCCAAAGCAATTCTTTCTTACAAGGGAGCTTTATTAAAACATCACCTTGATGGAGGTATCCGTAAAGGAGCTTTAACTCAAGAACAAGCTGATGCTAAATTAGCTGCATGGTTAGAAGCAAAAGCTGGTAAAGTAGATTCTAAAAAAGAAGGATTAACAAAAGCACAAGCTGATGCAAAAACAAAAGCTATCAAAGCAGAACAAGCTGTAAACGCAAAACGTTTGGCTGCTGCTGCTCAAGCTGAAGCTGATTTAATTGCTGCTAATACACCAGCTCCAGTTGAAGAAGAAGTTGTTGAAGTTGAAGCTGCTGCAGAAGCAGAGGTTGCAGAAGTTGAAGAAACTCCTGCTGTTGAAGACAATACCGAAACTACAGAAGCATAATTTTCGAGCGACGATGCGTAAAGAGGATTGTTTCTATTTAGGTAAAATCGCAAAAAAATTTAGTTTCAAAGGGGAAATTCTTGCTTATTTAGACACGGACGAACCAGAGTTATATGAAAATTTGGAATCAGTGTTTGTTGAATGCAACAAACACTTGGTTCCATTTTTTATTGAAAGCAGTTCACTTCACAAAAATGATTTTCTTCGAATTCGCTTCGAAGATGTAAACACAGAGGAGCAAGCAGATGCTATTATTGGTAATGCTATTTATCTTCCTTTAAAGATGTTGCCAAAACTTACGGGCAATAAATTTTACTTCCATGAAGTAATTGGATTTGAAATCGAAGACAAGCGATTTGGCAATGTTGGCGTGATACAATCTATCAACGATACTACAGCACAACCACTCTTTGAAGTATTGAAAGATGGTGTAGAAATTCTGATTCCAATGATTGACCATTTTCTTGTAAAAATTGACAGAGAAAACAAAAAAGTCATCATGGATTTACCCGAAGGTTTAATCGAGATGTACCTTTAAAAAAGTGTTCAGTCTTCAGTTGCTCAAAAATCTGAAATCAACAGTCGTTAATCTACAATCTGAAATTTTATGTTCCAATTCAAACAATTTTCGCTTGAACAAGATAAATCTGCAATGAAAATTGGGACTGACGGAGTTTTACTTGGAGCTTGGACACCTATTGAAAACAATCCTTTCAGCATTTTAGACATTGGAACAGGAACTGGAATCATTGCGTTAATGTTAGCACAAAGAAGTTCGGCAACCCAAATTGACGCACTCGAAATCGACGAAAAAGCATATGAACAAGCAACTACTAATTTTGAAAATTCTCCTTGGAACGATAGATTATTTTGTTTTCACGCTGCATTGGATGAATTTGTTGAAGAACCTGAAGAACAATACGATTTAATTGTTTCTAACCCACCTTTTTATACAGAAGATTACAAATCCAGTAATGACCAACGTGACTTAGCTCGTTTTCAA
>NZ_JAQTPQ010000380.1 GCF_028712645.1 Flavobacterium sp. | reverse complement strand
AACGATTGACAACCGCCATTTTAAGAATATCATTTTCCGTGTCTGAAACGATTTTTCCGTCAACGATTAAGGATTTGTGATGAATTTCATTGGTAATCAATTGTCCTTCCAAGGCTTCGATAACTCTAATTTTCGAACCTTTTCCAGATACTTGAAAGTCACTGATTTTTTTGGAAGTAATATTAAAATTATTGGGCGATTCAAACGGAATATGTTTCACAAAAGATTCGCCATTTTCGGCAACCAATTCACCATTGATATAAGTTTGTTTTACTTTAAAATCAACTAAATCTTCGACCACGATAAAATCGGCAGCATCGTTTTCTTTCAATAATCCTACGTTCATTTTGTAATGATTTACAGGATTTACGCAAGCAGCTTGCAAGACTTTAAAAACGTCAATTCCTTTGGCGACAGCCCGAGCGCAAAGCAAATTAATATGTCCCACAATTAAATCATCAGGATGTTTGTCATCTGAACAAAACATCATATTCTCATAGTTTTCAGGAAGTAAATCGATTAAGGCTTCGAAGTTTTTGGCGGCACTTCCTTCGCGAATAAGCACTTTCATTCCTAGTGACAATTTTTCTTCGGCTTCTTCAAAAGTGAAACATTCGTGGTCGGTTGTGATTCCTGCTGAAATGTATTTTTTTATGGGTTCGTCTCTTAATCCAGGAGCGTGACCATCAACGGGTTTTTCAAAATGTTTGGCCCATTCAATTTTTTTCATAACTTCTTCGTCATCGAATAAAACGCCGGGATAATTCATCATTTCCGCCAAATAATAAATATCAGGCGAAGCCATTAATTCCTTAATTCCTTCCGAATCGATAGTCGCACCAGCACTTTCGAAAATGGTAGCAGGAACACAAGATGGAGCACCAAAATGAAATTTCAACGGTACTTTTTTACCATTTTCAATCATATAATAAACACCGGCAGTTCCTAAAACATTGGCAATTTCGTGTGGATCGGAAATCGTAGCAACCGTTCCGTGAAGCACAGCAATTTTTGCAAATTCAGAAGGAACAAGCATCGAACTTTCGATATGAATGTGCGAATCGATAAATCCGGGAAGAATAAAACTTTTTACCTCGTGATTTTTCTTGATTATCGAAATGATTTTCCCGTTTTCGACAGTGATTTCACCAGCATAAATACGTTGGTTTTGGATATCGACAATTTGTCCTTGAATTTGCATTTTTGTTTATTTTAAATAAAAAATAGAACTCAAAAGTACTATGATTTTGCGTTAATTTTGAGGCTTTTTTGATTTTTTTTTAATTAATTTTATTTTTTGAACCATTAAGATATTAAGTTTCATTAAGGTCTAATGCTTAATGAAACTTAATATCTTAATGGTTTTCTTTTTGACCATATTTTAAACTAAATTTGTCCTAACACACAAAATCGTAATTCGTAATTCTCAATCCGTAATTAATTATGCGCTGGACTATCAAACCAAAACCTTCGGAAGAAAAAGTAAAGCATCTTGCTAAAGCTTTGAATATTGAGGAATTTGTGGCTACACTTTTGGTTCAACGCGGCATTGAAACCTATGAAGATGCACGACAATTTTTTCGTCCCACTTTAGAAGATTTGCATAATCCTTACTTGATGAAAGATATGGACAAAGCAGTCAAACGCATTGAATTGGCAATTGAAAAAGGCGAAAATATTCTCGTTTTTGGCGATTATGATGTCGATGGAACAACAGCAGTTTCATTAGTTTCTTCTTATTTAAAAACCTATTATCCAAATGTTGCCACTTATATTCCAGATCGTTACGACGAAGGTTATGGTATTTCTTTCAAAGGAATTGACTTTGCCGAAGACAATGGTTTCTCGCTGATTATTGCCTTGGATTGTGGAATAAAATCCATTAATCACGTGGCTTACGCCAATGAAAAAAACATCGATTTTATCATTTGTGACCACCACCGACCAGGAGAGTTTTTACCAGAAGCCATTGCAGTTTTAGATCCAAAACGAGACGATTGTACTTATCCGTATGATGAATTGTGTGGTTGTGGTATTGGTTTCAAATTAATTCAAGCATTAGGAGAAAATAGAAACCAAACTATAGAAGATTTGACTTCTTATTTGGATTTGGTGGCAACAGCAATTGCTGCAGACATTGTTCCGATGACGGGAGAAAATCGGGTTTTGGCTTATTTTGGTTTGCAAGTTATCAACTCTGATCCGAGACCAGGAATCAAAGCTTTGGTTCACCAAATAAAAAAACAAACTTTAGATATAACCGACGTAGTTTTTATCATTGCACCCAGAATCAATGCTGCAGGAAGAAACAAACACGGGAATCACGCCGTGGAATTATTGTCGGAATTTGACTTTGATCAAGCCCAACAATTTGCTTCGGAAATTGAACTTTATAATTCTGAAAGGAAAGATTTAGACAAACAAATTACCAAAGAAGCACTGGCTCAAATATTAGAAAATAAGGAAGAAAAGAATTTTACATCGGTGGTTTTTCAAGAAGATTGGCACAAAGGCGTAATAGGAATTGTGGCTTCGAGATTGATTGAAACGTATTATCGCCCGACATTGGTTTTTACCAAAAG
>NZ_JAQTPQ010000379.1 GCF_028712645.1 Flavobacterium sp. | reverse complement strand
AGTTCAAGTCAAATTTGCTCAAGTCACAAGAGAGCTAGGAGATTTTGATAGTGTAAAAGTATTTGATAAACTCAATGTAAAACTTATTCCATCTTCCGAAAATAAAATAATTATAACAGGAAAACGAGAAAATGAAGTTGAAGTTGTAAATAAAAATGGAGAATTAAAATTAAGAATGCCTTTTCCAAAATTATTATCAGGAGACGATATTATAATTAAATTATATTTCAAAAAAATAGAAAACATAGAAGCTGGCGAAGGAACTTATGTTTCTTGTGATAAAACATTTAAGCAAACTTTGATTAATTTAAACGCTAAAGAAGGATCAGAAATAAACATAGATTTAGATGTTGATAAAGCAGAAGTAAGAGCGGTTACAGGTGGAATTTTAGAATTATCAGGAGAAGCCTCTAATCAAAACGCTATTATTGCTTCGGGAGCAATTTTAAACGCAAAAGATTTACATACTTCGCAAACCTCAATAATAGTTTCTGCTGGCGGTCAAGCAGAAGTTTTTGCAACGTTATTAGTAGATGCAAAAGTGAAGGCAGGAGGAACTATTTATATTTATGGAAAACCAAAACAAATTAATCAAAAGACAATTTTAGGAGGAACTATTACAGAAAAATAATACTTTTGATTCTATTTTCACTTTAAATAATTTAGTTTTTAATGATAAACGATATTTTATCTGGAATTCCTTGGGGATTTTTTTTAAGTTTTATGATTGGTCCAGTTTTTTTTATATTACTCGAAACCAGTATTATAAAAGGATTTCGGGCGGCATTAGTTTTTGATTTAGGAGTTGTTTTAGGAGATATTGTTTTTATTACAATAGCCTATTTAGGAAGTTATCGATTGATAACAAGTCTTAAAGACAATACCGCTCTTTTTATGTTTGGAGGAATATTAATGGCCGCTTATGGTGTTATTTCATACATTGGTTTACATAAAGAAAAAAAAATAGACACTCATAAAATAGATAACGAAATTATCAGAAAAGATTACTTTGGGTTATTCATTAAAGGCTTTTTTTTAAACATCATCAACATTGGAGTATTAGGTTTTTGGTTGGCTGTAATTATTTCAGTAGGACCAAAATTAGAGATGCAAAACTCCAGAATGTTTACTTTTTTTGCAACCGTAATTCTATCATATTTACTAGTTGATTGTATTAAAATACTATTAGCTAAGCAGTTAAAAACAAAAATGACACCAAATAATATTCTTAAAATAAAGAAAATAATCAGTATTGTTTTAATGGTTTTTGGTGTTGTTTTAATCGTTCAAGGCTGGTTTCCAAAAGAGAAAGAAAAACTGAAAAATGTTTTGGAGAGGATTGATGAATAATAAAATAGAAATAAACCTTCGCCAATCTACCCGATTTTGGGTGTATATACGAAGGTTTGTTTCGCCTATATATAAGTTATCTACAACTTTTCATTCAACCCTCCAATTTGCACTTAAAGTGTTGTATTCATTGACTTTGTAAAAATGAACAATGCAATTTTAAGCAACAAAAAGCAGTCAAATCCTTGTTTTGTTGTACCTATTGTTATACCTTCGTATTACGATGCACCCAATTGAAACCCCTTTATTTACAATACTTTCACTCGTTTGCATTAATTTACAAAAGTAGTATAACATTTCTAAATTCCTATTATTATGGCATCAGTAAAACTAATTTTAAGAACACATCAGGTAGACCAAACCGGACACAGCCCTTTGTATATACGAATTATAAAAGATAGAAAAACGAAATTTATCACTGCTGGAGTGAAGCTTAAAGAGAACGAGTGGGATGAAGCAAAGCAGAAAGTAAAAAAGAACCATTCCAACAGTGCCAGAATGAATGCTGCATTATCTCAAAAAATTGCAGATGCCGAAGGTCAGGTTGCAGATATGGAACGTAAAATCAAAACGGTTTCGGTTAAAAAACTAAAAGAAGCCATTAAGGGTAAAGAAGTGCCAAACTTTTTTGAATATGCCAGAAAGAGATTAGAGAAAATCAAAAGTACCGTTTCTTATTCCACGTACAGAGCATACACCTCGCAGGTTGATAAATTTGAAAAATATATGGGAACAAAGGATGTATATTTTGATGAAATTACCGTAGCACTATTAAACGACTATAAATTTCATTTAGGTGATACTTTAGGCAACGGAGATACAACTCAACGCCTTTCCATAATTGTGCTCGGAACCATATTCAGAGATGCAATTCGTGAAGAAGTAATTCCCGAAACTATGTTTCCGTTTAGCAAAATAACCCTCAAAATCAGTTCTTCTAAAAGATTATTTCTAAACAAAAAACAGATAGACGATTTAACTCAATTAAAGCTCATAGAAGGCAAAAAAGCTATGATGTGGAGAGATTTATTCCTTTTCTCCATTTATGCCGGAGGATTGCGTTTTAGTGATGTTATCGAAATGCAATATTCTAATTACAATGAAGCTGAACATAAAATCAACAAACACATTCGTAAAACTGGAAGAGTACACCAGTTCAAAATTGGAAAAGTGGCTATCGATATTTTAGAAAAATACAAAAAAGTAAATGCCAATCACGATGATTTTATCTTT
>NZ_JAQTPQ010000132.1 GCF_028712645.1 Flavobacterium sp. | reverse complement strand
CATAATTTTATGGGAATTGAAGTTCCAGTGTATGTTGGAACGGAAATGCTTTCGAAAAAAATCGATATGAATGTGGTTTTTCTTAAAGTTTCCAAAGTTAGAAGAGGTTACTATGAAGCTGAATTTGAAATTTTGTCAACTAATGTAAAAGAAATTCCTGATTTTGAAATTATGGATATGTTCTTAGAAAAAGTGGAGCAACAAATTCTAGAAGCACCAGAATATTATTTGTGGACACATAAACGATGGAAGCATAGAGGGAAAAAAGGTAGTCTTTAAATTTAATTTTTATATAATTTTCTTTGTATAATTTTTTAAAATAAGCCATCAATTAATATGAATAATGCGAATCAAGGGTTAAAATATTAAGTTTATAAAAGCTGAAGCTATTTTTCCAAATATATGAATTAGCAAACCTTTGCTTGACCTTACTTTGTTTGCTCTTTGAATATCTGTTTTTTGAATTAGCCAATTAAACAGGGATTCTATGGGTTGTCTAACTCTTGATACTGCTGTTGAAAACAAATCATTTGCTACTTTATCTCTATTCTTAATTTCTTGACATTGCCCTTTTATTCCTTTGACTGGTGTCATCATAATTGATTTTTTTTCTTGCTCTAATTCAGTAAAAAAATCTTGTTTATTATAGATTTTATCTCCAAAAAAATTTCTGTTCGTTTTTTCAGACCAAGCCTCTACAAAGACTGTTAAATCATTTACTGATGCAGGCGTTATCTGAATTTCTTCAGGAAAAGGAATTTTATCTTGACGCCTAAAAGCTAATGCGTGTAATTTCACACCATAATAATACAAACTTTTAGTCGAGCAATATCCTTTATCTGTCAAGTCTTTAGCTACTTTACCAAGTCGTTTCCCTGAACAAGTAATTATTGGCATCGAATCCAGTAAACTTTGATTGATAAAACAATCAGAGGGTAAAAAATCTTCAAGGAGCGAAGTTATAAAACTTCTAAAAGCCTCTGACAATTGGTTAAGTCGATTAGAGAAACCAGCGTATGAGCCAAGTTTTGGAAACCAATCAAGCAAATAATCACAAGCATATTTGTGAATTTGTTTGATGCTAAAGCGTTGTTCCTCTTGAACTGCAAATAGATAAATGGTCATAATCTCTTGGTCTGTTAAATCTTGTTTGTCGTTATTACTGAAACGTTCACAAGTATATTTTAAATCTTTTTCAAATCTGTCGCAGATAATTGAGTAGATTTTTACTAATTTTGGGGCTTTAGGCTGATTAATCATATATTTATATGTGCGTTGAATACACTATGAATATACTGATTATCAGTTTATTAAGCTAATTATATTAAGAAAATTTCTTTTTTTTTTATATTTTTTCAACCCTTGATTCGCATGAATAATTCAAGAATAGATTTTTTTATAATTGATCATACAACTATTGGAGGTGTTGAGCGGGTTACTTGTACATTAATGAACTTGTTATTGCCAAGCAGAATAGAAATAAACTATTTGATAACATTGCATACGAGTTATGATGAACCACATTTCTTCTTTCCAAAGGAAGTTAATTACATTAATCTCGACTGTTCAAAAGACGAAATTGAAGATAAAATATTTGAACAATTTGTCAAATTAAAGATTAAAAATTTAATTTTTCAGGGAGACAATATGTCTATTTCAATCGCATTAATGAAAGCAGCCAAACGTGCAGGTGTTATTGCAATACCTCAATATCATGGATCCCCTCATGCTTATTTGGATAAATATATTTTCTTTGATGACATTATCAAAAATCCCTTTTTAATTTTTAAATATATGGTGGGGAAAATATTTAGACCTTTTAAATTACTGAAACTAAAAAAATACTTAATGTTGGCTGAATATGGTGTTGCTTGTGTTAGTAAAGGTTCGGCTGAAGAAATTAAAAATTTATTTAAAAAATCCTTGATTATCAGAGACAGGATTTTTACAATTTACAATCCACTTACTTTTGATTTAAAAGAAATTGTCTTAGATGAGGTCAATAAAAAAAATCATATTGTTTATTTATCTAGGTTGGAGAAAAAACACAAAAACTCTTCTCTTGTTATCAAAGCTTGGAGCTTGATAGCTCATAAATACCCAGAATGGGAATTGCATATATTGGGTGATGGATCTATTAAGAATCAGATGGAAAGTTTTGCAAATAAAAAAAACTTGAAAAATGTTTTTTTTCACGGGATGGTTATGGGAATTTCAGAATATTTATCAGAAAGTAAAATTTCAATTTTATCTTCCAATTGTGAGGGTTTAGGAATGGGTATTGTTGAATCTATTTGTCATAAAAATGCAATAGTTTCTACCTTGAGTAACGGTGGAATTGTTGATCTTATAAAACACAAAGTATCTGGATTACTGGTTCCAAGAAATGACTATCGGGCATTTGCCAAAAGTATTGAAATGCTTATGAATGATGAAAAATTAAGAATCAAATATGTAAATGCATCTTATGAGGTGCTAAATAATTTTTCTGATGAATCTATTGTTAGTGAATGGAAAAAACGTTTTGGTTTGAGTTTATAAATACTTGTCCAAACCATTTGTGCATCTTGTTAGCTTTTCCATTATAGTGTTCTTTAAAATAGCATCATTTATAGATAACATTTTTTTATTGTTTTCATTATGAAAAATATGTAAAGTATTGGCATTAAATTTTATGTTTTTTCGGTTGATATTTTTATTTAAAAGTCTAACTACCAGTTCTGTATCTTCTCTTCCCCAACCTATAAAATCTTCATTAAAACCATTTACTTTAACCAAATCATTTTTGAAGCAAGCCATGTTACAAGACCGAACTTGTTTGTCACTTTTTGTTATGTGACTAAATATTTTTGATAGTAAGGAGTTGTTTATGGTATTTTTTTTATTGGCTAAAATTTGATTTGATTTGATTGAAAAATCAATGTTTTTCTCTAATAATAACCTTTTGGAATACTCTTCATTGAGGATAACTCGTGGTCCAATAGTAAATTGGTTAGATTTACAATGCTTTAAATGATTTTCTATAAAATTGGGATGAAGGACTAGGTCACCATCAATCATAATAATGTATTCACCAGATGCTTTTGCAATAGCCTTATTTCTTGAAGCAGCTGCTCTAAAGCCAATATCTTCTTGCCATGAATGAATAATTGGTGTTTTGGATTTTATTTGCCACGCATTAATTAACTTTTGGGTTTCTTCCGAAGATCCATCATCAGCAATAATTATTTCAGTTGGTTTTATAGTTTGATTATCAACGCTTTTCAAAGTAGTATCCAATGCTTTAGGCCAGTTGTATGTTGTAATCAACAAAGTTGTTCTCATATTTATTTTGTTTTAAATATCAAAAAAACACTAATTTTTTGAAGCGATTTCTAAATATAATTGGTTTATGGCTAAAGCAATATTTTCATCATTAAATTTTTGTACAAATTCAAATCCTTTTTCAGCGATTTCTTTGCACAAGACATCATCAATTAATAAATCTTCAATTGCTTTCTGCATTTCGCTAACGCTTGTAGGATCAATATATATTGAATTGGGTCCGCCAGCTTCAGGAAACACACCATCACGAGTTGTTATAACTGGTGTTTTAGAATAAAGTGCTTCAATTATTGGAATTCCAAATCCTTCGTAAAGAGAAGGATATACGAAAATTTTGGCAAGTCTATATAAAATGGCTAGTTCTCGAATACTTAATCCTTCTAGAAATAAAACTTTATGCTCTAGATTGTGAGCCTGAATATATTTTTTTATTTCATTAACATAAGGTGTTTCTTTGCCAACGATGACTAGATTAGTTTCAATATTTTTTATGGACTTTACAGCCAAAAGTATATTTTTTCGAGTTTCAATCGTGCCAACGTTAAGAATAAATTCAATAGGCAAATTATATTTAGAGACCACTTCTTCAATTTCTTTTTTTGTAAAAACTTCCTTAAAAGCAGAATGGCAACCCTGATATATAACTTTTATTTTTGAGACTTCTATTTTTAAAAATTTAATGATGTCTTTTTTTGTTTGTTCGCTAATTGCGATTATCAAATTGGCTTCTTGAGCTGCTTTTTTGAATTTATAAAAATGTATTTTTCTGTCAAAAAAAGAATATAAATGAGGATGTCTTACAAATATTAAATCATGAATTGTAACTACGCTCTTGATTTTTTTAGCACTCAAACCACGAGGAATTTCTCCTGATAAGCCATGGAAAATAGTGATTTTATCTTTTTCTAAGTCATTAACAATTCCTTTTTGTCTCCATAAATTGTAAAATTTTGAGTAAAAAGAAGTTCGAGGTTTTTTTTCAAAAACATTGATATTATTTACCAAGAACAGGTTTTGTTTTGATGCTTTTGGATTATATAGATAATAGTTGTTTTCTGGAAAATACTGACTCAGTAAGCGTATCAAATCACGGCTATAATTTCCAAGTCCAGTTTTGTTATGAAAAACTCTTTTTGCCTCAAAGCCTATATTCATTTTATGATGTCTTAGTACTTATTAAACCGCAACATCATATTCTCTCAACGCATTGTTAAGAGATGTTTTTAAATCAGTTGATGGTTTGCGTGTTCCAATGATTAAAGCGCAAGGAACTTGGAAATCGCCAGCAGCAAATTTTTTAGTATAACTTCCAGGAATTACTACTGAACGAGCAGGAACAAAACCTTTTCTTTCTACAGGAGTTTCGCCAGTTACATCGATGATTTTTGTTGAAGCAGTCAAGCAAACATTGGCTCCAAGAACGGCTTCTTTACCAACGTGAACACCTTCGACAATAATACAACGAGAACCAATAAACGCTCCGTCTTCAATAATTACTGGTGCTGCTTGCAAAGGTTCAAGAACTCCTCCAATTCCAACACCACCAGAAAGGTGAACATCTTTCCCGACTTGTGCACAACTCCCAACGGTTGCCCACGTATCTACCATTGTTCCAGAATCTACATAAGCACCAATGTTTACATAACTTGGCATCATAATTACACCGCTAGCCAAAAAAGCGCCATAACGGGCAGAAGCTCCCGGAACTACACGAACTCCTTTTTCGGCATAATCTCTTTTTAATAACATTTTGTCATTGTATTCGAAGATTCCAGCTTCTAATGTTTCCATTTTTTGAATTGGGAAGTACATCACTACAGCTTTTTTTACCCATTCGTTTACTTGCCATCCGTCTGCAATTGGTTCAGCCACACGAAGTCTGCCTGAATCTAATAATTCGATAACTTCTCTAATAGCTGTTGTTGTAGTGTCTTCCTGTAACAAAGCGCGGTTTTCCCATGCTTGTTCTATTATGGATTGTAATTCGTTCATTGTTTAAAATTTTTCACAAATATAAATGGATTTTTTTGAAAACTACTTTGTTTTTGTAATACTAACATATTTACTTTTTTTGTTTGAAATATTAGATGGTTTTTAGTTGGCTTGGTCCAAAAAAAATCATTCGCTGATTTTGAACTAATTTTTTCATTTCTAATTGAGATAGTTCTTTGCGTATCTTTGTAAAATAATTTAAATTAAATGTCAAGAATTCTCGCCATAGATTACGGACAAAAACGCACCGGAATAGCCGTTACCGACGAAATGCAAATCATTGCTTCGGGTTTAACGACCATTCCATCAGCCACAGCAATAGATTTTTTGAAAGATTATTTTTCTAAAGAAAAAGTAGAAGCTGTCCTCATTGGCGAACCCAAACAAATGAATGGCGAACCTTCAGAGAGTGCTTCGATTATTAAAGGATTTGTGACTCATTTTACCAATCATTTTCCAGATATGAAAGTCATTCGAGTGGATGAGCGTTTTACTTCAAAAATGGCTTTTCAGTCGATGATTGATAGTGGAATGAAAAAGAAACAACGCCAAAACAAAGCCCTTATCGACGAAATATCGGCAACTATAATGTTGCAGGATTATTTGACACGCAAAATGTTTTAATGCAACCAAAAACTCAATTCCTAAATTTTTTTATTACTTTTGCGCTTTAATTCTTTGAACAGAAAAGGAATTCTTGAAAATTTCGGAAAACTGATTTCAAAACACTGAAACTAAAAAAATGATATTACCAATTGTAGGATATGGCGATCCGGTTTTAAGAAAAATGGGTGAAGAGATTTCTTCTGAATATCCAGATTTGAAAGAGACTATTGCTAATATGTATGAGACGATGTATAATGCTTATGGTGTGGGTCTAGCTGCGCCACAAGTAGGAATGAGTATTCGTTTATTTGTGATTGACACAACTCCTTTTAGCGACGACGAAGATTTACCTTTAGACGAACAAAAGCAATTAAAAGGTTTCAAAAGAACTTTTATCAACGCCAAAATGTTGAAAGAAGAAGGTGAAATTTGGGGTTTTAACGAAGGCTGCCTCAGTATTCCTGATGTGCGGGAAGATGTTTTTAGAAACGAAAAAATCACGATTGAATATTGCGACGAAGATTTTAACGTAAAAACAGAAGTATTTGATGGTTTGATAGCGAGAGTTATTCAGCACGAATACGACCACATTGAAGGAATCTTGTTTACTGATTTGATTTCGTCGTTAAAGAAAAAACTAATAAAAAAAAAATTGCAAAACATTATGGATGGAAAAACCAGACCTGATTATCGAATGAAATTTTGCAATAAAAAAGGAAGATAAGCTTTCTATAGCAATGTCAATTACAATATCAATTTAAAAAAATAAAATTTAAAAATGAATTTAGAAAAAATATTATCCATTTCAGGAAAACCAGGTTTATATGCATTGAAAGTTCAAACACGCTCAGGATTTTTAGCTGAAGCTTTGCTAGATGGAAAAAAAATTACCGTTGGATCTAGAATTAATGTAAGTCTATTGTCTGAAATTTCAATTTATACCATTAATGAAGAAAAACCTTTAGCCGAAGTGATGAGAAGCATTGCCATCAAGGAAGATAATGGTCCAGCAATTTCACATAAAGAAGATAATGCTAAATTGATTGCTTACTTTAAAGAAATTCTTCCTGAATATGATTCAGAAAGAGTATATCCTTCAGATATCAAAAAAATTATGAATTGGTATAATTTACTTCAATCAAAAGGTCTGGTTTCAAAAGAAGAACCTAAAATTGAAAATGCTGAAGAAGTATTGGAGAAAGTTGTAGAAGAAGTGGTTGCCGAAAAAGTAAAAGCTCCAGCTAAAAAAGCAAAAGCAAAGAAAGAGTAATATCTTTTCTAAAATATATTTTAATCCTGTCACGATGTTTTCCTGACAGGATTTTTTGTTTAAAAATATATAATGTAAAAATAATGTTATAACTTTGTTCTTATTTTTATAAATTATGGAAACAAATATAATTACAATTGGAAATTCAAAGGGAATTATTATTCCTTCTAAACTGTTAAAAATTGCTGGTTTTAAAAGTATTGTAAATTTAGAAATTAACGAAGGTAAATTAGTGATTAGCCCCTCAGAAAAAGTACGAGATGGATGGGAAGAATTAATAAAAATAGAAATTGATAAGAATGGACAGTCTAATTCATTGATTCCTGATTTTTTTGATGATGAACAAGAAAATGATTGGCAATGGTAAGACAATATGAAATTTATTGGGTTGTTCTTGATCCAACATTAGGAAGTGAAATCAATAAAATAAGACCTTGTTTGGTAATTTCTCCAAACGAATCAAATCAATTTTTGAACACCGTTTTGATAGCTCCAATTACTTCTAAAATCAGAAATTTTCCAATGCGATTAGGAATCGTTTTAGAAAATAAAAAGGGTCAAATTTGTTTTGACCAAATTAGATGTATTGATAAAATTAGATTAAAAACTAAAATTGATACACTTGCAAAAACCGATATTGAAAACGTAAAAAAGCTATTAAAAGAATATTTAGTAAACTGATGAACTCCAAACAAAACCAACTTCAAGCTTTCGAACGATTATTGCATATTATGGACGATTTGCGTGAAAAATGTCCTTGGGACAAAAAGCAAACACTTCAATCTTTAAGGCATTTGACTATCGAAGAAACCTACGAATTGGGTGATGCCATTTTGGATAATGATTTGAACGAAGTCAAGAAAGAATTGGGAGATTTGCTTTTACACATAGTTTTTTATGCCAAAATTGGAAGTGAAACCAACGATTTTGATATTGCCGATGTTTGTAACGAAATTTGTGAAAAACTCATTCATCGCCATCCTCATATTTATAGCGATGTCGTTGTAAAAGATGAAGAAGAAGTCAAACAAAATTGGGAAAAACTCAAACTAAAGGAAGGTAAAAAGTCTGTTTTAGAAGGTGTTCCAAAAAGTTTGCCGGCATTAGTAAAAGCAAGTAGAATTCAAGATAAAGTTAAAGGCGTTGGGTTTGATTGGGAAGAACCGCATCAGGTTTGGGATAAAGTGCAAGAAGAATTAGAAGAATTGCAAGTTGAGGTTGAAGCCGGAAATCAGGAAAAAATGGAAGCCGAATTTGGTGACGTTATGTTTTCTATGATAAATTACGCCAGATTTCTGAATATAAATCCCGAAGACGCTTTAGAACGCACCAACAAAAAATTCATCAAAAGATTTCAATATCTCGAAAGCAAGGCAGCCGAATTAGGAAAACCTTTAATGGATATGTCACTTGCCGAGATGGATGTTTTTTGGAACGAAGCGAAAAAAATGTAGCTATTGCTAATTTCCCCTTTTGAGGTTAAAGGGCTAATCTGCTATTCTTTTGAGTTTGTTAATGTTTTTGACAACAATTTTTTTACCAACTAACTCAATTAATCCTAATTTATTAAAATCAGATAATAAACGAATGCAACTTTCTGTGGCTGTACCAATCATTCCTGCAAGTTCTTCTCTAGAAAGTTGAATGCGAAGTGAGCCATCTTCATTTTTTCCAAAAGTTTCGTAAAGGTAAACTAAGGTTTCTGCTAATCTTTCTTTCACAGTTTTTTGTGACATTGAAACTACATGATCGCTTACTTCTTTCAGATCACCACAAATAGTTTTCATTAAGTTCATTGAGAATTGATTGTTTTTATCAAACAAACCTAGCACTTCACTTCGCGGAATAAAACAAACTTCCATATCTTCAAGTGCAACAGCACTTAAATTGGCGGCTTCATCGCTAATCATAGAACGTTGACCAAGTAATTCACCTGGTTTCACTAGTTTAACAATTTGGTCTTTTCCATTTGCGCTTAATTTGGAAAGTTTGCAAACACCACCTTTTACACAATAAATACCATTTACGCTTTCTCCTTCTTCAAAAATGTGTTCCCCTTTTTTGACAATATAGGATGTCTTGCATTCTGCAATTCTTAATAATTCATCTTTATCAAGTGCTTTTAGAGAGCTTAATTCCCTAACTATACATTGTTCACATTTATTCATAAAAAGAAAAGTATTAAACTATTTATGCAAATCTACAAATTTATATGATAATTATCATATTTTTAATATGTTCAGTTAGTAAATTTGTCAACATAAAAAAGATAACATATGAGTGCCCAAAACTGTTTCCATTGCGGGTTGGATATTATAAAAGAAGAGCAAATTATTTTTGACGAAAAGCAGTTTTGTTGCAATGGTTGTAAAACCGTGTATGAGATTTTCAGCGTTAATGATATGACTTGTTATTATGATTTCGAAAAATCTCCAGGGGCAACACCGCTTGATATTTTAGGTAAATATGATTTTTTAGATAATGAAAGCATCGTTTCGAAACTTCTGGAATTTCAAGAAGATACAACGGTAATTGTCTCATTAAGTATTCCGCATATTCATTGCAGTTCGTGTATTTGGATTCTCGAAAATCTTCAAAAATTACAAAATGGAATCAGTAGTTCACAAGTAAATTTTCCCGAAAAGAAAGTTAGAATCACTTACAATCCAGAAATTGTTTCGCTCAAAACGATTGTTCATTTATTGAGTTCCATTGGTTATGAACCTTATATCAGTTTAGAAAATTATGAAACAGGTAATAACAATGTCGATAGAAGTTTGACTTACAAACTAGGATTGGCCTTCTTTTGTTTTGGCAATATTATGTTGCTTTCTTTCCCTGAATATTTTGAAGTCAAGGAGTTTTGGTTAGATAGTTATAAACCATTTTTTAGATGGTTAATTTTTGCGTTGTCATTACCTGCGTTTCTATATTCGGCAAGTGGTTATTATGTTTCAGAG
>NZ_JAQTPQ010000131.1 GCF_028712645.1 Flavobacterium sp. | reverse complement strand
AACTATTTCTTTAAAAGGTTTTGGAATCGAAGAATTGAAAGAAGGAATTATCGCTTCGGGTGCAATTTTATATTATCTGTCTGAAACGCAACATAATCGGGTGCAACACATTACGGCAATCCAACGAATTGCCGAAGATGAATATGTTTGGATGGATCGTTTTACAATTCGAAACTTGGAATTGTATCATAGTTACAATCCTAATGCAGTCACGCTTCTTGATGTTATTGATAAAACGCTTTCGCCAATGGGTGGACGTCTTTTAAAAAGATGGTTGGCATTACCATTAAAAGATTTGAATAAAATCCGAAACCGTCATCAAGTAGTTTCTTATTTAAAAGATAATCGGGATGTTCTTAATAAAATTCAAAACCAAATCAAACAAATTTCGGATTTAGAACGTTTGATTTCCAAAATTGCTACTGGAAAAGTGTCTCCACGAGAAATAGTTTATTTGAAAGAATCTTTGGACGCAATTATTCCAATCAAAACTTTAGCGTTAGAAAGCCCACAAGAAGCCGTGAAAATCATTGGCGACAGCCTGCATAGTTGTGATTTATTGCGCGAAAAAATAGAAATCACTCTGAATCAAGACGCTCCAGTGGCGATTTTCAAAGGAAATGCGATTGCCAAAGGAATAAACGAAGAGTTAGACGATTTGAGGGCAATTTCAACATCTGGTAAAGAATTTTTGGAAGGAATTGAAAAAAGAGAATCGGAACGAACTGGAATTTCATCTTTAAAAATATCTTTCAATAATGTCTTTGGTTATTATATCGAAGTTCGAAATACACATAAAGACAAAGTTCCACCAGAATGGATAAGAAAACAAACGCTAGTAAGTGCAGAGCGATACATTACCGAAGAATTAAAGGAATACGAAACTAAAATTCTCGGAGCTGAAGAAAAAATCCACAAGATAGAATCAGAATTATTCGAACAATTAGTTAGTTGGATTGCTACTTATATTAAACCAGTTCAAATGAACGCGAATTTAATAGCGCAATTGGATTGTTTAAGCTCTTTTACGCAATTAGCTATCGAAAACAAATATGTTTGCCCTGATTTAGACGAATCATTTGAACTCGATATAAAAAATGGAAGACATCCTGTAATAGAAAAACAATTGCCTGTTGGAACGCCTTATATAGCAAATGATGTTTTCTTAGATAGAGAAACACAACAATTGATTATGATTACGGGTCCCAATATGTCTGGAAAATCAGCAATTTTACGTCAAACAGCTCTAATCGTTCTACTAGCTCAAATGGGAAGTTTTGTTCCAGCTGATAGTGTTAGAATGGGAATTGTCGACAAAATATTTACCAGAGTTGGGGCTTCAGATAATATTTCGATGGGCGAATCTACTTTTATGGTCGAAATGAACGAAACAGCTTCCATCTTAAATAATATTTCCGACAGAAGTTTGGTGTTGTTAGATGAGATTGGGAGAGGAACTAGTACTTATGACGGAATATCTATTGCTTGGGCTATTGCGGAGTTTTTACACGAACATCCTTCAAAACCTAAAACACTTTTTGCAACACATTATCACGAGTTGAATGAAATGAGTGAATCCCTACCAAGAATCCAAAATTATAATGTCTCTGTCAAAGAACTAAAAGATACGGTTCTTTTTATTCGAAAATTGGTAAAAGGAGGAAGCGCCCACAGTTTTGGAATCCACGTAGCTAAAATGGCAGGAATGCCACAAATCGTAATATTGAAAGCACAGAAACTTTTAAAAAAGTTAGAAAAAGATCACTCAAGCGAAGCTTTAAGTGGAATTAAATCGAGTAAAGATGAAATGCAAATGAGCTTCTTTAATCTTGACGATCCATTGTTAGAAGAAATCAAAGATGAGATTTTAAGTTTGGATATAAATACTATTACACCTATGGAAGCCTTAATGAAACTCAATGAAATCAAAAGAATGTTGACCAAAAAATAACTCTGATTGTTTTAAAGTTTAGGTTATCAGAAGGTTAACTTTTGTCTATTTATTTTTGCAAAAAACACTTGTGTAATTGAATTAATGTATTAAATTTGCATCCGCAATACGGTCAAGTATTGAGTTCTTTTAAAATCGAAATGCGAAAATAGCTCAGTTGGTAGAGCGCGACCTTGCCAAGGTCGAGGTCGCGGGTTCGAGCCCCGTTTTTCGCTCAAAACCATACTGCTCGGATGGTGGCTATATTTAATTAATTTTTTATAAAAATTAGATATAACATCGAAAAGCACAATGCTCGGATGGTGAAATTGGTAGACACGCTGGACTTAAAATCCAGTGAACAGCAATGTTCGTGCGGGTTCAAGTCCCGCTCTGAGTACAACAGAAAACCGTAAAGAATTAATTTTTAATTCTTTGCGGTTTTTTTATTTATAACAGTATTCCCATTTATAGAAATGACATTTTTTAAATTGTATTTAAAAATTTTAATTCAATAAAAAAGCCATTACATAACTTGTAATGGCTTTTTTATTTCAAACGCAAATAATTATTGAAATCGTTTAAAATTTAAAAAAAAAGCTACGCATTGCGTAGCTTATTTTTTTTCTGTAATTTAGAATTACTTAGCTTCTGGAGCAGCAGCAGCAGTTGTATCAACAGCTACAGCAGCAGTATCAACAGCTACAGCAGCAGTATCAACAGCTACAGCAGTAGTGTCAGCAGCAACTTCTTCTACAGGAGCTTCAGTTTTTTTACAAGAAACTACAGTCAACATAGCAACAACGGCTAAACTTAAAAATACTTTTTTCATCTTACTTTATTATAAAAGGTTAATTATTAATTCGGGGCAAAGATATAAATTTTTTAATAGCTAAAATATTTTTTCATATTTTTTTTAAAAAATAATATTCATTTGTAATATTCCTTTTTATCTCAATGATAGCGGCAGAATATCAATCCTTTAAAATATTTCATTTTTATTTGGAATTTGATATTCTTACATAGCTATCAAGTAGCATTATTGCAATTATTGATTTTATTTGACATTGAAACTATCAGTTATTATTTACTATTTAAATTTTGTTGTTTTAGGAAATAAACAAAAATAGGATTACAAAACTAGGATGATTTAGGATTCGAAATGTTTTTTATGATAACCTCTGTCGCTCCTTTATTCATTTGCACGAAAGTGTTGCAAATATGCCCTTTTTCATTTCTAATGGCATCGTTGCAAATCAAATTAGAAAAAACATCATTCAGTTCAGTTTTATTTGAAACAGAAGTACAACCTTCCAAATTAACTAGAGCCGTTGCTTCGGCAAAGTGGGAATAATTAGGCCCAATTACAATTGGAACACCAAAAGTGGCCGGTTCCAAAATATTGTGAACACCTGGATTCCCGAAACCGCCACCAACATAAGCAATATCAGCATAACTGTATATCTTGGTTAGAATTCCAATGGTGTCTATTATAAAGACATCAAAATCCTGTAGAGACGCGATTAATCGCGTCTCTACTTCTGAAAACAAAACTGTTTTTTTTGAAATACTATTCTTCAATTCTCGAATTTGTTCAGATTTAATGTTGTGTGGCGCAATTATAAATTTAACTTTTTCGGAAGTTTGATTGATGAAATCCACTAGCAAACTCTCGTCTTTTGGCCAAGAACTCCCAACAACAATCGTCAAAATATCATTTTTAAATTCAGAAATAAAATCCAAAGAATTATCTTTTTCTAGAATTGAAACTACACGATCAAAACGAGTGTCGCCAGAAATCGCTACATTAGTTTTGTCTAATTGCAACAATAATTTTTTTGAACTTTCATTCTGTACAAAAAAATAAGTAAAAGTGTCTAATGCTTTTCTGTAAAATCCGCCGTACCATTTGAAAAACATTTGGTTTTTTCTGAAAATGCCTGAAATTAAATAAGTTGGCGTTTCAAGTTTTCGAAGTTCGTTTAAATAATTGGGCCAATATTCATATTTGATAAAGAAAACCATTTCTGGATGGACTAATTTTAGAAACATTTGGGCTTTCTTTTGTGTGTCCAAAGGCAAATATACCGTAACATCAGCAACAGTATTGTTTTTACGGACTTCATAACCCGAAGGAGAGAAAAAAGTCAGCACAATTTTATGATTGGGATATTTTGTTTTTATTTTTTCGATTACAGGCAAGCCTTGCTCGTATTCGCCAAGTGATGCGGCGTGAAACCAAATGGCTTTATCACTTGGTTTAATTTTACTTTCTAAAATTTCAAAAACTGGCTTACGACCATCCACAAAAAGTTTAATTTTTGGACTGAAAATCGCCACTATTTTTAATAAAAAATCGGCAATTTGAACAATTAGATTATAAAGAAAAAGCATATCAAAAAATTTCTGTGGCTAAAATACGTTTTCTTTTAATTATCTATAAAATCATTCTGCTAAAATCCCTATTTTTGTTTCAAATTTAAAACTTTGTGAACTTTGTATTTTGCATAGTGAGCTTTGAGATTAAAGAAATAAAACAAAGAGTAAATGAAAAAAATCCAAATGGTTGACTTGAAAAGTCAATATGAAAAAATAAAAAACACCGTAAATACTTCCATCCAAGAAGTTCTTGATACCAACACTTACATTAATGGTCCTGAAGTGCATCAATTCCAAAAAAATCTTGAAGACTACCTCGAAGTAAAACACGTAATTCCTTGTGCCAACGGAACCGATGCTTTGCAAATTGCAATGATGGGACTGGATTTGAAACCTGGTGATGAGGTTATCACTGCTGATTTTACCTTTGCCGCAACTGTAGAAGTAATTGCTTTGTTGCAACTCACACCAGTTTTGGTCGATGTTGATTTAGACAATATGAATATTTCCATCGAAGGAATTCAAAAAGCGATCACACCAAAAACAAAAGCGATTGTGCCAGTACATTTATTTGGACGAGCTGCTAATATGGAAGCGATTATGGCAATTGCCAAAGAGAAAAATCTATTTGTAATCGAAGATAATGCGCAAGGTATTGGTGCCGATTTCAAATTTTCTGATGGAACTAAAAAGAAAACAGGAACTATTGGACATATTGGTTCAACTTCGTTTTTTCCCTCTAAAAATTTAGGATGTTATGGTGATGGTGGTGCCATTTTTACTAACGATGACGCTTTGGCACATAAAATTAGAGGTATTGTAAACCACGGAATGTATGAGCGTTACCATCACGATGTTGTGGGAGTAAACTCACGATTAGACAGTATTCAAGCTGCGGTTTTGAATGCAAAATTGCCATTATTGAATGATTATAACAAAGCACGTCGTGAAGCTGCAACCAAATATAATTCAGCTTTCGAAGGGAATAAAAATATCATAATTCCAGAGTTTGACAGCAATGAAGACAATCACGTTTTCCATCAATATACTTTGCGAATCATCAATGCCGATAGAGATGGTTTGATGCAGCATTTGCTAAGTAAAGGAATTCCTTGCGCTATTTATTATCCAATTCCGCTGCATTTACAAAAAGCTTATTTAGATTCTAGATATAAAGAAGAGAATTTTGTCGTGACAAATCAATTGGTAAAAGAAGTAATTTCGTTACCAATGCACACTGAATTGGACGATGAACAAATCAAATTCATCACAGATTCAGTTCTGGAATTTTTAAAAATAAATTAATTCTGTAGAGATGCATTGTAGAGATACACTGCAGTGCGTCTCTACAATGCGTCTCTACTATAAAAAAATAAATATGAAAATATTAGTAACAGGTGGCTTAGGTTTTATTGGTTCGCATACTGTGGTCGAATTGCAAAACGAAGGTTTTGAAGTAATCATTATAGACAATCTTTCTAATACCTCTTTGAAAGTTTTAGATGGAATTGCGAATATTACAGGAATAAATACAGCTTTCGAAAATTTGGATTTGCGTGAGAAAGAAAAAGTGCAGGAGTTTTTCAAAAGGCATCACGATATTTCTGGAGTGATTCATTTTGCAGCTTCAAAAGCAGTTGGAGAAAGCGTAGGAAATCCATTGTTGTATTATGAAAACAACATCAGCAGTTTGATTTATTTACTTCAAGAATTGCAAAAACTACCCGAAGCTAATATCATTTTCAGTTCATCTTGTACGGTTTATGGTCAAGCCGAAAAAATGCCAATTACTGAAAACTCCTCCATTCAGCCAGCGTTGTCACCTTACGGAAATACGAAACAAATTGGAGAAGAAATCATTACCGATGTCACCAAAGTATCGAACATTAACGCCATTTTATTGCGTTATTTCAATCCAATTGGAGCGCATCCTAGTGCAGAAATTGGGGAATTACCACTTGGAATTCCACAAAATTTGGTACCATTTATTACCCAAACCGGATTGGGTTTACGCCAAGAACTGTCTGTTTACGGTGATGATTATCCAACGCCTGACGGCACTGCGGTAAGAGATTATATCCACGTAGTTGATTTGGCTAAAGCACACGTAATAGCTATGAAACGTTTATTAAATAAAAAGAATTTAGAAAAAGTAGAAACCTTCAACTTGGGAACGGGAACGGGAAGCTCAGTGCTGGAAGTAATTCACGCTTTCGAAAAAGTAAGCGGACAAAAATTGCCTTACAAAATCGTGGCTCGAAGAGAAGGCGACATCACTTCAGCTTATGCCAATACAGATAAAGCGAACGATGCTCTGGGCTGGAAATCTCAATCAACATTAGAAGAAGCAATGGAAAGTGCTTGGAAATGGGAGAAAAAAATTAGGAGCAAATAATCAATCGAAATAGATTTACAAGAATTTTAAAAACCTGTTATTCAAAACACAAAATCCAGTTTGTTGATGCAAAACTGGATTTTGTGTTTTACAGTATCTACTACTCCTGCATCATATCAATATGTCTGTCGTGATAACCTAATAAATATAAAATCCCATCAAGTCCCAAACTAGATATTGAAGTTGCTGCATTTTCTTTTACTTTCTGCTTAGCGTGAAAAGCAATACCTAAACCTGCCAAGTTTAACATAGGCAAATCATTCGCACCATCACCCACAGCAATAGTTTGATTGATATGTATCCCTTCTTTCTCCGCAATGGCTTTTAGGTATTCTGCTTTTTTTGCTCCATCGACAATTTCGCCTAAATGTTTTCCGGTTAGTTTACCATCTTTTATCTCTAATTGATTGGCATAAACGTAATCAATACCTAATTCTTTTTGCAAATAATCGCCAAAATAGGTGAATCCTCCAGATAAAATAGCCGTTTTATAGCCGTAATATTTCAAGGCTTTCATCAATCGATGCGCTCCTTTTGTTATAGGTAAATTTATGGCAACGTTACGTAATACATCTTCGCTTAATCCTTCTAACAAAGCCATACGTTTTTTGAAACTTTCGCTAAAATCAATTTCACCATTCATTGCCGATTCAGTGATAGCTCTTACTTGCTCTCCTACTCCTGCTAAATCGGCTAATTCGTCTATTACTTCGGTTTGAATTAAGGTAGAATCCATATCAAAACATACCAAACGGCGATTTCTTCTATAAATGTTATCTTCTTGGAAAGAGATGTCAACATTCAATTTTCGAGAAATTTCCATAAAACTAGCTGTCATTGCCGTTTTATCAACAATATTTCCTGTTACTGATAATTGCACACAAGAACGAGGATATTCTTCAACTTCCACCACCGAAGTTCTTCCCGTTAATCGGATAATAGAATCAATATTTAGTTTTTGGTCTGACATTATTTTGGTTACCGCAGACAATTGTTTAGCAGTTAACTTTTCGCCCAAAACATTGATAATATACCGTTGATTACTCTGTGCTTTTACCCAAGTTTCATAATCAGGAATAGAAATCGGTATAAACTTGACCTTAATATCCAACTCATAAGCTTTGAACAATAAATCTTTCAAAACTGCTGCCGAAGAAGAGCCTGTTTTTATTTCAAATAAAATTCCTAAAGATAGTGTATCGTGAATATCGGCTTGACCAATGTCTAAAATAGTTGCATCATAAGTAGCTAAAATAGACGTTAAACCTGCCGTTACCCCAGGTTTATCTTGACCAGAAACTTTTAATAAAATAATCTCTTTATCTTCTATTGCCATTTTTATTTCTATTGATTTACGATGGGCAAAAATCGACAATCTATTGTAGATAAAAAAGGATATTGGTGGTTTTTTCACATAGCAAAAAAACAAAAAACCCGACAGGTTTTAAAACCTGTCGGGTTTGAAATATATTAATCAAAAAATTACGAAGCGATTTCCAATCGTTTCAATAAATTTCTATTCAAGGTTTCTTTTGTGTCAAAAATAGGTTTTTACCGCAAATTCAAATTGTTCTATAAAAATATTTTTAAAAACACTTATGTTATTTTGTTCATAAAAAACAAGCATTGCTTTTTTATAATCTATAGAATCGACCGTCCTAAAAGAGATTGGACAGTACTTATAATTAATTAAAATAGCATTACTTATAATTCTTGCTGTCCTTTTATTTCCATCCGAAAAAGCTTGAATATAAGAGAGTAATACCAAAGCCAACAATCCCTTCTCAAAAATATTATCTCTACTGTTGATAAGAATACACATATCTTCTAATGCTTCTTTTATTTGAAAAGCATTATCCAAAGGCTTATAATTGGTGCCAGAAATACCAACTCTTCTATTTCTAATATTTCTGTCAATGCCCAAACCCTCAACAAGCAAACTATGAATATCTTCTATTCGAGCAACAGAAAGTGGATTTACATAATCTGGATTCTCTAAAATAAAATCCAACGCTGCTTTATGATTCAATAACATAACTGCCTCATCTTTAGTCTTTCCAGATGCCGTTTCTTTTTCTTTTAATAACTTTTCAGTTTCTAATAAAGAATAGGTATTCCCCTCTATTTGCGAAGATTTCCAGCTTAAATCAATTGCCAATCGCTCAAATTCCTTATTGTATTCAACTTTTGTAAGTTTTGAAATATTTTCGGTAAAATTATCTTGAAGATGAGACAGCTTTTCCATTTCATCATTAGTGAATATTGAAATTTCGTTTAAAACCTCTTTGATAAGTTCAAAACTAAAACCCTCTTTTACTTCTCGATCATCAATCTCTTTTTCAAAATAAGCTTCAATATCTATTGGAAATAAAACATCCAAGCCTTTGCTTATAAAATACTTGGTTGACTTCCCTCTTCCAGTTGTAGCAACAAAATTTTTATCTATTAATACTGCAATTGTCCTTTTTACGGTAGCAAAAGCCACTAAATTTCCCAACCCCTCATAAATTTCTCTTGAAGAACTATTGGGATGTTTTTTAATATAATCCAGCAATCCATTTTCCAAATCCAATTTTAATTTTGCCATAAAAAACACTTTGAGCTCACAAATTTAACGAATAAAGCTCAAAAACGGATGTTTTTGAGCTTTATTTTGCTTTTTACTGAGCTTGAAATTTATTTAAGAAGCAATTTCCAATCGTTTCAATAAATTTCTGTTTAAAGTTTCTTTTGCATAATCCACGTCGATTTCTAATATTTTATCCTCAGAACTTGGTAATTCATACATCGCATCGGTTAGGATGGCTTCGCATAAAGAACGCAATCCTCGAGCTCCGAGTTTGTATTCCAATGCTTTTTCAACAATAAAATCCAAGGCTTCATCCGTGATACTGAATTCAACTTCATCCATCAAAAACAATTTTTTATATTGTTTGATTAAAGCATTTTTAGGTTGTGTCAAAATCGCTCTCAAAGTTTCCCTATCTAAAGGATCCATGTGAGTCAAGACTGGCAAACGACCAATTATTTCAGGAATTAATCCAAAATCTTTGATATCTTTCGGAATAATATATTGCAATAAATTGTCTTTGTCTATATTATCTACATTTTTAGATGTAGAATATCCAACAGCTTGACGATTCAATCGTTTGGAGATAATACGTTCCACACCATCGAAAGCACCACCGGCAATAAACAAAATGTTTTGGGTGTTTACCTCAACAAATTTCTGGTCAGGATGTTTTCTGCCTCCTTTTGGCGGAACATTCACAACCGTTCCTTCCAATAATTTCAATAAAGCTTGTTGTACACCTTCACCAGAAACATCACGAGTGATGGATGGATTGTCGCTTTTACGTGCAATTTTATCAATTTCGTCAATAAACACGATCCCACGTTCGGCGGCTTCAACGTTGTAATCGGCAACCTGCAACAACCGCGTTAGTAAACTCTCAATATCTTCGCCTACATAACCAGC
>NZ_JAQTPQ010000378.1 GCF_028712645.1 Flavobacterium sp. | reverse complement strand
AGAGAAAATCGCAAAAGACAACAGCATTGAACTTATAACACTCGAGAAAAAGAAAAAATTCTGGGAAAGTGTACTCTACATCAAAAGAGAAAAACGTTCTAAACCAAGATTGGACGATAAATGTTTGACTTCTTGGAACGCCATAATGCTCAAAGGATTTGTAGACGCTTACAAAGCTTTGCAAGATAAAAAATATATAGAATTAGCTTTGCAAAATGCCGATTTTATCATCAAAAATCTTTGGTCAAGCGAAGGGAGTTTGTTGCATAATTATAAAAATAAAAAAAGCACCATCAACGGATATTTAGAAGATTATTGTTTTGTGATTGCTGCGTTTATTGCTTTATACGAAGTGACTTTCGACGAAAAATGGCTTCAATACGCCAAACAATTAACGGATTATAGTTTGGAACATTTTTACGATGACAAAACTGGATTTTTTGCTTTTACTTCCAATCTTGACGAAGCTTTAATTACTTCGCATTTTGAAACCGAAGACAATGTAATTCCAGCATCCAATTCAGTGATGGCGAAAAATTTGTTTCAGTTGGGCATTCATTTTGAAAATTCTTATTACGAAAAAGTAAGCCAAAAAATGTTGCAAACTATTTTACCAAATATTGAATATCCTTCAGCTTATTCCAACTGGATGGATTTGGCTTTAAACTATTCAGAAGAAAACAAGGAATTGGCGATATGTGGTGATTTGGCATCGGAATATTGCAGTAAAATAAATAGTCTTTACTTGCCTAATATAGTTTTGGCAGGAACAAAAAAACCTTCCAATCTTCCTTTTTTGAAAGATCGCTTTAAGGAAAATGAAACACTTTTTTATCTTTGCCAAAATAAAACTTGTTCAGCTCCAAGTACTGACTTTAAAGAAATAATTTCGAAATTAAATTAGTAATTAAAAAAAGATTCACATATATATTAGCCACAGATTAACGGATAAAATGGATTTTATGAACTATTTTTAAAAAGAATCTGTGTAAATCTGTGGCAAAAAAAATATTTACATATTTATGCGAACAAACTTAAAAACAACAACAAAATGACGGTAACTCCAGAACATATAACAAATTACGCCGAAGCTTTTATCAAAGTTTCAATCGATTATGCGCCAAAACTAATTTCCGCAATACTAATCCTGTTCGTGGGACTTTATGCCATTCGATTCATCAATAGACTCATCAGGAAAATAATGATAAAGAGGAATTTAGATCCTACGCTAACTAAATTTCTTGCCGATATTTTACTTTGGGTTTTGAGAGTTTTATTATTTGTTTCGTTCATCGATAAATTAGGAATAGGAACATCATCATTTGTTGCCATTCTAGGCGCAATGGGACTTGCCGTAGGTTTATCGCTTCAAGGTTCCTTGTCTAATTTTGCTGGAGGAATGTTGATTATTATGTTCAAACCATTTAAAGTTGGCGATGTTATTGAAGCTCAAGGAATAGTAGGAACAGTTCACGAAATACAAATATTTGTGACCAAAATAATCAACTCTACCAATCAAACTATTTTTATTCCGAATGGTTCGTTGTCAAATGGAAATATCACCAACTATTCGATGGAAGGATCTCGAAAAGCCGATTTGACCATTTCGATTTCTTATGATACCGACATTCGAAAAGCTAAAGCAATTATTTTGGAAGTTTTAAACAACAATCCAAAAGTGCTAAAAACACCTACAGCTGATGTTTCGGTAAAGAATTTGACCGATAGTTCCATCCAACTCGCCGTTAGACCTTGGGCAAAAAATGAAGATTTTTGGGGAGTTTACTCTGATACTTTGGAAAATTGTAAACTGGCTTTTGATGCAGCTGAAATTGTGATTCAACCTTTTGTGAAAGAGGTTTCGAGAAAATAATTCTATTTCTTCGAAACTATCATCATAAAATCCTTCAAATAATACGGTTCAAAGTAAGCGACATCAACAATGTCATTTTTTTTGTATTTTTCGAAACTTAAAAAGCTCATTTCTTTTGCCGATGGGTATTTGATTTCTTCCAAGAAAATGAAGTTTTCCTTAGTCAAAACCAGTTTGCATTTTTCGGCACAATCACCCACAAAATAAAGAGTTTCCTGCAAATCTTCGAAGGAGTTTTTGGTAATTACTTCGGCTTGAACGGCTCTTTTATTTTCGAAATTTGGCGTAAAAATAGCGCTGTACACTTCCATTCTTCGGGCATCGAGCATTGGAATTATCAATCCGCTGGAAACATTGGCTTGCGAAGCCAAAACTTGCAAAGTGTCGACTGCAATTAATGGAATTTCCAAAGCAAAACACAATCCTTTGGCTGCAGAAACTCCAATGCGCAATCCTGTATATGAACCTGGGCCTTGACTCACAGCAATCGCCGATAAATCTTGAAAAGTAATCCCAGCTTCTTTGATAATTTCTTCTATAAAAACGTGTAATCGCTCAGCGTGGGAATAACCTTCTTCGGCAATTTCTTTGCATAAAATTGTCTTTCCTCCTCTTGACAAATCAACAGAACAATTCTTAGTAGCGGTTTCGATGTTGAGAATGTAAGGCAAAATGGGGTTTAGATTTGGGGTTTAATTCTAAATTATTTCTTTCCAAATTGTCATTCCGACGAAGGAGGAATCTCATA
>NZ_JAQTPQ010000377.1 GCF_028712645.1 Flavobacterium sp. | reverse complement strand
AGAACCATCAGCAAGTTATCACGGATTAGTGTATCACGAAGCACTGGGAAATGCTGCTTTTATTGCCAAAGTTCGTGTCGAAGGTTTGCGGGATTATGGAGCAGCTTTGAGTCCGTTTAATGCTTTGCAAATTATTCAGGGACTCGAAACTTTACCCGTTCGAGTCCAGAAGCACAGCGAAAACGGATTGGCTTTGGCCAAATGGTTAGAAAGTCAAGATCAAGTAGCTTGGGTCAATTATCCAGGATTAAAGTCCAGTAAATATTATGATTTGGCAACACAATATTTACCTAAAGGGCAAAACGGTTTACTAACTTTCGGGCTAAAAGGAGGTTTTGAAGCTGCCAAGAAAGTGGCCGATGAAACAAAGTTATTCTCGCTTTTAGCCAATATTGGAGACACGAAATCTTTAATTATTCATCCAGCCAGTACCACGCACCAGCAGTTGTCAGATGCAGAACAGGTCGCAACCGGAGTAACTAAAGATTTAATAAGACTCTCGGTCGGGTTAGAAGATATCGAAGATTTGAAAGCAGATTTGAAGACCGTATTCGAGAATTTAAAAGTATAAAAACAAACATATTTGAACTTAGGAAAACTGAATTCAATATGTTTAAAATAAAAAATTAGAACATCTAAAAAAAAGACATTATGAAAACACTAAAATATATTTTAAAAGCAATTCCATTTTTCAAAAGTTTGAATATAAAAACAAAAGCAAATAGTACTGATAAGGATGACTTTGAATTTACTCATACCAAATTTGGTGTAAATTTAAAACAAACTTCAACCTCTGATAAAACTCCGAATTCTTTGTTTCATCAAATGTATTCTGAAGAAAACGAAACGCTTTTTATCTAAAAAAAAGAGGTTAAATAGTATTTGAATTTCAAAACAAGCAGCAGTGGGAGTCTCTAAGCAGACTCTCTTTGTTGCGGGTTTTATTTTAATTAAAAAACCAACTAACGTAAAATTTGGTGGTTAAAAAAAATAGTGGTTAATTTGTGCCTTTAAGTTCACGATTGTATTGAAATGTTATAAAGAAAGCTCGAGGGAATAGACCCGATGAAAGCTTAGCAACCCTTTGAAAACGAAGAAGGTGCTACATTCTATCCCGTTTTTTGGGAGAAGATAACAACAAGAATTTATCTAGTTTACTTCTAGTTTTCTTTCTAATATTTCCAGACACAAATCAAAAATTATAAAAGATTTGAAAATTGGAAAATAAACCAACAATAATTATCATACAAAATTTCACTACTGAAAGTGGTGTCATTTGTCCTACAATCCATTTAAGTTATCAAACTTTTGGGTTGCCAATAAATACTGCTCCAATTGTTTTGGTCAATCACGCCTTGACCGGAAACTCACAGGTTGTTGGCGAAAATGGCTGGTGGAACGATTTGATTGGCATCGATAAAACCATCGATATTCGAAAATATACCATCGTTTCATTTAATGTTCCCGGAAATGGTTTTGATGGAAACATAATCGAAAATTATTTGGATTTTAATGCTAGAGACATCGCGAGACTTTTCTTGGAAGGAATTCGATTTTTGAAAATAAAAGAATTGTTTGCTTTAATAGGTGGTTCAGTAGGTGGCGGAATTGCTTGGGAAATGGTGGCTTTGGAGCCCAAATTAACACACAATTTCATTCCAATTGCTACTGATTGGAAATCGACAGATTGGCTGATTGCGAATTGTTATTTGCAAGAAAAAATATTAAATAATTCTTCTCATCCCATCGAAGATGCGCGCATTCACGCAATGATGTGCTATCGAACACCTGAATCTTTCAAAGAAAAATTTCAACGAAATTCAACAGAATCTTTAGAGTCGTTTGAAGTAGAAAGTTGGCTGAATCATCACGGAGAGAAATTGCAAAAAAGGTTTCAACTTTCGGCCTACAAAATGATGAATCAGTTGCTTAAAACCATTGATATTACTAGAGGCAGAACTTCGTTGGAAAAAATAATTTCTGAAGTTGATGCCAATATTTATATCATCGGAATCAACTCGGATTTGTTTTTTACGGCCAATGAAAATCGGGAAACGTATCACGAAATAAAGAAATTCAAGAACAATGTATTTTATAGCGAGATTGATTCGCAACACGGTCACGATGCGTTTTTAATGGAATACGATCAATTAAGCAATTTACTGGATGTTGTTTTTAAAAATAAAAAAGACAAAATGAAAATATTGAAATTTGGCGGAAAATCATTGGCCAACGGAGAAGGAATAAACAAAGTTTTAGACATTATAATCGACAAAAAAAGTAAAAGTGAAAACATAGCTGTGGTTGTTTCGGCACGAGGAAATGCAACCGACGAACTAGAAGACATTTTAATGATTGCGGCCAAAAACGGTAATTACAAACCCTTGTTAGAAAGTTTTAAAAGCTACCAACAAAATGGTTTCGCAAATATTGATTTGTCGCAAGAATTTGCAACTCTAGACAAGCTTTTTGAAGGCATAAGTTTGATAGGTGACTATAGCGAAAAAATTAAAGATCAAGTTTTGTCGCAAGGCGAAGTGATTTCGGCCAAAACAATAACTTCTCTTTTGAATGAAAAAGGAATTAATGCCCAGTTTGCTGATTCTCGCGAATTGATAAAAA
>NZ_JAQTPQ010000130.1 GCF_028712645.1 Flavobacterium sp. | reverse complement strand
TTAAAGTTTCCATCTTTAATATCCGAAATTTTGAGGTTGTAAATTTGGATTGACTGCTAATTCCGTTGCAGGAATTGGCCAAAGCTTGTCTTTGGCATCCCAACCCAACTTAACACCTGAAAGCGTACTGTCTAATTTATTAGTTCTTTTTAAGTCAAAGAATCGATGACCGAATTCCGTAAAAAATTCGAGTCTTCGTTCTTGTAAAACAGCCTCTAAAATTTCGTTTGTTGTGGTTGCCGTTGTATTAGCTAATCCTGCTTGGTTTCGTATTGTATTTAAATCCTGAGCAGCACCGACTGCATCATTTAGATGTGCTTTGGCTTCTGCTCTGATGAGGTATTGTTCGGCTAAACGCAATACAATGGAATATTCCAATGAGGTAGTTGTATTTTGGAATTCTTTGTATTTATAGGCGTGATACCAAGTATTTGTTCCGTTTGAAACCGCTTTTGTCCAAAAGCTTTTGCGCAAATCTCCCGCCGAAAAAGCATTCATTAAACTGGGACTTAATGCAGTAAGGGGTGGAGGACCAGCTGTGAAAATGAATGTTTCCCCTTCAAAAGTATTTTTTCCCTTAACAGACGGCATCAATTGCCAAATAGTGGTGGTACTTTGTTTTAAAAACACTTTATTCAAAGTTGTCCATTGGTACAATGCTGTTTTATTGATCACTTTAGTGGCATTTTCTGCGGCTTCTTTCCAATTTTCGGAATATAAATCTACCCTCGCCAGTAATGCGATTGCCGCATATTTGTTAGGGCGAACTTTTTCGGTACTAATGTAACTTTCTGGTAATAATTCAATAGCTTGTGCTAAATCGGTTTTAATTTTGTCATACACTTCCATTTGAGGAATTCGTTTTGGGGAACTGTTTTGTTTGTAGTCAGTTGTAGTTATAAAAGGGATGTCACCAAAAAGATTCGTCAAGTAGAAATGGATTAAAGCCCTAACAAATAATGCTTCTCCCGTAAGTTGGTTACGGTCTGATGTTGGTAATGCTACGGCATTTTTAACTCCTTCCAAGACACTATTTGCACAGTAGATTTGATTGTAACTACTATTCCAAACCCCAGAAATATTGCTATTTGTGGCTACTAGTGCATTATTGTAAAAGTCGATTGACACGCTAGCCGTTGTACCATAACAGGTAAGTTCATCTGTATAGTTCCCCAATTGATTGGAGATCCCCGAGGAAGTTCCCGTGAGCAAGCCGTTGTCCCTGATTTTGTTGTAAATGTCAACCATAGCCGCATTGGCGGTTGCTTTGTCTTCAAAAACCGCTGAGGAAGTTAATTGCGAATTAGGCAAGTCCACTTCCACAAAGCTGTCGCAGCTGTTCAAGAAACAAGTTTGCAGTATCAGTAAGAGTATCCATTTTTTGTTGTGCGACCTATTTGTAAATAAGTGCAAAGGGATTGTATAATTTATGATTTTCATTTTTGAAATTTTTAGTGGTTAGAAATTCAATAGAATACCTGCAGTTACTACTTTTAGTGGGGGCAAATAACCCGCGGATCTAAATTCAGGATCGGCACCCTTGTAGGGTGTGAATAAAAGTAAATTCTGGCCTTGCATATAAATTTTGCATTGAAGTTCTTTTATCCATTGTTTAGGAATATCATAGGAAAGTGCAATGTTTTTTAGTCGAACAAAAGAGGCATCGCTTACTGCTGCATTACTAGAAATGTATTTGTAATAAGCTTCAACCACATCATTATTTACTCCAGAGGAATAGTGTTGGTATGGGCTCGTATCACCTGGCTTTTGCCAGCTGTCAGATGCATAGACCGACTGATTTACAAATGCACCGGGAAGTCCCGCTATATAAGCCCAATTGTAATTTTCTTGTTTGACAAATTGGAACAAGAAGTCCAATTGCCATCCCTTGTACTCCAAATGATTTTGTAAACCACCAAAGTATTTTGGACTAAAATCCCGAATGGTTTGCGAGTCGTCGGGATAGGTAATTACTCCATCTTTATTTACATCTTCGAAGCTGTAAATTCCTGTTTGTTGGTTTAAACCTGTATTGTTATACAATTTTTGAATGTTTATGGATTGTCCAACAACATATTGATTGGCATAGGTGGAACTCTCCAATCCAGGGAATGAAATGAGTTTGTTATTGGGTACTGTTAAATTGAAATTTGTCGTCCAATTGAATTGATGAGTTTGAATATTTGTTGTTCGCAATGTGATTTCTAGTCCAGTGTTTTGTACGGTAGCATCCAAATTGGCTTGTAGTGAACTAAAACCTGTTGTGGCAGGCAATGGAATTCCAACGAGTTGGTTTGAGGATTGGTTGTTGTACCAAGCCCAAGTGAAGAAGATGCGGTCTTCAAGAAAGCCTGTTTCTAAGGCAATCTCCATCTTAGTGTTGGTTTCCCATCCGTAATCGGGATTGAAAAGGCGGGTGGGTTGTAATCCAACGGCCCCTTGATAACTACTGCCCGATGAACTGTAGGTATCCATAAATTGATAATCGCCAATTTGGTCGTTTCCTGTTGTACCATAACTAGCTCTCAGTTTACCGAAACTCAAAAAGGAAGTTTTATTTTTTAGAAATTGTTCTTTGGAAAATATCCAAGCAGCGCCTAGAGCGCCAAAAGTGGCGAATTGCTTGCCTGATCCAAAACGGCTTGAACCATCCCTTCTTCCTGTTGCATTCAAGATGTATTTATCCTGCCAATTCCAGTTGATTCGGCCAAAAAAAGCTTGGTATTTATAACGGGTTTCTTGATTATTGAGCACTGTTATGGTTGTAGCCGATGCCAAATCATAAATAAGACTATTGCTTGTAAATCCTCTACCTTTTATAATTAAATGGTCACTGTTTTGGTTCAAGAAGGTACTGCCCAACAGGACATCCACATTTGATTTTCCAAATTCTTTTTTCCAGTTGATTTGAGGTTCGATGATCCAAGATTGTCTCTTAGCGTTGTTGACCAAAATGGACGAATTTTTACTGGTGATATTGTAGGCCGGATTGTTTAAGGTAGATGGTGTTGTGCGGCTTTCATTATATTGTAAGTTGGTATATCCAAAACTAGATTTTATTTCTAAGTTTTTGAATAGTTGGTAGGACAAAAGGGTGTTGGCTACCATATCACCAGTTTTGGAATTGAATTTTCCTTCCAGATTAGCCAATGGATTATCCCAAGTATTGTTTTCCCAATTCAGCTTGCCTTGGTCATCATACAAAGCCGGGGCGTTTGGAGCCAACGACATAGCCATTAACGTGAAATCAGTCCAAGGCTGGTCGTTGTCCTGATTGGTATAATTACCAGAAAAGTTCAATTTGAATTTTTTGTTTTCGGATATGTGATTGATGTTGGAGTGGAAGGACGCTTTTTTATAGATGAAATCACCTGGGAAAACAGTAGTTTCAGAATGGTAGGTTCCGCTCAATAAAAACTGGGTTTGTTCATTTCCACCTGAAACGGAAGTTTGGACACCCGTAATTTCAGCAGTACCGCCAATGAGTTCTTTTTGCCAATCGGTATTTCGAGTTTGATCCCAAGTACCATTGACGTCATACTCGTAGTCGGGGTATTGTGTAATCCCATCATTGGCAAAAGCCTGACGCCGCATTGCCAAATACTGCTCTGTATTCATCAGCTTCATCGTTTGTGTCACCTGTCCCGAACCTTTAGATGCATTGACAGTAAACTGGGTTTTGCCTTGTTTCCCTTTTTTTGTACTAATAAGCACCACACCGTTTGCCCCACGGGAGCCATAAATGGCGGTGGCATCGGCATCTTTCAAGACTTCGATACTTTGAATGTCGTCAGGGTTAATGCTGTTAATTGGGCTACCATCACCCGGCATATTGGTCGAAATTTGAGAATAACTTAAGGCTTGTGAAGCATAAGGAACGCCGTCGATTATGTATAGTGGTTCGTTTCCTTCGGAGCGTAAACTATTGATACCTCGAATTTGGATATTGAAACCGCCACCGGGAACACCTGTTTCCTGTGTAATATTTACACCCGCCATACGTCCTTGCATAGCAGCCAATACATTTGTGACAGGTTGTTTATCTATATCCTTTGCAGTAATTTTTGAAATATTTCCAGTGCTTTCACTTTCTTTGGTGGAGTAATATCCTGCATTGATGATGACCTCTTTGAGGTTGGTGGCGTCTTCTTGTAATTGCACATTGATTATGGAACGATTTGAAACAGGAATTTCGATAGTTTTATATCCCAAAAAGGAAAAAATAAGAATATCACTTGATGTTGCTGATAGGGAATAGTTTCCCTTTTCATCTGTGAGTGTTCCGGAGGATTTGCTTTTTATTACTATTGTAACTCCGGGTAAAACTCCGTTGCCATCTTTGACAGTTCCGGTTATTGTCTTGTTTTGGGCATAAACTACTGAAAGGCAGCACAGGAAAAAAAGATAGTACAATTTGGGTAGTTCTAAGACTACCCAAGGCTTGAAGAGTGAATTTTTATTCATACTTTTGGTTGGGTTTAATGAAACATTGGTTTTGTTGGCTTTGGTCCTCTATTCGTCCGCCAAGAAGAGTTAGAGGGCCTTTTTTTTGAGTCGTTTTCTGTTGACCGTTTTTCGTTTATCGTCCATCGTTTATCGAACAACGAACAACGAACAACGATTTTTTACTTCATAGGCATTTTAATTTAAAGGGTTTTTAAATAGGAAAGCCCACCGCCGTTGCTTGTTGCAGCCAAACGCGGGCAGTGTCTTTCCAGACTAATTCATTAAGCTAATTGTGTTTTTTGCGAAGTCTAAATAAAAGATGCAGTGCCAAGAATTGAAGAGAGAAACCAAAGGGAAATAAAAATGGCATGGAACTCATCTTATATTGCATAGGAAGTACTGGCGGTACCCTTACCACAAATAAGTGAGCCCACGCCATGGGACGTGAGCATCGTACTTATCATCTCGTGGTATTTAAAAACGCCAGTTTTCCTATACGAGATTCAAAGCGAATGCTTCAAATATTTTATATTGAAGAATCGCAAAATTAATAAAATCCTACTTAAGGATCTTTTTAATAATTCAAATATATGAAAAAAATCACAAAATTGTCAAATTTGACAATTTTTTTCTTCTGATTATCTCAATTTCACATAGTGAAAGAGATTAGGAAAAAATATTATATAGCATTTGGCCAAAATTTACAAAAGCTAATGGAAAATTATAACAAAGACGTTATGACTGTAGCTTCTATTGGAAAGATTGAGCCTAAAGGCGTATATAGAGTTTTAAATGGAGAACACGGAGCTTCCTTAGGGACTATAATTTCATTAGCAAAAGGATTAGAAATTGAACCTAAAGAATTATTTGATTTTGAATTTTTTCTAGATAAAGGATAATATAAAATTTATACAATACCACGAAAAAAAGATGCCAAAAGCATCTTTTTTTTTGCTTGTCAATTTCGAATTAAAATTTGTCAAATCGGGAGTAACTGATTTTAAATACTACAAAAAGGGAATACCCATTTTATCTTTGAAGGATGGAATGGTATGAAATAATAGGATTTGTAATATTATGGTTTGTGGGGGATTTTAATAGAATTTGTTAATCTTAAATGTTATAATACGATTTCGTTAATGCTGATTGATTGCCTAATAAAACTAAACAGTCTTTATTTGACTGGAGCTCCATTCCTACCAGTACTTCGTCGCCACCTCCTTCAAACAATAAGTTAATCTGATTGTCAAAATAATCCATCATTTCGTCATAAGATGTTTGTAAAGACTTTTCAGTATTTAAAAATTCTTTAATGCAATAGTTTTCACAAGCAGTGTATAAATGATAAAACTCATCATATGTAGCAAGAGCATCATCAATAAATCCAATAAAAGAATTGCATCCTTTTGTTAATAAAAGAGGTCCAAGATTTTTTGCACTTCTACAAGTTGCTGAAAAAACTAACGAGTTAGAGAAATTGTGTGCATTTGTTGCATTTACATAGGCACCGCAGTTATGCATTACCATTTCGTCTTCATTACCATGGGAGATACCAACGAAGATTGAAGGTTTTTGATTAAATGCACTCAACAAATCACTAATATGTTCTATGTTGCAAGTCATACCATCCACGGAATTTGTAGTTACATAATTCAATAGCGAAACATTGTCAGTAATATCTTGATAGCTAGTTTCAAAATATTCCCCTAACTCAAAATCATTATCATCGTAAACAATAATTTTATTTATCATCTAATTTCAATTTTTGGCGACTAAATAGTTCAATGGCTAATTTTAATAGATTTCTCTCGAATTGTAAACCAATCGACGTTTCTTTTCTTATGCTCTCTAAAATATCATTCATTGAATAAGCTTGGCCATCCCGAGTTTTAAGAATTATTTGTTCTCTTTTTTCAACAGGATGCCTCATTATCCAATCTTCAATAACGGCATCAACCCTAACATTAAGAGTTGAAAGTGCATCATCCACTAATTCAATAATTTTTCTATAATCCTGAGTAAAACTCTCAAGTTTAAATAAATCCTTATTGATAAGCATTTTAAGAGTTTCACTATTGATTTCAGAAATTTTGCTTACAGTGATTAGGATTATATAAACCAAAGATGTGTTTTCCCTGATTGCACTAAAAACTTTTATACCATCTATTTCATTACCATCAAAGTTTTTATCTAATAAGACAACCATTTTATTTCCAAGATTGGAAAGTACGTAATCCAACCCTTGCTGTGAATGTTGAAATAAAATAACATTTCCAAATCCATACTTTATTCTCATTTAACCATTATAGGTGAAGTCTCCTCTATGTTATCATGTATTACGACAACTTTTGTTGGTACTATCTCATTCATTTTTTTATTGATTAAAAGGTAATGTGATTTTAAATGTAGCTCCAAATTCTCCAAATTCACTATCGATTACTTCGATTTGCCCGATCGCTCGGAAATGCAGTAAATATCGTTGTATGTTAGCGCGGAAATTTTTTCCGTGCCCACTCCAATAGGTAACTAAGATAAACACCCATCTGTGTCATCCGTGTCCCAATACCCTCAACCGACAACCATTCCCCGCAACCTTTCGGGATGGAATACAATAAGGTCTCACTGCTATTAAAGACACTAGGGTTTATTGCAGTAAAATCAAAATAAAATGCTCTAAGTTTACGTCTGCAAAAAGGTCTGATGTTCGTCCATTTTTGCAAACAAGAACTTAAAACAAGGAGTAATTACGTTTATTTAGAAGACTTTATTCAATAATTTCACGATAGCTTATGAAAGATTTAGATAAATATAAATTATCAAAACTTGCATTTTTTACTTCTTTTGATAATTTATTTTTTATATTTGCTTTATGGACAATTACACAAACCGCAAAGAATACATTGAAAAACTACTGGCTTACAAAGACAAAGACCTTATAAAAGTAGTAAGTGGTTTACGTAGGTCAGGCAAAAGTACACTACTGGAACTTTATCGCGAGTTATTACTAAAGCAAGGTGTTGGTAAACGGCAAATTCAGTTCTACAACTTTGAGTTGCCTGAAAATTATTTGAACAAAACCTGGGACGACATTTATTTTGAAATAAAAAAGAAACTGCAAGCTGATAAGCCCAACTATATTTTTTTAGACGAGGTACAAAATATTCCGCTTTTTGAAAAATTAGTGGATGGACTTTTTGCTACTGAAAACACCGACATTTACATAACAGGCTCCAATGCATTTTTATTGAGTAGTGAGTTGGCAACTTTATTGAGCGGTCGCTACATCGAAATTTCTATTTTACCTTTTTCGTTTAAAGAATACTTAACGGCACGGAACATCGATACGAGTAACAAATACCTTAATTATGAAGCCTTATTTTTTGATTATGTAAACGAAACATCATTGCCCAAAGGTGTAGCATTGCGAGAAGAAGGTTTCGATAAAATATACGAATATTTGGAAGCCATTTACACAACAATAATTGAAAAAGACATTACGCAACGCCACCAAATAAACGACAAACGGGCTTTTAGCAACATTGTGAAATTTATAGCCTCAAACATTGGCAATTCGCTTTCCCCAAGCAATATTTCAAAAACCTTGAAGCAAGACAAACAAAGCATACATCACGCTACTGTAGAAAAGTATTTAGAATATTTAGTGGCAAGTTTTGTGTTTTATAAAGTAAATCGATTCGATTTAAAAGGTAAAAAACAACTCGCCACACAAGAAAAATATTATTTGGTAGACACGGGATTACTGAACATTTTAGCAGGTAAAGAACGAACCACCGACAGAGGACATATCTTGGAAAATGTGGTTTACCTCGAATTGCTTCGCAGAGGCAATAAAATTTGGACAGGTACAACACGTAATACTGAAGTGGATTTTGTGTGCAAATCTCCAACAGGCGACATCGAATACTATCAAGTAGCTTGGCAAATGACAAATGAAAACACCCTTGAACGTGAGTTTGGCGCATTGGAAAAAATCAAAGACAACTACCCAAAATATTTACTTACGACAGATTCTTTTACCCAAAACAGAAGTGGAGTAAAACATTTAAATGTTTTTAGCTGGTTGCTTGAAACAAACTAAAAAAAAAGAAAAACAACAACTTCCATTTTTGAGACGGATGAAAATAATGCTTACTTTTTGTGTATTCTTCTCATTCATTCACTTGCAAATTCCATCTTAGACTCCCAAGATGAACTAAGAAAACACGAAGATAATGCTCTTAAAATCAATGAAATGAAAGGTGTAAATCGCTATCTTAGTCTCTCTATCTCTCAATTGGGAGACAAAGAAAGAGAAGTCATAAGAGCAAGGATTAATACTACAATTAAAAAGGGTCACCCACTTGTGCTCGTCTTTGACGAGTGCCTACTTAAATTAAAAGTTGAATCGTAGCGCTTCCAATCGCGGTTTTTTACTTACCCATGTGTCATCCGTGTCCCAACACCCCAACCCTCAACAGAAAAATCTGCGCAAATCTGTGGACAAAATCTTCTCTTACCATATTCCCAAAGACTAAATAATTCCTTAAAGCCACATCTATAGATGGGGAGAAAAATCTGTGTAATTCTATTTACAAAAACAAATCTGTGCAACCTGCGGTCAAAAACCATATCCTACTATCACTCCCAAAAGATTAAATTAAACCTTTAAGCCACATCTATAGATGGGGCAGAGAAAAATCCGTGTAATTCTATTTACAAAAATAAATCCGTGACAATCTGTGCAATCCGCGGCTAAAAAACTCCTCCTAGCAAATCAAATCCCCAAGCTTAAATAATTCCTTAAAGCCACATCTTTAGATGGGGTAGACATAAATCCGTTCTGCAAATCGCCACACCATCAACACTAAAAAAAATAAAAATCCGTGTCATCCGTGTCTCACTACTCACAACGTACAACTCCAAATAAAAAACCAGACCTTTCGATCTGGCTTTTCTTTCGTTTAATCCTTGGCACTTCAAACAAGGATTAAACTACTTTTTGTGCTTCTTGAGGAGGCTTTTAAGTGCCATCGACACAATAAAACTGGCAGTCGCCCCAATAGAAGCCAATACAACAGTTTTTAAAACATCTTCCGAATGTAAATTCGGTAATACACTCAAAAACGTGCCTCCTGCTGTACCCATAAGGGTATGATTACTGCTCGTCACCCCGTTCGCGCAGAATTGCATTCTGTGCCCATTCCAATGAGCAATACGAGCATTTACAACAACTTTCTTAATAATAGGTTGTTGTAGTAGTGATGAAACCCGTTCGCGCAGAATTGCATTCTGTGCCCATTCCAATGAGCAATACGAGCATTTACAACAACTTTCTTAATAATAGGTGAAGAATTCTTTTTCAACAAAATAATCTGCGCAAATGGGTGCAATCTGCGGTCAAAAAAACGCCTTACGCATTCAGCTCCTCAAATATTAAATAATCTATAAAACCACATCTTAAGATGGAGCATAACATCCGCGTCAATTCACTCACCCCTCAACTAAAAATGACATCCGTGCTCATCCATATAAATCCGTGTCATCCGTGTCCCAAAAACGCCTTATGTATTCAGCTCCCCAAAGACTAAATAATTCCTTAAAGCCACATCTTTAGATGGGGGTAGACATAAATACGTTCTGCAAATCGCCACACCATCAACACTAAAAAAAATAAAAATCCGTGTCATCCGTGTCTCACTACTCACAACGTACAACTCCAAATAAAAAACCAGACCTTTCGATCTGGCTTTTCTTTCGTTT